>JBJEIS010000178.1:0-8028 GCA_051877275.1 Acutalibacteraceae bacterium | reverse complement strand
ATAGAATTGACGCTTCCGCTTTGTTCATTACCACAAGTATAACTTGTGGTTTTTTCGCTAATAAAAAGGCTTGAAATCAAATGATTTCAAGCCTTTTTTAAATCATTCCGCCGTCAACAGTAATGACCTGACCTGTTACAAAGTCAGAATCTTCACTGAGCAAAAACTTTATAACCCGGGAAATATCTTTCGGAGTTCCGTTTCGCATAAGCGCAGTCTCATTTGCCAATGCTTCCTTATCCTCTTTTGATAAATTATTTATCATATCGGTTTCAATAACTCCCGGTGCAATGCAGTTAACATTGATTCCCGAAGGTCCTACCTCACGCGCAAGCGCTTTTGTCATACCGATTACCGCAGCTTTTGAAGCAGAATAAACCACCTCGCAAGAGCCTCCGCAAACGCCCCATATAGAAGAAATATTTATAATTCTTCCCTGCTTTTTATTAATCATATGCGGCAAAAACGCCTTTGTAACTGCAAAAGTTCCTTTCACGTTGATATTAAAAAGATTATCAAAATCTTCCGAAGAAACATCTGTGAATAAAGATGTTTTTGCTATGCCTGCGTTATTAATAACCGCGTAAATACTATTGTTTTTAAGAATCTTCTGTGCCGTTTCCATTACACAATTATAATCCGAAACATCACATTTAAAAGTTTTTATCATCGGTGATTGCGACTCAAGTAATTTCGCCTGCTCCTCGCTGTTTTTGTAAAAACCTATTACAAAATATCCGATTTCAGCTAAATCAAGAGCAGTCTGCCGACCGATTCCCTTGGTAACACCTGTTATTACTACTGTTTTATTCATATTATTTTCCAAGAAAAAGCGGCATTAAATCTATACTTTTTTCTATATAAATACCTGACTTTTCAGCTGTTTCTTCAGTATATGTATCGGCACCGTCAAACTCTTCACTACTGCTGTAAATCATAAACGGAACAGGTTCAGAAGTATGAGTTTTTAAAGTTAAAGGTGTAGGGTGATCAGGCATAACAAGAATTTTAAAATCTCCGTATTTCCGGATTTCATTATAAAGAGGAGTTAAAATCTTTTCATCAATAAGCTCGATTGCTTTGACCTTATTTTCAACCTCACCTCTGTGACCGCACTCATCAGGCGCTTCAAGGTGAACAAAAACAAAATCATTTCTTGTAAGTAAATCTTTAGCTGTATTTGCTTTTTTATCAAAATCAGTATCAATATATCCGGTTACACCGTCAATCTCAGCAACTTCCATACCGGCTAATTTGCCGATTCCGCGTATAAGGTCAACGGCAGATACAACTGCGCCTTTAAGAGAAAACATATCTCTAAACAAAGGAAGTGCAGGTTTTTTACCCTCTCCCCAAAACCATGCAGAATTTGCAGGGCGTTTACCTTCAGCTTTTCTTTTTATATTAACAGGATGGTTTTCAAGTACCTCAACAGATTTTTTCATTATATCAATAAAAGGTTTTGCTTCAGGAACATCAGTCAAATAAGGGCCGACAACTTTATCGGAAATATCATGAGGCGGAGTAAACTGCAAGCCGAGTTTACCAAGCTTTGAAACTAGGCAATGTCTGTACTGAACTCCTGTATAAAAACAATTATTTTCATCGCCGAAAGCCTCTTGCAATGCTTTAATAAGCTCATCAGCCTCTTGGGTTGAAATATCGCCGCCGCAATAGTCAACCATAACCTTGTCTTCATAGTTTTCAGCATCGGAAAGAGTAACTAAATTACATCTCATAGCAATTTCATCACTTTTAAGCTCAATACCAAGATTTGCAGCTTCAAGCGGTGAACGACCTGAATAACAGGTTCGTGCGTCATATCCCAAAACTGACAGATTTGCTACATCACTACCGGGTTTCAAACCGTCAGCAACAGTTTTACACATACCGATTTTGGCAGTTTTACAAAGCTTATCCATCATAGGTTTATTTGCCGCCTGCATAGGTGTTTTACCGCCTAATTTTTCGTTCGGCACATCTGCCATTCCATCACATAAAACAACTAAATACTTCAAAACACACAATCCCTTTCAAATTAATCTTTAAAATATTTTACGCCTGCTTCAAAAATCCGAGGATCTTTGTTGCCGGAAATATTAGTAAAGCAACCCCTTGTTCTTCTTTGCGGCTGAGATACTTTTCCGAAAATTCTGCCGTCAGGTGAAGTCAATGACTCAACAGCGCAAACGCTTGAATCAGGATTATACGGCATTTTTGCAGCAGGTTTTTCATTCTTATCAATATACTGTGCAGCAACCTGATTGTTTTTAATAAGCGACAACATCGTAAGCTCATCTGCAACAAATCTTGCCTTACTATGATAAACAGGCGCTGAATGAATATCTCCTGTTGTGCAAAGTGATAACCAAGGTGATTTATCTGAAATAATTTTCGTTCTTACAAATCCCGAAGAAGGCATTCCAATAACACTCTGGGTTAAAAACGCACCGTTTTCAAGCGATTTATAAACTCCGCTTGTAATAAGTCCGGATTTAAGCAATATATCAAAGCCTTCTTCAAAACCGATAATAAGGCCATCTCGGTTAAGCAGTTTTAAAACCGATTCAGAAATCATAGGATTTGTCATAACGCTATATCCAAATTCCGAAGAAAAAGCGCTTCCGGAGCCTGATGGTAAACAAATAATTTGAGAATTATCAATTTTATTCGACAAGGCAGTCAATGAATTCTGATAGTCTTTAGAATTAATACAAAGAATTTCTGCCTGTGCCCCTGCATTTGTAAAAGCTCTGAAACTGTCATTAGCACCGGAAAACGAACTGAAAACAGGGATAATTACTTTTGGTAAAGCGACCTTATTTCTGCAAATAATTCTGTCTGCAATTCCCGATTCATACAAATCGATTTTAGCCATAGCAGTCTTTTTAGATGTTCTTGTAGGATAAAAGCTTTGCAAATTACCTGTATATAATGCCATTGCCTCATTAATTGAAACAATGTCGCTGTCAAATCTGAATTCAGGTTCTGCAATAGTTTGACCGATAATAACAGTATCCATTCCCGAAAAAGCACCCGGATTTTTTGTTTCAATAACAATAGAAGCAGTTTTAGCAGAAAACAAAGTTTCTTTATCAAGCGTTTCAAAATCAACACCGATATTGTTGCCAAAGCTCATTTTTGCAACCAAAGCAGCTATACCGCCGTCACTTACAACACCTGCCGATAAAACCTTTCCGTTTTGAGATAAATAATGAATTTGTCTGTAAATTACTTTTGCTTTATCGTAATCAGGCAAGCCTGTTTTCTGAACAATAGGCATAGGAACAAGGATAATAGTTGAACCTGCCGATTTAAAATCAGCAGTAATAACCTCATTTGCTTTTGAAACAGCAATTGCAAAACAACAAAAATCAAGTAATCCTTCATTCGCTTTATCAATACTTAAATCATAAGAAATTGAAGGAATATTCATTCCTGTTTCAGTTGCAAATGCTCCGAAAATAGCTGAAAACAATCCGCTGTATTTAGAAGGAAAATCTTTTGGGTCGGAAATATTCTGACAAATACCGAGTTTTGTATTAATTGAATTTGCACCGGTAGCAACAATTTTTGAAATACATTCCATAATTGAAAATGCCGCACCGTGATATGGACTAATCTCAGAAATTTTTGGATTGCAGCCATAAGAAATTGCCGTAACAGTATTTGTATTACCGGTCGCAGTAGGAATTTTGCAAATAAATGAATCTGAGGGCGTTATTGAATTTGAGCCACCGAAAGGAGGTAAAACACATCCGCCGCCGACAGTAGAATCAAATTCAGAAGAAATACCTTTTTTAGAACAAACCGAAATGTCTTTAAGATTATTCAAAAAAGCGCTCTTTAAATCCAGATTCCTAAATTCTTCATTCATCTCATCAAAATCAATTTTCTTTACAGATGAATCACTAATCAAAACGCTGTAATTATCACTATAATGTAATGAACGTATAAAGTCGGTAGATAAATTAGCAAGCTGTTTTTTACCGTTTTTTATTATTAAATAAGGTTCTTCCTTTATTTCACCGATAATATGAGAAGATAATCCAAGCGAAATACAGATCTGTTTAATTCTTTCAATATTCTCTTTGCTTACAATTACTGCAGAACGTATATTTTTAATGCTCAAAGCTAAATGAGAATAAGCGATATATTTTGAAGCCACCAATCTGTTTATATCGATTTCAACGCCTTTAAACTTACTGATAATACCAGGAATAATACCTTCTGAAAAATCTAATGATTTTTTAATAAAAGTTTCGTTTGCTGTAATTTTAAAGAACTGGTTTATTTTTTCCTTCATAGAAAAAATAGTTCTTCTGTTAAAATTCTTATCGCTAAAATCATTAATTGTCATTTTACTGCCGAGCATAACAATAAAATCTCCGCTTTGTACTTTTGAAGAAAAGTCGGATTTTGTACCTGAAAATGCAGTAGCAGAAAAATTAACAGGATTTTTTATGCCTTTTGAATATATCTGACCGCCGAGAGAAGAGCAAATACCCAATTTTCTGTTCATTTCAGCAGTTTTCTTTGTAATTTCATCACCGATGGTTGTGTTTTTAAAGGTGCTTACTGATGAAATTCGGTCTTGTTTTTCCAAATAAGGTCTGCAATCAACGCAAAGTGACTGATATGCCTCTAATGTATTAAAAGTCTTTTGAGGAAAAACATCAATATCGTCAAATTTATTTGTTTTTCCCGCCTTAAATGAAACAAAATACTGCTCAACCACTCCATTTACATCAACAGGAAGCTGAATAAGAGGCTGATTATTTTCTATAACAATATCCTGAATCTGACCTTTTTGTTTCATATAGTCATATCCTGCCATTGCTATATCTTTCAAAGAAATTGTACCTGTTTTATCTATACCCGCCTGTTCACGAAGAGAAATAAATTCTTCCATAGTGATTTTCAAAGGCGAATTTTCAGTTAAATTTTCAAAGTTTATCTCGCCGAATTTGAAATCTTCCGGGAAATTTTTACTTGCAAGATAAGAATCAATAGCATAAAGCTCAATCAAAGTAGGATTTCTTTTTAAAAGCTTAAAATAATCTCTAACAATGCAAAGCATTTCTTTAGACATTTTAAGTGAAGTCTTTATGAGATATTGATAAATCTGAATATCATTTTTTTCCAGAAAATCATCATCAACCACAGTTTCACCAAAGTTAATATCACTGTACTCAAGACTTAAAGACTTATTACTGTCAGATAAATAATTAAATTTTTTATCTAATAAAAGCTTTTTAATCTCTTCAAACTTATAATCATTTAAAATATTTGAAACCGCAATAACTTTTGAGCGTTTGCATTTATAATGATTAATACCGTAAGAACGCGCTATACCTTTCAAATTATAAAACTTTTCATCAAAAACGCCGTCAACAGGTGAAATTGAAAAGCTTCGCCAGCCTGTTGTAAGCGGTAAATAATCAATAAATGCAGTGTCTGTATTTTCATCTGTTATAGCCTTTTTTGCTAAAACATCAAATTCTTCTTTTGTAAGGCCGTCAAAATCATATCTGTCAAAAAGTCTCAACTCAGTTTCAGGCTCAACAGAAATATAATTTTTAATATATCCCAATAAGTTTTTCGCCTCAGCGTCAAGACCTCTTTTTTTCTCGGTATATATTCTAAAAACCAAAATAAAACCTCCTCAGGCTTTTGATTTAAATTATTTTTATAATTAATTATTATTTTAACATAGATACTTTGATTTTTAAAGGCTTTTTTTGAACTTTTTTATAATAAATAACTTAAAAACGGTATAGCATATACGCTATACCGTTTTATTATCTACCGTCAGGCGAAAAATTTACCGAGGCAAACCTTTCAGCCATATCTTTTGACGCTTCATAAAAGACCTTATGAAAATAACACGAACAATCGCTGTGATGCTCACAACTGAAATCCTCCTGCAAACATCTGCTAATTACAATAGGTCCTTCAATAGTTTCAATAACTTCTTTTAATGTTATATTTTCAGGAGGTTTATTTAATTCATAACCGCCTCCTACGCCTTTAAAAGATTTAACAAGTCCTTGGCTTACAAGCTTTCTTAAAATTTTCAAACAGAATTTTTCAGTCACCCTTGTTTTTTGAGAAATTTCAGAAGCACTTGTTCTCTCACCTTTATCCGCAAGACATTGCACAATCCTGACAGCATAATCTGTTTCAAGACTAATTCGCATAGAAATACCCCTTATTTATTATCTCTGAACTTATTCGAACGAACAGGATGACGAAGCTTACGAAGAGCCTTTGCCTCAATTTGGCGTATTCTCTCTCTGGTTACTTCAAATTCTGAACCGACTTCTTCCAAAGTGTGGCATCTACCGTCTTTGAGTCCGAAACGAAGTCTAATTACATTTTCTTCTCTCGGTGTCAAAGTTTTTAAAACAGCGTCAATATCCTCATTAGTGATTGTTTTAAGCGCTGCATCGTCAGGAGCCAATGCATCATCGTCTTTAATAAAGTCCATAAGTCTTGAATCTTCCTCAGGACCGATAGGTGTTTCCATAGAAACAGGTTCCTGTGCTACTCTGACAATTTCACGAACTCTGGCAACTGAAAGTCCCATAGCTTTTGCAATTTGCTCCTCTGTTGCTTCCTTGCCGTTTTCATGTAAAAGCTGACTTTGAACTTTTTTAAGCTTATTAATAGTTTCAACCATATGAACAGGAATACGAATAGTTCTCGCCTGATCGGCAATTGCTCTTGTAATAGCCTGTCTAATCCACCAAGTGGCATAAGTAGAGAATTTAAATCCCTTTGTGTGGTCAAATTTTTCAACAGCTTTAATAAGGCCTACATTTCCCTCTTGAATCAAATCAAGAAAATGCATTCCTCTTCCTACATATCTTTTTGCAATTGATACAACAAGACGCAAGTTTGCTTCAGTAAGTCTCTGTTTTGCCTTTTGGTCGCCTTCGAGAATCTTCTGGGCTAATTCCACTTCCTCTTCACCTGATAAAAGCGGAACTCTACCTATTTCTTTAAGATAAAGCTTAACAGGGTCATTTAAAGTGACATCATCAATAACAAGCGCATTATCTAATTCTTCCTGCGAGATTTCTTCTAATTCCTCAACCGGAGGCTCGGATAAGTCATCTAAATCAGGCTCTTTATCCAAATCATCAGTCAACATATCCTCATCTTCAATGTTGATATCTCGCTCATTTTCATTTTTAATTTTATCGTCAAGTTCTTTGTTGATTTCTTTATTAATTTCAGCCATTTTAAAAATCCTAACCTTTCTTATTTTTCTTTAATAATTCCATTGCATTTTTAAAATCTTCATCAGTCATATCTTTTGATGATACTATACCAAGTTTATCTTTTTCATCTTTTATTACTTTTATGCAGTCATCAATTACCTGCTCTGTTTTTGAATTAATAACCTTGGTTCGTATCTTAACAACTCTGCCCAATTGTTTTGCATCATAACAATCGGAAAGATATGATTCATTGAATTCAGTAGATTTAGAAAGAATTTCTTTTAATTTAATAAATAAATCCTTATTAAAATCAGTTAAAAAATCATCTTCATTAATGTTTTCACAAATATAATCAAGTAACTGAGGATACTGCATCATTATTGACAAAACAGTTTCCTCTGCCGCTGCCGCGCGCTTATACTGACCGGCTTTTGGATTGACCGTTTCAGTTTTATACTTTGGTGCTGTATAATCCATAAGCGTCTTTTTAAGCTTTTTTCTTTCTTTAGCTTTTCTGATATTATTTACACGGCTAATAATAGTTTTCTTATCAACCCCTGTTTCATCGGAAATTCTTCCTGCATAAAGGTTTCTGGCAATTTCATCAGAAACATCGGCTAAAACCTCAACTGCGCCGTTTAAATAGTCAAGTTTGCCGGCATCGGAATTAAAATCAACTCCGCTTTTTATGCTTACAAGCTTAAATTCTATATCATTTTTAGCGCCCTCTAAAAGCAACCTAAATCGTTCAGCTCCATACTCTTTTATGTATTCGTCAGGGTCTTTTCCGCCCTCAACCTGT
>JBJEIS010000177.1:0-8058 GCA_051877275.1 Acutalibacteraceae bacterium | reverse complement strand
CATGTTCTCGGTCAGGCACTTTTTGCTATATGGACTGCTGTTACAAGCGGTTATGAGCCTGTAATTGAGGACGCAAAAAAAGCGCTTGAAGAGTGTTTAGAGGTTGTGAATTTTGAAAAACTTCACCTATGTTATTCTTTCGTGGCGGAAGCTTGTCTTATCTATTTGCAGTATGTTTTAAAAAAGTAATTAATTTAAAATGCATAAAATAGGTGTATGCTATGAGTATATATGGAAAAATAGATTTTTTACACAATATCGTATTTAAGCGTTTTGTAAGAATGCCTTACGGACATTTGCTTGATTATTCGGCGCCTGACATAAAAGACACTCCGATCCCTACAAAAGAAGAGTGTGATAAGTGTATGCCGAATGCATATGGCTGGTGGACTCCTATTGAGAACGGTGCATTTTTTACAAGTCTTTATCTTTATGCGCTTATGGATAAATATGACGCAGTTGATGATGAAAGTTTGCATAATGATGTAATGACTTTGCTCAACGGACTTTATGTTTTTCAGGATGCCGGAAATCAAAAAGGCTTTATCTGTCGAGGCGTAGCTGATGACGGCGTTTCTCATTTTCCTTTGGGATCGGCCGATCAAACAGGACCATGGTTATTGGCTCTTTACAGGGTTTACCGGTCACCGAAAATATCAGAAAAAATAAAACTTGAAATTAAAGAGCGTATTCGGGTTGTATGCGAAACCGCATTTGAAAACAAACTTTCACTCGTCACCGAGTGTGACGGAGTTTTCAGTGGCTCTTATGCGGATCCTGATTGGCGCGGCTGTTGTAATAATCTGTTCATTTACGGAATGATGCGTGAGCTTGTCGGCGGTGAGTGGGCAGAGCGGTTTGAAGAGGCTAAACACGAACATCCAAAAGGAAATTTATTTGAAAGATTGCAGATAGTATCCCATGGTTTCGCTCCGGATATGGTGCATAACAACGGACTTACTCAGTTTTGGATTGATATTTGCAGCCACCTTTGTCTTAAAGAGCTTGCGATTGTTGATGAAAAAGAAAAGAATATGTATTTGTGCGGTACTATGTTAAACGGTGCTACCGTTCAGCGTTTTATGCGAAATTTTAAGCTTTATATTCCAAATCAGAAAATGGATTATGATTTTAGAAAGTTAAAGCGCTTGTATGAGCCGTTTGACGGTAATATTTCAATTGCAGCACCAAAAGGTTTAAAGCAATGTGATTATTGGGAAGAGAATATTGTTCCTGCAAGAAAACAGGAGCATC
The DNA here is from genome assembly GCA_051877275.1 of Acutalibacteraceae bacterium. Lineage (GTDB taxonomy): Bacteria > Bacillota > Clostridia > Oscillospirales > Acutalibacteraceae > RUG11462. The sequence goes on along the minus strand of JBJEIS010000177.1, from coordinate 6,804 downwards.
ATGTTCTCGGTCAGGCACTTTTTGCTATATGGACTGCTGTTACAAGCGGTTATGCCCCTGTAATTGAGGATGCAAAAAAAGCGATAGAAGAGTGTTTAGAGGTTGTGGATTTTGAAAAACTTCACCTATGCTATTCTTTTGTAGCTGAATCCGCATTAATTTATCTAAAATATAATAATCTTTAAAAAATCCGCTTGAATGATTTACATTCAAGCGGATTAGCTTTATTTATATTATGATTTTATATTCATTAACAAATCAGGTGATATTTGATAATCAATAGGTAAAACCTCTTTGAAAACAGCAATGTGTTTTTTTGTAATCGGTTTATCCTCATGAACCGAACCGAAAAACCATTTATCAAAATTAACACTGCGGTTAATTTCTTCTAAATAACCGTTAAGCTTGTTAACATACTCGTTTTTACCTGAACGAAGCTGAATAGCTTTTTTAACAACTGAAGGCGGTTCGTGAGTTACAATATAGTCAACTGTAAGGTTTGCCTCGTTTAAATTTTCAGCGCCTTCTCTCATTTGTTCAGGAGTAGGAAGCTCTTCTTTAAACCAGATTTTTGAATCATTTCGCATATCTCGGTCAGAGCTTTCACCACCGCCGAATGTAAAAATATTATATCCGTCAATATTAAATATTTGACCGCGGCACATATGAAATAGCGTTCCTGATATTCTGTGAACAATTCCGCCTTTAAAAACAGTTTTTTTGCAGGAATATATTTTATCAAAGTTATCATGAGGTCCGTCTAAAAAACAGATATTATACTTTCTTGAGCCAAGCCATTTGATAAATTCGCGCTCTTTTTTTGTATCTTCCCATACAAATCCGAAATCACCGCAAATAATTAAGGTATCTCCTTCTTCAAGACTTTTAACGGCTTTTGTATTAAAACGGCTTTGGTCGCCGTGCATATCCCCGGTAATATAAACCATAGAAAATCCTTTCTAATTTAAAAATTTCTATTTAAAAAAGTTTAATTATATGTTATAATACATATTATATAATATTTTAATTAGGATTTCCATAGTAATTTATAAATTTTAAAGAAAATTTAAAGGATTGAAGTATATTATGAAGAAGATATTATCTTTGTTTTTCTGTTTGGTATTTTTGGCGGGAATGATTCCTTTTTCGGCAAGTGCTTATAAAACCGAGGGTTTTGAGGTAAAATCGGAAGCCGCCATTTTAGTCAGTCTTGACACCGGTGATGTTTTATATGAAAAAAATGCTGATGAAAAAAGATATCCTGCTTCTATAACTAAGATTATGACAGCGGTTTTGCTTATAGAAAACTGTGATAATCTTGATAAAGAAGTAACTGTTACTAAAGAGGAGGTTGAGAGTCTTTTCGGCTCTGACCTTACAGTCGCTGGCTTTGTGGAAAATGAAGTGGTTACTCTTCGCGTTTGTCTAAATACTCTTATGGTGTGTTCGGCGGCTGATTCTGCAAATGTAATTTGTGATTATGTTGAAAAGCAGACAGGTAAAAAATTCGTTGATTTGATGAATGAAAAAGCAAAAGCGCTGAAGATGAATAATACTAATTTTGTAAATCCGACAGGACTTCACGATGAAAACCATTATACTACTGTCAGAGATTTGGTTAAGCTATGTAAATATGCAGTAAAACTTCCGAATTTGCTTGAAATAAGTTCACAGGCAACTTATTATATTCCTAAAACAAATAAGCATGATAAAAAAATGGTTGTTACCACCAATTTTCTTGTAAATCGTGCCACTACAAAATACTATCCTTATGCAAAGGGTATAAAAACAGGCTTTACAACACCGGCAGGAAGATGCGTAGCTTCAACTGCTTCAAAAGACGGATATAATTATCTTTGTATAGTAATGGGCGGTGACAACGCTACAAGAACCGAGTTTTCAGACTCAATAAATCTATATAAATGGGCATTTGATAATTTTGAGTACAGAACAGTTGCCGATACAAATACAATTATATCGGAAATGCAGGTTAAGCTTTCTTCGGAAACGGATTTTGTTCAGCTTTATCCTGAAAAAAACGTTACTGTTATAATGCCTTCAAATATAAGTAATGACAGCATTATTTACGACCCTGTTATTAAAGAAAACGAGGTTTGGGCGCCTATTGAAAAAGGCCAGATTTTAGGATATGTAAGTATAAAATGCGCCGGTCAGGAAATTGCAAAAGTTAATTTGGTTAATAATGAAAAAATCGACCGAAGTATTTTGCTTTATATTCTTGAAATAGGCAAAAACATTATTACTTCAACATGGTTTATTGTAATAGTTCTCAGCTTTGTATTAATTCTTATTGCGCTTATTATTATGAATGTTATAAAAAATAAACGCAGAAGAAAAAGAGTAAAAAGAATTAGAAAACTTTAATTTTGAAAGGTGATAAATATGGAAAAATATACGGAAAAATTGTTAAAAATCCTTGAAAAAGATTCAAGATATACTGCGTCAGAACTGGCGTCAATGCTTAATATTGATGAAGAAACAGTTAAAAAAACAATAGAAAAGTTAGAAAAAGAAAAGATTATTTGCGGATATAAAACCATTATTGACTGGGATAAGGTAAGCGATGTTCATGTTACAGCGCTTATTGAGCTTAAAGTTGTTCCTCAAAAAAATGCTGGATTTGAAGAAATTGCAGAAGCAATTATGCTTATGAGCGAGGTTGAATCGGTTTATCTTATGTCAGGTGCTTATGACCTTTGTGTTACGGTAAAGGGACGTTCTTTTAAAGAGGTTGCTCTGTTTGTTGCAAAGCGCCTTGCTGTTATGGATAATATTGAGTCAACCGCAACTCATTTTGTGCTTCGCAGATATAAAGAAATCGGAGTTCAAATGATTGATAATGATACAGATGACAGGGGGACATATTCATTTTGATAGATTACAGTAAAGTTTTAAACCCTACTGTTGTTAAGACAAAACCATCGGGAATACGCAAGTTTTTTGACATTGCTGAAAAAATGGATAATGTAATTTCGCTCGGCGTTGGCGAGCCTGATTTTAAAACTCCTTGGCATATTCGAGAAGCAGGTATTACTTCATTGGAAAAGTCGCAGACGAGATATACAAGCAACTGGGGTTTGATTGAACTTCGTAAAGAAATTACAAAATTTTTAAAACGCAAATACACACTTGAATACTGTCCTGAAAACGAAGTACTTGTAACAGTAGGCGGCTCGGAAGCTATTGAAATCGGTGTTAAAGCGCTGGTTGCTCCGGGTGATGAGGTGTTAATTCCTGAACCGTCGTTTGTTTGCTATGTGCCGATTGTGGAAATGGCAGGCGGTGTTCCTGTTATTATTAACACTAAAAATGAAAATGAGTTTCGTCTTACTGCTGATGAGGTTCGCTCGGCAATAACCGATAAAACAAAATTATTGATTCTTCCTTACCCTAATAATCCGACAGGAGCTATTATGAGAAAAGAAGATTTAGAGGCTATTGCGTCAGTTTTACGCGAAACTGATATTATGATTTTATCCGATGAGATTTATGCCGAGCTTACATACGGCGAAAACTCACATTATTCAATTGCTCAGGTTGATGGAATGAAAGAGAGAACAATTTTAATCTCGGGATTTTCAAAAACCTACTCTATGACCGGATGGCGTTTGGGTTATGCCTGCGGTCCTGCTCCGATTTTAAAGCAGATGACAAAGATACATCAGTATTGCATTATGAGTTCGCCGACAACTTCACAGTATGCGGCAATAGAAGCATTAAAAAACGGTGATGATGATATTGCAAATATGCTTGCAGAGTATGACATTCGTCGCACATTTGTTGTTAATGAATTCAGAAAAATCGGATTTTCGTGTTTTGAGCCTAAAGGTGCTTTTTATGCATTTCCATGCATTAAATCCACCGGTCTTTCAAGTGAAGAATTTTGCGAAAAACTACTGAAAGAGAAAAGGGTTGCAGCAGTTCCGGGTAATGCATTCGGCGAGTGCGGTGAAGGTTTTATAAGGGTATCTTATTGCAACAGTTTATCTAATTTAAAAATCGCTTTATCCAGAATAAAAGAGTTTGTTTCTGAACTTAAAGGAGAAAAATAATGTCTGATTCTGTCACGCTTAAGGCGTATGCTAAAATCAATTTAAACCTTGATATTACAGGAGTGTCAAACGACGGCAGGTATCATATTGTTGAAATGGTTTTGCAATCGGTTGATATTTTTGATACTGTTTCTGTTTCAAAAAATGATAATCAAATTACTGTAAAATGCGGTGATGATTTATCAGGTGAAAACAATATTGCATATACTGCGGCAAAAAAGTTTTTTGAATTTGCCGAAATTGACGGCGGTGCAGAAATAAAGATAAAAAAACGTATTCCGATTGCCGCAGGGCATGGCGGCGGTTCGACTGATGCTGCTGCTGTAATTAATGCGCTCAACATTCTTTACGGCACAAATTTTGATGATTCTGTTCTTGAAAAAATTGCTGAAGAAGTCGGCTCTGATGTTCCTTTCTTTATAAAGGGAGGAACACAGCTCGCTGAGGGTAGAGGTACTATTTTAACTCCTTTGCCTGATTTGCCTGAATGTGCATTTTTGATTATTAAAGATGGTTATAAGCCGTCAACAGGTGAAATGTACCGTCGTTTTGACGAACTAACGAATGTAACACATTGTGCAACTTCGGATTTAGTTGATGCGATTTGTGAGGGCGATTTGATTGAAGCATCGAAAAATATGAAAAATGTTTTTGAGCTTCTTTATGAAAAAGAGTTTTTACATACTAAAGATGAATTGATGGAAAACGGAGCGGTTTGTTCTGCGCTTTCAGGAAGCGGACCGAGTATTTTCGGTTTATTTAAAACAGCTGAAGAAGCGAAAAAAGCAAAAGATGCTTTAAGTGAAAAATATGACGATATTATTATTTGCGAACCTTCAAAAAACGGATTTGCAGATTAGCTGAATAAAATTAAAACTCCTTGTCAATAATGCTATTACAACATTTGACAAGGAGTTTTTTATGTATTTAAAAAGAATAGAGTTCAGTATTTTAATAGCTCTTGTATTTACAATTTCTTTAAGCTGTTTTGATTTTTCTTATCAGTGCAATGACATCAGAAACCGTGTTTTCAGGTTACATATTCTTGCTAATTCAGATTCGGAATATGACCAAAATTTAAAGCTAAAGGTACGCGACAGATTGCTTTTGGAAGGATTATCTGTATTTTCTGATTCTAAAAATCTCGATGAAGCAATAGTTTCGGCTAATAGAAATATTGATGATTTTTGCGAGGCTGCAAAAGATGAACTGCGAAAAAACGGTTGCAATTATGATGTAACAGCAAGCGTAGCTGACAGCTTTTTTGATACGAGAACATATGAAGAAACCACTTTGCCGGCGGGTGAATACACAGCGCTTCAGATAAAGATAGGGAAGGCGGAAGGTAAGAATTGGTGGTGCGTTATGTATCCGTCGCTTTGTGTACCTGCCTCAACGCAAAAGATTGATGATGTTTTGCCGAATGATGAAACCGAAATTGTTGAAAACAAAGATAAATATATTGTGAAATTTAAAGTAGTAGAATGGTATGAAACGGTTAAATCTTGGTTTTCTTAAAGCATTATATAAATCAGCGCATAAATCAGGTATTCATCACAGGTATTGTCATTTACCAGTATTAAGATTAAAAGCAAAAGCATTGCCTGTTCTGAATTTTCACCAATTAGTTTTTTTAAATCAAGCGCATTTAAAAAACTGAATGAGCCGCGTTTTTTTTGAACAGGCGGCTCTTTTGGTCTGGCTTTGGTAACTTCGGCAGGCGATTTTTGTTTGTTTTGTTCAACAGGAGGTTTAGCGCGTGAATTATATTCTCTGGCGCGTCTTGTTGCCTCCTGCTCCATTCGCTTGATTTGGTTAAGTGAATAATCCTGCACAAAATCACCCTCCCAAAAGATTTAACATACCGCTTTCTTTTAAAATCGGTAAAAGCTTAACAACTTTAAGCAGCGAAACCGCTTTATCAACCTTTTTTCTGCGTTCTTCCGATAGGTGCGGTTTTAAAGCAATTAATAGTTTTGCGTTATCATCATTTGTGTCTTGCTGCTTTAAAACAGACATCATTTTCATAATATTGCCCATTTGAGCAGGATCGATGGGAAGATTATCTCCGAAATTGCTGTCATTTTTTTGCTTGTTAGGAGCTTTTTCTTCTTTATCATCCGCCTGCATAATTGAGCTTGCCAAACTACTGATTCTTTGCATTCCTTCGGGATCATTCAGCAGCTCGGTGATTTTTGAAGTAATATCATCCATTGCCTTTTGAGAACTTCTTTATAAGTGCCTGAACATTACTGTCTGCAAGAATTTTATTTAATTTTTCTTTATCATTTAAAACGTCATTGACTTTTTGCTTGTCTTTTTCGCTTAAATTCTTCATAATATCATTGACTTTTGATTCATCAAGGTTATTTTTTTCTGCAATTTTCATCATTTCATCAAGTTTGTTTTTATCTATCATTGAAATAACACCCCTTCTGGTATATAATATGCACAAGGAGTGAAAGTTATGAGAATTGTTGTAGTTTCTGATGCGCATGGACATATTAATCCGGTTGAAAAAGCTATTGAGCAGTCAAATCCGGATGTTTTGATTTACTGCGGTGACGGTACAAATAGAATTGAAGATATAAGCTATATTTATCCTGAAATAAGGTTTTATTTTGTAAAGGGAAATTGCGATTTTGGTGATTATCCAATTGAACAGGAAATTAAAGTCGGCTCAAAAACCGTGTTTTTTACCCATGGTCACAAGTATTATGTGAAAATGGGA
>JBJEIS010000176.1:0-8163 GCA_051877275.1 Acutalibacteraceae bacterium | reverse complement strand
GAGTTCTTTACTTTTAGATTAAAAATCGCAAGAGTTATTTTGCCGCATAAATAAAAAATAGGACCTCTGAATTTTTCAGAGGCCCTATTTTTATATTAATATAATAATTTTTATCTTTGAACTCTACCTGAGCCGTCACCGCCGGCTAATTTTTCAACTTCTGCAACCGATACTCGATTGTAGTCGCCCTCGATTGAATGCTTGAGAGCAGATGCAGCAACTGCAAATTCAATTGCGTCTTGTGTAGACTTGCCGTTTAATAATGAGTATATAAGTCCGCCGCCGAAGCTGTCACCGCCGCCTACTCGGTCAACGATGTGCAAATGATATGATTTTGAGAAACAGTAGTTTTCACCATCATAAAGCATTCCTGCCCAGTCATTGTCATTTGCGGATATAGAACTGCGGAGTGTAATTGCAACTTTTTCAAAACCGAATTTATCAGCAAGTTGTTTAGCAACTGATTTGTAACCCTCATGATTAAGTTTTCCGCCGTAAATATCGGTATCTTCTGCTTCAATTCCGAAAACATCCTTTGCGTCTTCTTCGTTTGAGATACAAACATCAACGTATTTGCAAAGCTCGGTCATAGCTGCTCTTGCTTCTTCACGGGTCCAAAGCTTGCCGCGATAGTTAAGGTCACAAGATATTTTTACACCTTTTGCTTTTGCAGCAATACAAGCTTGCTTGCAGATTTCTACAAGGTTTTGGCCCAAAGCCGGAGTGATACCTGTGAAATGGAACCAGTCTGCTCCTTCGAAAATTGAATCCCAATCAAAGTCTTCAGGTACAGCTTCCTGAATTGCAGAATGAGCGCGGTCATAAATGCAAACCGAGCCTCTTTGTGAAGCGCCTTTTTCAAGAAAGTAGATACCGACTCTGTCGCCGCCGCGAACGATTTTTGAAGTGTCGATTCCGAATGTGCGAAGTGAATTTATCGCTGCCTGACCGATAGCGTGTTCAGGTAATTTTGTAACAAAAACACTGTCTATTCCGTAGTTTGCAAGTGATACAGCGACATTAGCCTCGCCGCCGCCGAATGTTGCCTGCATTTGGTCATTTTGAAAAAAGCGGTAGTAACCGTTTGGTGCAAGACGAAGCATAATTTCTCCGAATGTTATTACTTTAGTCATTGTTTCTGGCCTCCTTTACAATTTCAACCGACTTTTTGCAAAGCTCGGTAATTTCATCCCATTTCTGATTGTTTATCAAATCGGCAGTTACCATATATGAGCCGCCGCAAGCGCAAATTGTAGGACAAGATATGTATTCTTTTAAATTGTTTAAAGAAATACCTCCTGTCGGCATAACCTTAAACATTGGGAAAGGTGCGCTCATTGCTTTGATTTTTTTCAAACCGCCCGATTGCTCGGCAGGGAAGAATTTAATAACAGATAAGTTGAATTTAAGTGCCGCATGGTAATCGGTCGGAGTAGTGCATCCGGGTAATACAGGTATCTCTTTTTTAACACAATACTCAACGATTTCAGCGTCAAATCCGGGACTTACAATAAATTTAGCTCCGGCTTCGATTGCCTCGTCAACCTGATTAATTGTAAGTACAGTACCTGCGCCGACTAACATTTCAGGAAATTCATCCGTAATCTGTTTTATCGAATCTTTTGCAGCAGAAGTTCTGAAAGTAATTTCAGCACAAGGCAAGCCGCCTTTTATAAGCGCTTTTGCAAGCCCAACTGCATTTTTTGAATCATCAAGCTTTACAACCGGAACAATTCCGATTTCCGAAATTTTTTTAAGTACATCGCACATAAGCTTTTTCCTCCAAAATTTATAGGATGCTTTTTTCTTTTATTCTACATCTATTATTTTAGAAGTCAATATTGAATAATTAAGCATTTATATTAAATTTTTAACTTTTGAATTAAATATTATAAAACAGAAAGAAAAATGCCCGTTTGGTTTTAAAACCAAACGGACATTAAGCATTTTTAGTTTTTTATTTTAAAACAAGGTTTAAAATAAAGCAAACAAGAACAAGAATAATAAACAATGCTGCAATATACTTTGTCCATTTTGCAAGTCTTGCATCAACGGCTTTTGCTTTACCTTTTGAAAGGAAAGTATCAGCGCCGCCTGAAATAACGCCGGAAAGACCTTTTCTTCTGCCTTCCTGCAAAAGAACAACAGCAATAATAATTAATGCTAAAACAATAAGTATTCCGCCGATTGTGTAATCATACCAAGCCATAATATATGTCCTCCAAAATAATTCATAAATAACAAAAGTAATTTTAACACAATCTTTTGAAAAATACAAGTATTTTTTTGCTTTTTAGTCAAAAATATGAATTAATTTACGAAAAAAGGTCCGTTTCAGATAAGAAACGAACCTTTTTACTTTTAAAAACCTTATTTATCAAATTTGTTTTCAAAATTGTTATTCTGGTTTTTATTCTGGTTCTGATTGTTTTGATTTTTATTTTGATTCTGGTTGTTCTGATTCTTATTCTGGTTCTCATTATTCTGATTTTTGTTCTGATTCTGATTATTCATTGTTTTCTCCTTAATTACAGTTATTTTAAAACATTTGTATAGCAATTTTTGCATTGCTATGTTATTATTATTTCAAAGAAAATTTATTTTATACATATCATTGTTGTACTGTTTATGGTACAAGGGTTTAATTATAATAAAATAAACGATATTTTTTGGAGGATAAATAATGCTTAACCTTATAATATCAAGAACCGGTTACGGAAAAACTACATATATAAAAGAAAAAATAAAAGAGCTTGTAGAAAATGATAATGAAATTATTTTAATTATTCCCGAACAGATTTCTTTTGAAAGCGAGCGTGAAGTTTTAAGAGCCGTCGGCGCTAAAAAATTAAAAAATGCCTCTGTTATGAGTTTTACAAGACTATGCAGTAAGTTTTTTGCTAAATACGGCGGAAGAGAAAAACCGTATATAGACAATGTCGGAAAAACCGCAGTTATGGAGCAGGTACTTAAAAAACTTTCTTCTTCGTTGGAGCTTTTTAAAAAATCAGCGGCTACTCCGCAATTTTGCGAGATTATGATTGATCTTGCCGCAAGTGCAAAGAAAAACGCTGTAACACCGTCATTGCTGCTTTCCTGTGCACATAAGGATAACGGCATTTTAAAACGCAAATTAGAGGAAACCGCATTAATTTTATCTGAATATGACGAGCTTTTAAATAAGGATTATTTTGATCCGCTTGATGACATCAGCGTTGTTGCCGAGCGTATCGGGAAAACTGATTTTTTTGAAAATAAAACTGTTTTTATTGACGCATTTACGGGATTTACCGCTCAGCAGATGATTATAATTGAACAAATCATAAAATCCGCAGAAAACACCTATATTTCACTCGGATTTGACGGAGTGTATTCTAAAAAAGCTTTGTCTACATTTTCAAATATGGCAAAATCGGCGCTTGATTTAAAACGCATTGCAACGGATAACGGCATTGGCGTTGCTGATGATGTGGTTCTTACCGATAATCACAGATTTAAAAATGAAGAACTTGATTTTCTTGAAAAAAATATTTATTCCGAAGATAAAAACATCTATGATTCAGAGTGTAATAATATTTTTATCACCGAAGTTAAAAATATTTATGAAGAGGCGGAATATGTTGCAAAAACGATAATTAAGCTCACGAAGGATAATGATTTTCGTTATCGCGATATTGCGGTAATTTCCCGTGACGCAAATGAATACAACGGAATTATTGATGAAACTTTTGAAAAATATAATATTCCTGTTTTCGTTGATAATCGCGAGGGTGTTGAAAATTTTAATATATTTAAGCTTGTTTCTTTTGCACTTTCGGCAGTTTGCAAAAATTATGATAATGAAAGCGTAATTTCACTTCTCAAAACAGGAATTACAGATGTCAGCATGAAAGAGGCTTCGCTTTTTGAGCTTTATGTTAATGTTTGGAGAATTAATAAAAAAGAGTTTTTAAATGAGTTTAATCTGCCTGTTGATTCTTTTTTAAGCGGTGATGAAAAGTATTTAGAAGCTTCACTTAAAAGCATTGAAAATGCGAGAAAAACTATAATAGAACCTCTTGTAAAGTTTAATAAAAGCAAAGGTAAAACCGCAGCTTCATATGTAAAAGCTCTATATCAGCTGATAAAAGATTATAACTGCGATAAAAATTTAAAGAAAGTTGCAAATAATCTTTTGGATAAAGGCTATAACCGTCTTTTGGAAAGCACTGTAAGAAGCTATGATGTTTTAATACATATTTTTGACCAGCTGTATCTGTCTTTGGGTGAAAGCGAGCTTGAGTTAAAACGCTTTTATGAGATTTTTACTTCTGCGGTTGCATTGCTTGATATAGGTTCGCTGCCTCAAGGATTAGACGCAGTAGCTGTTGGCTCTGCAGAGCGAATGCGACCAAAATCACCAAAAGTAACTTTCATTATCGGCGCTAATGAGGGTGTGTTTCCGTCTGCAAAATCGGGCAACGGTCTTTTTTCAGATGATGAATTATCAAGACTTAAACAAAACGGAGTAATTCTTCCGTTTTATGATGTTGACACTGCGGTTGACGAGCAGTATTTAGCTTATTGTGCGGTTTGCAGTCCTTCTGAAAAATTGTATGTTTCTTATCCTATTTCATCGCTTTCGGGTGATATTAAAGAGCCTTCGGATATAGTTGAAAATTTAACTTCTATTTTTCCGAATTTAAAAATTGAAAAATATGATAATTTATCAATCTGTTGTGAGAATGATGCGCTGAAAGCTTTTGCGGTTTCAAAGGGCAATGATAATGAAATTGAAGAATATTTTAATAAACATTTTGATGAAAGATTTCAAAGAATCGAGTGCGCAGGTGAAGACAAGCTGAGCCTTATAAATTCTAAAACCGCAAGAGAACTGTACGGTAAAAATATTTATACCTCTGCATCAAAAATCGAAACATTTAATAAATGCCGTTTTTATTATTTCTGCAAATACGGACTTCATGCAAATCCGATAAAGCAGGCGAAAGTTGATAATTTAAGCCGCGGTTCGCTTGTGCATTTTGTGCTTGAGAAAATGATAAACGAATATACTCCGGAGCAATTTTTTGAGTTATCAAAAGAAGAAGTTTTAAAAGAGGTAAGAAAGCTCGGAGAAGAATTTTATAAATCAGCTATATCATTAAAACAGCAGACAGCGGTAGAAAACTATCGTTTTTTAAAGCTATGCGATATGATTTGCGATTTAGTAGAAAGAGTTTTTGATGAATTAAGGCAATCAGAATTTTCTATTGTCAAAACAGAGTTTTCTGTTGGCGGAAAAGAGCCTGATATTCCGGCTTATGAGGTGGAATTTGATGACGGAAAAATTATTTTAACAGGTTACATTGACCGTCTTGATATGGCAAATAAAAATGAGAAAAAAATCATTAGAATAATTGATTATAAAACAGGTCTTAAAAAGCTGAATTTAAGCGATGTCTGTTTCGGTCAGAATATGCAGATGCCTTTGTATATGAAAACAGTTGTCGAAAACGGCAAAGAAAAATTAGGTCAGGTTTTGCCGGGCGGTATGTTTTATTATGTTGCCAAAGATTCCGTTATTAATGCTACAAGAGAAACTGATGATGAATCAGTAAAAAAAGGTCGTTTAAAAGAGCTTAAAATGGACGGAATGTTTTTGGGAGATGAAGACGCTTATACCGCGATAGAGCCTGAGTGTAAAGGAATTTATTCGCCTGTTTTACTTAAAAAAGACGGTTCTTTCGCAAGTTCTGTTCATTATTATACAATTGAACAGTATAATATTTTATCGGATTTTATTGATTTAAAATTAAAGCAGACCGCAAAGGGTATAGTTGACGGTGAAATAACACCGAAACCGCTTGACGGCACAGGCTATTCAGCTTGTGATTATTGTGATTACAGTAATGTTTGTCAGTTTAAAGGAGAGCATGATAAAGTCCCTAAATTAAAAGATACCGAGGCGTTCCGGTTTATGCTTGACGAAATAAATAAAGAGAAAGGGGAACAAAACTAATGAAGTTTACTGCTGAACAACAAAATGCACTTGACGCGCGCGGGAGAGTGCTTGTTTCTGCGGCGGCAGGCTCCGGTAAAACCGCTGTATTAGTTGAAAAGGTTGTAAATTTAATCAGCGATGCCGATAATCCGATTGATATTAATAAACTTTTGGTAGTTACTTTTACAAATGCTGCTGCGGCTGAAATGAAATCCAGAATTTCAAAAAGACTTTCACAAAAGCTTAAAGAAAATCCTAATGATTTTAATTTAAAAAAGCAGAAGCTTCTTATTCCTTCAAGTAAAATTTGTACAATTGACAGTCTTTGTATTTCGCTTGCAAAAGAATATTTTTATAAGCTTGGATTGCCTTATGATTTTAAAATCGCAGACAACAGCGTATTAAATCAATTAAAAAATACTTGTATGGATGAGCTTTTGGAAAAGCATTTTGCAAGTGGCGATAATGATTTTTTAAAGCTTGTTTCTGCTTTCGGCGGTGAGCGCGCCGATGAAAATCTGCGTGAAAATATTTTTAAAATTTATGATTACCTTTGTTCCTTACCGTTTCCGGATGAGTATTTAGAAAAGGTAAACGGGCTTTATGCTGAATTTGATGAAAACAGCGTGTTTTTTGAGATTGTTTTTGATTATGCTTATGAGATTCTTAAAAACAGTATAACAATTTTTACTCCTTATTATAAAGAGTTAAATGAAGAGCCTGATTTAAGAAAAGCTTACGGCGAAGGTTTTGACGAAGTATCAGCCAAGTTGCACAGAGCAATAGAGTTTGTCAGCAAGCATGATTATAACGGCATTAAAAATATGCTTGATTATTATTCAAATGCAAGACTTAAGCCTATAAGAAATTACAGCGATACCGCATTTAAAGTCAAAATGCAGCAGGCAAAATCAAATGCCGAAGAAACATTTAAAAAGCTGAAAGAAGTTTTCAACTGTTCTTTTGAAGAAGTAAAAGAGGATATTAAACATTTTCATCCGATTATTTCTAAATTTTCAGAGCTTGCAAAAGAATTTTCACAAGAGCTTTATAATTTGAAAATCGAAAATAACTGCTTCGGTTTTGCGGATATTGAAAGACAAATTTTAAAGCTTTTAGTAAAAAAAGAGGACGGTAAAATGATTTTTACCGACGAAGCCCGAGAATTATCAGAGAAATATTATGCTGTTTTGGTTGATGAGTATCAGGATACAAATGATTTGCAAAATACTATTTTTAATGCGCTTTCCGATAACGGTAAAAAGCTGTTTATGGTAGGCGATGTAAAACAAAGTATTTACGGATTCAGAAAAGCCAATCCGAAGAACTTTTTAAAAAGCCGAAATGAGCTTCCGCTATATAAAAAGGGAAGCGAAAGCTCAAAAGTTATTATGTCGGGAAATTTCAGAAGTGCTGACGGTGTTTGTGATTTTGTAAATTTTGTTTTTTACCGTCTTTTTTCCGAAAAATGCGGTGAAATGTTTTATGAGAATGAAGACAGGCTTTGCCCGATGGCTGATTTTATGCCGATAGATGAACCGAGAGTTAAGCTTGATATTATTACATATAAAGACGAAAAGCTTTCAAATTCCTGTCTGCAAGCCGAACATATTGCAAATATTATTAAAGAAAGGGTTTCGGGTCCGCCAATTATAACTGACGGTGAAGATTTAAGAAAAGCCGAATATAAAGATGTTTGTATATTACTAAGAAGCAGAAGTGAAATTTCCGCTTTTACCGAAACATTTAAAAACAGAGGTATTCCTGTTTGGATTGATGATAATGAGGGATTGCTCGAAGAAAAAGAAATTATAAATTTATTCTCGCTTTTGGAGGTTATTGACAATCCGTTTTCTGATATTTCTCTGTTGACAACACTTACGGGTGATATTTATAATTTTTCAGCCGATGAGGTTGCAAAAATGCGTGTTATGAGCAAAGATACCGAGCTTTACAGGGCACTGCTTAAATACAGTGAAACAGATGAAAAATCCAAGGCGTTTTTAGATGAGATTAATGAGTTTTGCGAAATTGCGTCATCATCTTCAGTTTCATCACTTATTAATAAAATTCTTGTAAAAACGGGTTATGAAAATACAGTTTTTCTTTATGACAACGGTGAAAACGCATATAATAATCTTCTTTTGTTTAAGGATATTGCAAAGAATTTTGAAGAAAATACA
>JBJEIS010000175.1:0-2011 GCA_051877275.1 Acutalibacteraceae bacterium | reverse complement strand
TTTATTCTCTTTTGAAGCTTTAACAGATAATAACGGGAAATCCGTTTTACCTGCCGACAGCTTAATTGATGTGATAAGCATTGAGAAAGATGGCAAGGGTATGAGTGCAGTAGATTTACCATTAGGTAAATACTATCTTAAAGAGATTGCAACCGCAAAAGGATTTAATTTACTCGAAACTAAATTCAATTTTGAGTTTAGTCCGTCTGATTCCAATGAAGAAGTGCAGACAATAGACATAAACAGCACTTGCGGTAATATTGTTAATAAACCGTTGTTTGGTAATGTCGAAATAATAAAGACCGATAAGGTTACAGGCAATAAATTACCGGGAGCAGTATATAGCATTTATTCGACTGACGGCAAGCTCATCGGTGAGCTGACAACTGATGAAAACGGATATGCCAAGAGCGAATTAATTTCATATGGCGAATATTATCTCAAAGAAACTACTGCGCCTGACGGCTATGTAGTTGATAACAATAAATATAGTTTCTTCATCGGCGCAAATGGTAAAAACGAAGAAATCATTACAATTGAAGTTAGCGACGACCCGATTGTTCTAAAAACACCTACACCTAAAAAAACGCCTACTGATATAATTACTAATATTGATACACCAAAAGATAATTCACCTAAAACAGATGATTTACCATTTGATACTGTAAACAATATCTTATTAATTATTTCAGGGACAATTTTAGGAGCTTATATTATTTTCTTTAACAAAAAAAGAATTAAATCTATCATTGTTAAGCTCAAAAGAAAGTAAGAAAATATAGGGGTGTCATTACTGGCACCCCATTACTTTAAATTAAATGTTGTGTAAAAAGGAGTTTTAAAATGGGACGAAGAGAATTTTTTATTTATGTTAATAAAAGCAGTAAATTTAATAAGCTAAATAGATTTATTCATAATTATTCAAAATTTAAAGATAAAAATATAAGTATTTGCTGTAAAGCAACAACAATAAAGGATATAAATTTTATCACAAAAATTCTGAATGTTGAAGAAAAAATATCATTACCTAAAAACACTCAAGGAATAATGGTAATAGCCGATAATGATTTTAAGTATTCTTCAATGCCAAATGGAACTGATGTTATTTGTATTAGTGATTTAGTTTATAGTTTTAAATATAATTCTTTGTTTAAAGATGAACCGTTAGTATTTAAAAATCAAATACATCAAACTCCTCAAGGATTGGATTTACCAACTGCGATTGATTACGAAGAAAATTCATCTTATGAGTTTCTGTCATCAGTTGAGGACGGCAACAGCAAACTGATAAAAAAAGAAAATGCAATGAAAGAAAATAATAACCAAGAACAGAAATCCGACCGTAACGTATTTGAAAATCCGATAAATGACCATCTAACAGACTGTACCCCGTCAAATTCAGATAGTGTTGAGAAAAGCAATATGGTGGCAACTAATATTGGAAATGTACCAATTGAGGACTACCGAGAAATCGTTGCAAATCAAAATGGATTTGACAACTATGATGAGATGTACCGTGAGGGGCTTCGTATCGGAAACGGTTATGACCAAGAACAGAAATCCGACCGTAACGTATTTGAAAATGAGCAAGTATATGAGTTTGAAGAAGAACTTGAATTATAGTTTTTTAAAGGAGTTTTAAAATGAAAAATACCGTTGTTGTTAATTTATTCGCCGGTCCCGGAGCAGGAAAATCTACTTGCGCATGGGAAATTGCTTCAAAATTAAAAAAATTAGGATATGTAGCGGAATATGTTTCAGAATATGCCAAAGAATTAGTTTGGGACGAAAAATACGAAATGCTTGATGGTACTCTCGAACATCAAAGCGAGTTGTTAAAGGAACAGCAGCATAGACAAAATCGACTTATGGGTAAAGTCGATTTTATTGTTACAGATAGTCCTACAATTCTAAATCTTCAATATCTCAAAGAATCCGCACCGGACTATGTTAAGAATTGCATTAAAGAATATAAAGAACATAATAACTTTTCTCTTTTTATAAAAAGAGG
>JBJEIS010000174.1:0-2015 GCA_051877275.1 Acutalibacteraceae bacterium | reverse complement strand
CTATCAGATTACCGATGTTTCAACAACAGCTAACTGGCAGTCAGGCTGGTGGAATAGCGATAACGGAGCTTTTGGGGATTGGACCGGCATTGGCAATAGAGCAGCTATGAAGAAAAAGGTTCAGGTTGAATATGGTACAGAATATACATTAAATCTCAAAAATGCCACCGGTGGACTTAAATATGTTCTTCGTGAATATGATTCAAACGGAAGCTTTTTAAAAAGCTTTGGTACTGTTGAATTAGGCGCTACATATACTCCATCAAGTGAATCAGTTGGATTTGTAAGCTTAACTGTATATGATACTGCAAATTCTCAAGATCCTTACACTTTAATTTCATCAGGTACAATAGTTCCTTCTATGACTATTATATCTTCTGAAACTTCTAAAAACTTTGTTTTTAGTGATACTTATGCAGATCTTTCTGATAATACAGCTGATTTTAAGTTTGATACATCTATGGCTTATCCTTGTGTTCACTCGGAATGGAATAAAGATTTGACAGCCGGTACAGGCGTTACAATTACAACCAAAGAAACAGTAGAACCCGGTATATATGATGTTACGCTTTTTACAAGAGATGCTTCTCCAAGAGCATTGATTGATATTAGTATTAACGGTGTTGTTGTAGCTCAATCGTTAGATACAACGAGCAGTAGTATAATTGCGAATAATTCCTATAAATTGAAAACTATTTCAATTCCTGCTTCTACAGTTCTAACAATTAAGGTTACTGTTGCAGAATCCGGAAAAAATGTATATCTTAATTCACTTACGCTTACTAAAACCGCTGATTATACAACAGAATTAACATCGGCAGTTGCTACTGAAGCATCAGCTTCAATCAGATTAAACGAGCAAAACGGTATTCGTTTCTACACAACAGTTGATGAAGAAGCACTTGAAGCTTTGACAAGCGGCGTTGATTACGAAATCGGTACAATTGTTGCTCCTGCTAACGCACTAGGTAGTTACGGTGAACTTACCCATGAAATTGGCGACGCAAATTATGCTGAAATTAAATATGAAGTAAGAACAGCAGACGGTAAGATTGAATATTTTAACGCTGAAAATAAAGAAATCGTAGGTTCACTTGTTAACATTAAAGATAGCAATATTTCAAGAGAGTTTATGGCACGCGCTTATGTAAAAGTTGGTGAAACATATTACTATTCAACAACTACTTCAACCCGTTCACTTCAAACAGTTGCAACTGCCTTGCAAAATGATTCAAGTGATACAGCACAGACATTATACCAAAATCACAAAGCTATGGTAGATGCTTGGGCAGCGGGCAAAGCCTACAACTAAATAAGCTATTAATTTTTTCATAATTTTCTTTACAACAAAACAGTCGCCTAAATATTAGGCGGCTGTTTTGTTATGTCACTTTATCTTTATAAGCATATACAATATGAATAATTCCATATTACTGTGTGAAAAATTCCATTGTAAATTATATGCACCTAAGCTATTATTAAATTGATTTTTAAATAAAAATATAGAGGTAGTTAATAATGAAAATTAAAAAGCTGTTATCTTTCGGATTAGTTGTTGCATTATCAGTGTCAGTATTTGGAGCTTCTGTTATGAACACA
Organism: Acutalibacteraceae bacterium; assembly: GCA_051877275.1. Taxonomy (GTDB): domain Bacteria; phylum Bacillota; class Clostridia; order Oscillospirales; family Acutalibacteraceae; genus RUG11462. The sequence continues at coordinate 416 of JBJEIS010000174.1, read as the reverse complement.
AATGCAGATACAACAGAAAACCCGAATCCCAACGCAGAAAAATACGGTATTGATGCTGTTCGGGATTCTTTGAACCTTGTATGGGAAGACGATTTCGGCGGTGAAATAGGCTGTGGTGCCGAAAAAGAACCACTGGCTACAACAAACGGATTTGATGAAAACGGAAATCCGACATCTGACGAGGTTAGGTCAAAAGCGAAATGGTCGCATGAGCGCAATTCTGATGGAACCCCCATAACCAGAAACAATCAGATTCAACTATATGTTGGTGAAGACGGTAGAAACTCATGGACCGAAGACGGCGTTTTGCACATTCGCGGTCAGCGAGAGGAAGGCGAAGGTTATCTTGACCCGATTACAAATAAGCGTTACCGCTGGACTGCTGACGGATTAAACTCTGCATATTTCAAAGACGG
>JBJEIS010000173.1:0-2022 GCA_051877275.1 Acutalibacteraceae bacterium | reverse complement strand
TCAAAGGCTTCACAAGATATGAAAAAGGTGAAGGTATTGAGAAAAAAGAAGAAAATTTTGCTGAAGAAATTGCAAACATGGTAAAATAATAATTTTTCAGACGGACAGTTATCTGTCCGTCTTTTTTATGCTGATTTAGGTTGATGTTGTTCATATTTCTGATTTTTAATTAAATTTTTTTGTTGAAATAATACATTTATTGTGATATAATTTAATTATAATTTGTTATATTGCGAGGATTTATAATGAAAAAATTATTTGCATTAGTTATGACTTTATGCATTGTTTCTTTATCGTTTTCGCCTGCTGTTGGTATTACTTTAACTGCTTCAGCATTAAGCGATGAAGAAATATCGGCAAAGAATTATCCTTTACCGGAAGGGTATAAAGTTGATTATGCTATCGGATTTGATAATTCATCTGAATGTACAGGTGTTTGTTCAACGGACGAGGGTACTTATTTTGATACGGCTTCAAATAAAACATCTTCTTCAAACTATTGGAGTGAGCGCGCTGCTTTTAAAAGTTATATCCCTCTTACTGGTTTAGGTTTTATGTTTTGGTATAAGTCGGATACTAAAGCAGGAATTAGAGTGAGAACCTCAAAAAGCACTATTGTTATTGAGGGAACTTTACCGGCTTGCCCTGAAGGTCAATGGATTACTTATTATTATTACGGAAAATGTATTAATTTTAGTTTTAAGTCGGATATGTCTTCTGATACTCGTAGTACTATTGCTAATACCGAAAATACATATAAATTAAATATTTTTGCATCAACTGATGATGTTTATGTTGATGAGTTTTTTACTTTTTCACCGAAACTTACTCCGGCTGACAGTTATGAAAATGATGAGCAGGCATTTAAGTTTTCATTAAATAGATTTACAGAGATGAGTAATACTAATGCCGAATATTTTGACGACGGCTCTGTTGAGCTTTCTTCAACTTACGGTACAACTGCTAATAAAAACCCTATAAATATCACTTATAGTGCAGAAAACGGTCGTTTTGAAAAAGCTGTGGAACTGGCAAAGCAGGGGTCGGGTTATTTGCAGATTCGCTGTGATAATGTGAGTTGCTATAATTCTTCTGATGCTGATGAGTACGCAACTGTTACTATAACTTTAAACGGAGTTTCAAAAACATTAAAACGTATTTCTTACGGTTCCGGTACATCTGACTTGTATTTATGGAAGGTAAGTGATTTGGAAACAGTAAGTGGAATTACAAAAATAAATGTAAAAATTACTGGTTCTTCAGCTTTAAAGGATGTCAAGTTTAAGTTTTATCCTATTACTGTTTATCATTTTTCAGACGATGAAATTGTAATTCAGGCAGAGGATATGACACCAAAGGTTCCTGGCGGTGAGGCAACACTTTCTACGGATTCTGACGGCAATGATACTTATGTTTATCTGCCAAGCGGTAAAGAGTATGTTTCGTTTACTTTACCAGAACTTGAAGTTGGTGAGTATAATGTTTATGCAAGCTGCAAGGTTGCTAAACAATCTACTGCTACTAAATACGATGTTTGCATTAATAATTTAAGGCAGTTATTTGCTGTTGAATTTTCTGATGACGCTTATTCATCTTCAAGACATATAAAAAGGGTTGAAATTGGTAATCTAAAGATTACTAAAGATTATTCCTACGGTGTTTCTGAGCTTAGATTTAAGGTTGTACCGGGCTGTAATTCTATAGGATATTTTGATTATTTTATTTTTGTTAAAACTAATACGGAAGTAGAAGCGGAGCCTGCCTCAAACTTTGAAATAAAGCCGTATCCCGAAATGGAAGATTACGAGGTTCTTACAGTTTTAAATACATATGATACATATGTTTGCGGAACCGATTCAAGATGGTATAATAATCAGCCCGCAGGCTATGTTGGTGACGGAAATGCTTACAATTTAAACTCTAGAGGTACTATTGATAAAGCTTATTTTGATAATAATTGTATTTATTATAACAAAAGTAAGCCTTTGAATGGAAACGGCATTCGTTTCTGGTATAAAGCAT
>JBJEIS010000172.1:0-8286 GCA_051877275.1 Acutalibacteraceae bacterium | reverse complement strand
TGTTTAATTTGCATTTTTAATAAAAATCTCCTAAACAAAAAATTCTAAAAAATCTAATATATTATACCACATAATATGATACATTACCAACTGTTTTTTTATCTTTTTATAAAAAAACGGGATTTTTCTAAAAAATCCCGTTAAAAATTATTGTTGGTTATTAGGTGAAATTACTTCTTCGCCTTTTCTCAACTTTTCAAAATTCAAAATCAAAGCGTCAACGGTTCTCTTTGGAATTAATTCGTCACCTACCCCGTTTAGCTTATGCAAATAATAATTTTCATTATATTTTGTATAAGTAATTACATCAGTTTTACCGTTTTGCAGCTCAATTTCAAAGGTTAATTCCGGATTCCCTTTTACACTTTCACCGCTATCTAAATATTTAGTTGCCGAAGCCATAGTTATACGCTGATAGGCAGTTTTAAAGTTATCAGCATCAATCGGAGAAGAATTAAGAACTACGGAAAGCTCTTTTTCAGCGCTTGTAGTAGAGCTTGTGCCTGTTGTTTCATCATCAGAAACAACGGTATCAAAGCTCAATTCATATTTATAAGCTTTACCGTTATATTTTGCAGTTAGAGTTTTAAATGTTTCAATATCTCTTAAATACAAAAGATTAAATCTCAAATCATTAAGTTTCCAATCAATAAATTCAATTTGAGAATCCAAAACCCCGTAAATTACAGGCGTATCATTTACCGTACAAGCAGAATAATTTGCGTCAACACAACCCGGTTTTGAGAATTTAATATTATAAGTCTTATTGCCGAATTTATAATTTATTGACATATACGGCTTATCAAGACCGTATTTTTTTACATCTGCATCAGTAGGATTGATTTTATAAGCAAACGAAGCAGTCAAACCCTCACTTAACGGCGAAAGCAAAGCCTCCAGCTTTTCATCCGAAGCATATGTATAAACAGGTTTATCAATAAAATACTGCATTATATCATCGGATGTATTGTGATATGAAAGTTTTACATCATTAAAATTGTCACCGTTTATTTCGATGGAATCGAAAACTGTCAATTTATCATTTTGAAAATATTTGCTGCCGACATCATCTTTTGTCAATGCCGAAAACAATGTGGTGTTAACTAATTCACTTAAAGTGGTACTGAAATTGTCATAAACACTGCCTTCGCAGATAAATATACCATCCTTTAACGAGGTTGAGACATAATAATATCCATCGCTTGTTGCCAGCTTATTACCGACTTTAACAGTAAACTGAGATTTATCCGCCATTGTCACCTTGATATAAATCTTAGGATTATCAAGTCCGCAATCTTTTTCAGTCCATTCACCTTCAAGCTTGCTTAAAGCAGAAACAGAAAAGATTTGGTCGTAAAAATCAGTTACCAATGAATCATCAATAGGAATATTTTTATCTACATCTTTGAGTTTGAAATAAACACTTTCTGTTTTCTCGCCGTCATCATCAGTTTGAGTTACCTTATAAGGAACACAAACAAACTCATCGGTTTCATTTTTAATGTGAATTTCACTAACATTTGAAACAGCTTTTTTAGAAACATTCTTCATATCCGATAAATCAACATTAGCGGAAGAAGTTAGACTGATTGACTTAGTTTCTTCAGTTGTTTCCTGTTTTTCTTCTTCAACAGGCCAGAATTTTACGATAGAAAATATACTTGCACCAATTACTATCAAAAAACATAGCATGGCACAGAGAAGTTTTACATAACCGCTGTTTTTCTTATGTTTATGCTTTTCAACATCTATTTTTACATTATCATTAAAGATAGTAGAATTTTCAAATTCCTTTTCTATTCTTTTTTCATAGCTTTCAAATGAATTTTTATCATTTTTATTCATATTTATCTCCAAATAAAGATACTATCTTCTCTTTCTGATTACAAATAATACAATTCCCATTGCAATTGTCAAAATAGGAATAATTGCAACGCAAATAATGAAAATTGTATTGGCCTGAACTTCTGTCGGAGTGAATGAAGAATAATCGATTTCTTTACTATCTATCTCATATGTTTCAGTTACTCTGTTTGCACAGGTATCAAGCATTGTTAACATTAATTCATCATTACCGATATAACTGCCGTTTGTATAAGTTGAGCTGATAAAATCAACCGAAGCAACAGCTAAAACATTTGAAAATCTCGGTTCGTTTTTATTATCAGGATTTTCTGTCACATATCTGCTTAATACAACTGATGAATATGAGCTTTTATTTTCCTCATCAGCATTCCAAGAATCGCTGCTCTTATATGGCTGTACAACACATGTATCAGAAGATTTTACAATCTCATAAGTATTATATTTTCCGCTTGATTCAAATTTAATTTTCATCGGTCTTAAATCGCCTGTTTGGTAAGAATAATTTGAATTAAGTTCTTCAGTATATTCTAACTCATCACTAGAAAACAATCTTAAATATGTATTTGAATTAGCAGCATGGTTATTATCATCAGTTTCATATACCGTACCTGTTTCAAATTCAATTCCCCATTCTTCCAACAATCCATCTAAATTAGGTGTTTCGGACTGTGAGCTTGAAGCAAAATAAATAAGACTTTTTCCGTAATCATGTTCGCTGTCACCGGATTTTCCGAGTAAAAACTCATCAATCTTTTTAACATCGTTTTCAGATAAATCAAGAGTAGGAGCTGCCAGCATAATCATAGTTGCATCTTCAGGAATATCGTTTAGCTCTAAATCTGAGATTTCAACATAATCATAACTGCTTACTTCAAGTTTCTTTAAATAATCTGAAATATCAGCACTGCCGTAGCCGGTAATAACAGCAATTTTATCTTGCTGTTCCTTTGTTACATAATACAAAGCCGAAGTAACCGAAGTTTCAACAGAAGAGCCAGAAATAGTACCGTAATTTGAAGAAGAGTAAGAAGAGTCCGAAGATTCTTGTATTTCATACAAATCATCAAAGCCGATTACTTTATATTTAGTTTTCTCAACATTATCATCATTTGTATAAGTATAATCAACGATTATATCGCCTAAATTGATTTCATTGTCAGAATATCTTTCTTTATACTCATTAAAAGCAGGTGTTGTTGCGTCAATAAACTTAACATCAATTTCAGGATTGATTTTTTCGTAGTTTTTAAGCAATTCAATTGTCTGTTTGAAATACTTGCCGTTAGATGAATCCGAATAATACTGGCTTATATAAGATAAATATTCAGAAGTATAATAGTCTTCAGTGCAAGTAAGAATTATTGTAATAGGTTTATCAATCTTTTTAATATACTCTCTGTTTTTGTCGCTTATTGTATAGTCGGAAGAGCTTGTTAAGTCAATACTGAAAGCCGTAAATCTGTCTGACAAAAAAGAAGCCAGAATATTAACCGCAACAAGGCAAATCATAAAGACAACAATAATTACAGAAGAAACTGTGCTGAACTTAAATTTATTCTTTTTATAAAATGGTACTTTATTTTTAGTTTTTGCTTTATTTTTTCTCATTTTACATAACCTCCTTTAAGCCCAACGTTTTCTGTCTATTACTCTGACAGTTAAGAAAATAAATGCAGCAGTAATACTTATGAAAAATACAAAATTTGAAATATCAAAAATTCCTTCGGTAAAAGAGTAGTATCTTTCAGAAAAAGAAATCCAGTTACAAATTTTTGTTATTGTCTCATTATTAAATAATCCCGAAACATTTTCAAGTAAAAGCAAGAAAAATGAAACCGAAAAACTTCCCACTGCTGCAACTACCTGGCTTTCGGTTAATGAACTGATAAAAATACCAATAGCAATCAATGATGAAGCGAAAAGCAGTATTCCTATTACATTTCCTAAGAAAATCATCATATCAGGAGTTGCTCCAAAGAAGAAAAATATAAAATTATACAACGCCATAATTACGATAAAAACGCAGAAATAAAGGAATGCCGCAAAAAACTTACCGAGTACTATCGAAAAAATACTAACCGGAGAAGTAATTAACAGCTGATCGGTTTTAAGTCTTTTTTCTTCAGAAAAAAGACGCATTGTAATAACAGGAACCACAAAGAAAATTATTGTAATGAGTGAATTAAATACATATGACATATCAGCAGAACCAAAAGAAAATGCGTAAGCATAATAAAACCCGCCGAAAAACAGTAATACACACATTACCACATACCCTATCGGAGAAGAAAAATAATTTTTAAACTCTCTTTTAATAATTGAAAACATAATTTATTCTTCCTCCTTTTCTTTTTCATCTGCAGAATCATCAGCAAATTCTTCTTTGCCGTCAACCACTTCAACTGCTTTTTTACGAGTTTCAAGTGATTTTTCCAGCGCTGATGTGTTATATGTTTCGTCTGTAAGTCTTAAGAATATGTCTTCAAGTGTTAATTCATTGCTTGCCATTCTAAGAATAGGGAAATTATTAAGCGAAGCCATTTCAAAAACAGCTTTGCGAATGTCATAACCTGCTAACGGGTCAATATTAAACTCAACGGAGTTCTCATAAGCATATTCTTTAACAAAAAGTACGGATTTCACACCCTGAACTTGCTTTAACTTATTTTCAATATCAACCTTTTTACCCTCAAACACAACATTCAAAGAATGGTCGTCAGATAAATTTGTAGATAAGTTTTGAGGTGTATCATCAGCAATAATCTTACCTTTATTAATTACCACTACCCTATCGCAAACTGCCTGAATTTCAGAAAGTATGTGAGAAGAAAGTATTACAGTATGATGCTTTCCTAACATTCTGATAAGATTTCTGATTTCAATAATCTGTTTTGGGTCAAGTCCGACAGTAGGCTCATCTAAAATAAGAACTTTTGGGTTTCCTATAAGCGCCTGAGCAATACCAACACGCTGACGATAACCTTTTGAAAGATTTTTAATCAGCCTGTGATAAACATTTTTAATTTTAACAAGTCGGCAAATTTCCTCAATATGAGGTCCTTTAGGAAGTTTTACACCTTTTAAATCATAAACGAAGTTTAGATACTCTCTAACAGTCATATCAAGGTAAAGCGGCGGCAATTCAGGAAGATATCCTATTTCTTTTTTTGCAAGCTTCGGTTCTTCAAGAATGTCATAACCGTTAACCACAACATTACCTTCGGTAGCTGAAAGATATCCGGTTATAATGTTCATAGTGGTAGATTTACCTGCGCCGTTCGGACCTAAAAAGCCTAATATCTCGCCGTCATTAATGGTAAATGAAATATTGTTTACAGCCAAATGTCCGCCGTAATCCTTTTTGAGATTATTTATCTCTATCATAGTATGTAAGCAATCCTTTCAAGTTTTTTTCACAATAATAAAAATATTATACTACATATAATTAAAATAATAAAGTGTTTTTTTTATTCTTAACAAAATGTTAAAAATAACGTTAAAAATATTTTTATGTAAATCGAACATTTATTTTAAATCATAAAACACCTTTAAATAATGCCGTTTTTAATTTTAACATTTTTAACATAGTTTTTAACATTGATATTATGTCAACAATTTTCGTCAAAAAAATATACAGAAGAGAGTAAATACTCCCTTCTGTATATTAGTTAATTATTCGTTTTTTCTGCTAAAAATACTACAAAATCTTCAAATCAACCGTTACCGGTAGGGATATACGGGAGAATAGACATAGCAACATTTGAAATCGGCATAGTCTGAAGCCAAACCTTACCCGGTCCTGTTAAAACCGTGTTAAATAAGCCCTCTCCGCCGAGAAGCTTATTCTTTAATCCCGGAACCTGTTGTATTTTCATCTGAACATCTGTAGTAAATCCTGCAACATTACCTGTATCCACCACTATCTGTTCACCAGGCTGCAAGTCATACTCAATCAACTCGCCGTCAATCTCAACAAAAGCAGTGCCCTGTCCTGATAGACGCTGCATTATAAAGCCTTCTCCGCCGAAAAGCCCTGTACCCAGTCTCTTATTGAAGTGTATTGACAACTGAACACCGGATTCAGCTGCAAGAAAGGCACTCTTTTGCAGAATCATTTCATGGTTGCTATCGATGTTTATAGGCTTTATAGTCCCCGGAAAACTTGAACCGAAAGCAATCATTCCGTTACCGTTAGCAGTATAAATGTTTTGGAACATGCTTTCTCCCGAAAATGCTTTTGAAAACATTTTTCCTAATCCGCCGCCCGTTGTTTTCATTTGCATATTCGGACTCATCCAAACCATTGAGCCTTTTTCGGTAATCATTTGCTCTCCATTCTCTAATTGGCAAACCACTACCGGGAAAGCTCCTCCTTTAATTTCATAATGCATAATCATTCCTCCTTTATATATTTATACATTAATTTTTTCTTTGTTATTTATTTTTCTTTCAAATTATCTCAGGATATTTTGACTTTATCACCTGTTTTCATAAAATTCCAAAAACAATTAATAGTTTAGTTTATTATATCAAAATTCATCTGTAAAAGCTATAGTTTTATGCAAATACAAATTAAAAAAAGACAGCCATAAAAAGTAAGCTGTCTTTTAATTCATTAATACTTAAAAATCAGTACTGTTAACTCATGCTTGCTTTGAAAATTGCTTTGATTTCATCCTTATTAAGCACCTTATACCCGCCGTCCATAATAAATGTTGCCTCAGTAAGACCGTCAAGCATATCTTCTGTAACGCCGAGATCAGTTATGTTCATAACAAGGCCAAGCTTTTTCATCCAGTCCTCCATTGCTGTAAGACCTTCAAGTGCAATTTGTTCATCACTTTTGCCTTTTTCTGATACATTCCACACATTCATTGCAAAACGTTTAAATTTTTGCAAACCATAAGGCATAATGTATTTGTAATACGGTAAAGATACCGCAGCTAATGTCATACCATGAGTTGCGTCGGTATAAGCGCCTACCGCCTGACCAAGCATATGCACCATCCAATCAGTGGATTTTCCGCAAGCCGCAAGAGTATTAAGAGCCCAAGTTGCAGTCCACATAATATTGCTGCGTGCTTCGTAGTCAGTAGGATTTTCTACTGCAATTAATGACGAATGAATAAGCGATTTCATCAACCCTTCCATAATATAGTCAGAAGTATTATCATCTTCGCCTGAAAAATACTGCTCGCAAATGTGATTAAAAATATCATAAAATCCAGATACCATCTGATACTTTGGCAGAGTGTAAGTATAAACAGGATTTAGAATAGAAAATTTAGGAAAAACATTATCACCGAATACATGGCCTATTTTTAATTTCTGTTTATGATTGGTTATAACCGCACCGCCGTTCATTTCACTTCCTGTTCCCACCATTGTAAGCACACAACCAACAGGAATGATTTCATTATCCACATCTTCAAATTTCAGATAATACTTTTCCCAAGGGTCTTCTTTGCAATGAACAGAAATAGATACTGCTTTTGCGTAGTCACAAACGCTTCCACCGCCTACTGCAAGAATAAAATCAACCTTTCCTGCTCTTGCGCGCTCACAGCCTTCATATAGCTTTTCTACGGTAGGATTAGGCATTACACCAGCGTCCTCTATAATATTTTTTCCGCATTCATTAAGGATTTCAACAACCTTTTGATAAATACCGTTTTTCTTAATTGAGCCTCCGCCGTAAACCAAAAGAATATTTTTACCGTACTTTTTCAATTCATCGGCAAGATTATCTAAAGCATTTTCACCAAAATACAATTTTGTCGGATTTGAATAAGTAAAATTACCTAACATATTTTTATCTCCTTGACTGTTTAATTTAAACTTGTTATAATAAGTTCAAATTCATTATACAACTTAAAGTTAACTTTAAGTCAAGGCTTTTTTGAATTTTTTCGGAGGAATTTATGACATATACAATAGGTGAAATGGCAAAGCTTTTAGACATTGCACCGTCTACTCTAAGATATTATGATAACGAAGGTCTGTTGCCTTTTATGGAACGTTCAGACGGAGGTATCAGAATTTTTAAAGACAGTGATTATGAAATGCTTAAAATTATCCATTGTCTTAAAGCAAGCGGTATGAAAATAAAAGATATCAAAGAATTTATACAACTTGTTTCGTTAGGCGACAAAACAATCGATGCACGACTTGAGCTTTTTCGCAAAAGACAGGCAGAGGTTGAAAAACAAATGGCACAGCTGCAGGAAACATTGGATACAGTAAAATTCAAATGCTGGTACTATGAAACTGCGAAAAATGCGGGAACAACATCAGTACCCGACAATATGTCAGACGATGAATTGCCTGAAGATATGCGCAGAATCAGAACACGACTGAAAAAGTAATAAGTTTAATTGCATATTCGCTCAATTTTCGTGAAATAAATATAAATATACAATA
>JBJEIS010000171.1:0-2045 GCA_051877275.1 Acutalibacteraceae bacterium | reverse complement strand
CGGTGTATCTGATGAATTAATATATTTAGCGCCGTCATCACCCGGAAATTTTCTGCCGCCGAAAGCAATAACATTACCGCGCAGATCATAAATCGGATAGATAACTTTTTTTCTGAATCGGTCATATGCCCGCCCTGTTTTTTGCGATTTACCGCATACATTTGCGACAATCATATCATTTTCAGAAAAGCCTAACGACTTTAAATGGTTTTTTAATTTATCAAAACTGTCAGGCGCATATCCAAGTCCGAACTTCCTTATTGTTTCAGGCGATAACTGCCGTGATGCAAAATATTTAAGTCCTATTCCGTCATCCTCTTTTTCAATAAGGCACTTAAAGAAAAATTTTGCTGTTTCTCGATTTATACTCAAAACCTTCCTGCGAAGCTTTTCGACTGAATCGTCATAACCGCTTTCAGGCATTGCCATTCCGGCTCTGTCAGCTAAAAGCTTTATCGCCTCGACATAATCAAGATTTTCAGCAGTTCTTATAAATGACACTACATCTCCGCCTGCCTGGCAACCGTAGCAATAAAACGAATTAGTATTCGGATATACAGTAAAAGACGGTGTTCGTTCATTATGAAACGGGCATAGTCCTTTTAAGGTAGAGCCTGTCCTTTTTAACACTACATATGATGATATTACTTCTTCAATTGGATTTTTATACCGAAGCTCATTAATAAAGTCTTCTGAAAATTTCAAGCTCTCACCTCCATTTGATATTTTTAGTCTTATTTTACCAATCCGTACACAAAAGTATCATAAAACTCTTGGTTTTTATAAACGCTTTTTTTCAATATTCCTTCAAGTTTAAAACCTGATTTTTCAAGCACCTTCCGTGAACCGATATTAAATGAAAAAGGCTCGGCAAATATTCTTACAATATCAAACTTTCTGAAAGCCTCATCACAAATCATCTTTACAGCATTTGTCATAATACCCTTGCCCCAAAAAGGTTCTCCAAGCCAATAACCTAACTCAGCGGATTTTGAGTAAACATCATCCTTTAAAAATACTCCTATGCTTCCTACTGCCTGCCCATTGACAATTATTGCACGACAAATTTGTCTTTGTTCGCAATTATTTATACAGTCTTTAACATAACTTTCTGCATCGCTGAGAGTATAGGGATAAGGAAACACATTTCTTAAATTTTTTGCCACTTTGATATTATTTGCATAAAAAGCAATATCTTTTGAATACTCATATTTCCATTCAGAAAGTTCAAATTCAATTTTATGAATCATTAAAACACCATCCAGGATTTCGGAACAAACAATTCATTATAAATATAGACAGCGTATCTGTCAGTCATGCCGCCGATATAATCGGCAACAGCACGCGGAATACCGTCGGTATCGGCAATTTTGATATACTGAGCCGGCAAATGCTCTGTATGCTCACATAAATAATCAAACAATGTTTTTATCATTCGCTCAACCTTAGGTTCTTCAGATTTTGCGGTTTTGTTAGTATAAACAGATTTAAACATAAATTTATGTAAATCATTAAACGCTTCTTTATCATTTTCGCTTAAATCAATGTCATCAATACCGTTATTTATAATTGACTTAACCATATTATTTATACGTTTTGATTTTGAATCACCGAAAACCTCTTTTACGCTTTTCGGAATATCATTTTCTGTCAAAATTCCGCCTTTTTGAGCGTCATCAATATCATGATTCATATATGCAATTTTATCAGCAAATTTTACTATTCTTCCTTCAAGCGTAATAGCGTTTTTATTGGTATGGCATAATATACCGTCTTTAACTTCTTTAGTAAGATTTAAGCCTTTACCATCTTTTTCAAGCACATCACAAACCCTTACGCTTTGCTCATAATGTCTGAAACCGCTCTCAAGTTTCTCGTTCAAAGCACGCTCTCCCGCATGACCGAACGGCGTATGACCGAGGTCATGACCAAGCGCAATAGCCTCAGTTAAATCTTCATTTAAACGCAAAGCTCGAGCAATGGTTCTTGCTATCTGGCTAACCTCTAATGTATGAGTTAAACGTGTTCGGTAATGGTCGCCGCCC
>JBJEIS010000170.1:0-2055 GCA_051877275.1 Acutalibacteraceae bacterium | reverse complement strand
TCGCTCTTTTGTGATATGCTTTATTTAACTTTAATTGTTTTTGCTTTTGTCCAATTACTGTAAACTTTGCTTTTTCCAACCTTTGAAAAGGCCCTGACTTGTACTTTATATTTACCCTTTTTAAGTCCTTTTATAACTTTTGTTACTGATTTTTTTGAGTTATATGTTTTAAATATCCATTTGCCTTTTAATTTGTATTTAACCTGAAAACCGTCTGCATTTGAAACTTTTTTGTATTTTATTGTAATTCTCTTTTTACCGCCGCTGAGTTTAAGATTAGTGTTTTTAATGACTAATTTTTTAATTGTAGGTTTATTTACACTTGTGTTTGCGGTGGTGGTCGGAGCTTTAGTTGTAGTCGGCTGGGTAGCATTAGTCGGAGGTACAGGGCTGGTTGGTTGTGTTGGATTGGTCGGCTGTGTTGGATTAGGATTGGTCGGTTGAGTAGGGTCTAATGGGTTATCGCCGAGCGTCTCAAAAACAATATTGTCATCATATTTTTCGGCAAAGGTTTGCGCGGTACTTCCCACATAACCGTAAATTGTCATAGTTTTGTCGGTAGCGACTAATTCAAATGCCGATTTACCCAATTCAACATTTTTACTCAAAACCGTTACGCTTGTTAGGTAACTGCTGTTACCAAAACTCAATTCACCTATAACTTCAACGATTGACGGAATAGTGATCTCAGTCAACTTAGTACTGTAAAATGCGCGATTTCCTATTGTTTCTAATCCATCATTGAAAACAACTTCGTTTAAGTTTGAAAATGCAAATGCAATATGTCCGATATATTTCAAACTGCTTGGGAAAGTAACCTTCGTTATATCAGCCCATTGAAAAGCCATGTCGGCAATAAGACGGGTACCTTCTTTTACTGTGTAATCTCCAAAAGTTATTTTATTGCCATCATTATCTTTATCTTTTCCGGCGATTAAGTATTTGTCTATATAAAGAACATCGTTTTCCCAATTTGTTTCTTCATCATAATATCCGCTGTCTTCAAAAGCATATTGACCTATTGTTAACAATGAATCCGGCAGTGAAATATCCGTCAATTTTTCGCAATAAGCAAAAGCGCTGGTGCCTATAGTTTTGAGATTTGAATTATCTTCAAATTTTAATGATTCAATGAGTGAATGACTAAATGCTCCTTCTTCAATAGTTTCAACCGATGCAGGTACTGTTATTTCTTTTAGTTTACAGTAATTAAATGCAATTTTGCCGATTGTTTTTAAATTTGAACCGCTTTCAAAAGTAATGCTTGTAAGTCCCGAATCACTAAAAGCGCCGCCAACTTCATTTTTTGTTATATCAGAATCGTATAAAACGGCACTAATTATTTCAACACTTTTTGGAATAGTGATTGAAGTTAGTTTACTGCAAAGAACAAATGCACTGTGTTCAATAATTTTTAATGTATTAGGTAATTTTACAGAAGTTAAAGCATAACAGTCTCTAAAAGCGCGTCTTCCGATTTGTTCAGTACCGTCTTCAAATATTACGCTGGCAAGACTTCCTGAATAAGCAAAAGCATTTTGTTCTACAATTTTTACGCTGCTTGGAATTGTAACCGAAGTGATTTTCGAAGATTGAAAAGACTCTTTTCCTATTTCAACTACTTTGTGTGAGTCAATTTCAGACGGTATTATTACTTCTAATTGACTGCCGTTGTATTTTGTAATTGTAGCGTCGCCATTGTCATCAATAGTATAGGTATACGCACCGTCGTCGCTTGTAAGCTCATCAGCCGATACGCTAATAAATGTAAGGCAGCTTGCAACTAACAAAATCGCAAGCAAAATTGATAATAGTTTTTTCATTTTGAACCCTCCTATAAAAATGTTTTTTATTTACATTTATATTATACATTATTTTAAAAGCGTCTGTCAATAAAATCTATAAAAAAATCAAAAATGCTATACCGTAATATTGAAATTGTAACAGTATAGCATTTAGTGTATAAAAAATTATTTTTGTTTTTTCTTTTTTAACTGAGATAAATCAAAAGGGGTGTGTTGGTAGACGATGTAGTTAACCCAGTTAGAGAAGAGA
>JBJEIS010000169.1:0-2065 GCA_051877275.1 Acutalibacteraceae bacterium | reverse complement strand
GAAGCAGAATACTGTTTTTAGTAATTGAATGGATAAGAAAAAAACCGGTGAAAAACGAAGCTCTCGTTCACTCAATCGGAATGATGATATTACTGGCATTTATGGTTTTGATTATATTTAAAGACCTATGGACTTGGATTTTTTAAAAAAGGTGAATAAATTATGGCTTTATATACCAAACAAATTAATATCGGAAATAAAGCGATAGGAAACGGCAATCCTATCGCTATTCAATCGATGCTTAATGTTCCCGCTAACGATATTGAAGGTAATGTGCGACAAGCAATTGAGCTTGAAAAAGCGGGGTGCGAAATTATCAGAACTGCTGTTCCTAATTTAGAAGCGGTTAAGCTTATTGATGCGCTTAAAAGCAATATTTCAATACCTGTTGTGGCTGATATACATTTTGATTACAGAATCGCACTTGAATGTGCCCAAGCAGGTGTAGATAAAATACGAATTAATCCGGGTAATATCGGTGATGACCGTAATGTAAAGCTTGTTGCCGACAAATGCAATGAAAAGAATATTCCTATAAGAATCGGTGTGAATTCAGGTTCGGTAGAAAAAAATATTTTAGCTAAATACGGCGGCGTTACCGCTGAAGCATTGGTAGAAAGCGCAATGTATCATACAAAATTGCTTGAAAAATATGATTTTGATAATATTGTTATTTCTATGAAAGCATCTGATGTAACCTTAATGTTTAATGCATATAAAATGGCGGCTGAAATGGTTAATTATCCTCTTCATTTAGGAGTTACAGAAGCCGGTACAAAATATAAAGGAATTATCAAATCAGCGGCAGGTATAGGCGGATTGCTTTTAAACGGTATCGGTGATACTATTAGAGTTTCTCTAACCGATAATCCTGTTGAAGAAATAAAAGCCGCTAAAGATATTTTAAAATCAATCGGGCTTTTAAAAGGCGGCGTTAACATTGTTTCCTGCCCTACCTGCGGAAGAACAAAAATCGATTTAATTTCACTTGCAAAAAAAGTTGAAAACGCACTTGCCGACTGCGATAAAAATATAACCGTAGCAGTAATGGGTTGTGTTGTAAACGGTCCTGGTGAAGCTAAAGAAGCGGATATAGGTATTGCAGGCGGCGACGGATGCGGAATTATTTTTAAAAAAGGTGAAATTTTAAGAAAAGTAGCCGAAGAAGATTTATTTCAAGAGCTTATGAATGAAATTAAAGGAATGTAGTTTATAATGAACAAAAGTGTTATTGAAGTTTTCGGAAATATTCTGGATACAGAGATAAAAGAGATATTTAAAAACGCTTCACTTTCATACTGCGGAATTAACAGACAAAACCGTTTTTTAAAATGCGAAGCAGTTGCTGATAAATACATATTTAACGAAGATACCGAAAAGCTTTGCGAACAAATAAAAAAAGGTATGGGTCTTAATGCAATAGTATTCGATATTGTTTATCAAAACTTAACCTTAAAAAATGAATACTTTGAAGATATTTTTATTGATATTAAGAAGAAAAATTCGGGATTAAACGGTTTTTTTAATGATGCCGAATATTTTTTTGAAAATAATGTATTAACAGTTGATTTAAAACACGGCGGAATTGAAATTCTTGAACAGCTCAATGCAAAAAAGAAAATAAAAGACTATATAAGTGAGCATTTCGGCATATTTATAGATGTCGAATTTAAAGGCACTCTCGAAATGAGCATTGAAAAGCACGAAGAAGAAACAAAACAGGCGGCTCAGGTTTTAAAAGAACAACAGGCAAAAGAAAAACAGCCTAAAAAAATTAATCACACTGCCCCGCCTCCGAAAGGATTAAAATATTATCCTGATTCTATGCATCTTGTTTTCGGCAGACCTATGAAGCCAAATGTTCAGCCTACTCCTATTAATGAAGTACGCCCTGATTTCGGCTTTGCTACAATATGGGGCGATGTATTTAAACTTGACGCCCGCGAAACAAAATACGGTAACCGTTACAGAGTAAGTATTTATGTTACCGATTATACAGGTTCATATATTGTAAAAACACTTACCGCCATAGAAGCTAATGAATATAAAAAGCTTGAAGATCTTG
>JBJEIS010000168.1:0-8514 GCA_051877275.1 Acutalibacteraceae bacterium | reverse complement strand
AATTGCGATTATTTTTCCCATCTGAGCTCTCCTTTATTCATATTTGCCCTTCAATATAAGCATTTTCTTTTAATAACAGTATAACATATATTTATATAAATTTAAAGAGCTTTTTCACATCTTTATTAAAAATGTTTCACGTGAAACATTTTTCGAATAGTGTTCAAATATTTAAAAATATGATAATTTGTGACACGATTTATCGAAATATTAACATTTTTCTAAAAAAATTTACAAAAAATACTTTACTTTTTTTTGATTTTGTATTATTATATAAACAGTTACAAAATTTGTAATGAATTACCAATTATTAATAGGAGGTAGAGTTATGGCATCAACAGGCGTTCAGAGATGTTTAGATGAACTCGGCAGAATTACATTACCAAAGGAAATCAGAAGAAGTCTTACTATTCCTACAGGAACCCCTTTACTTATTCATGTTGAGGGAAATAAGATTATTCTTGAAAAAAGCAGCGCAGCTTGTGCAATCTGCGGCAGCATTGATAGTGTAAGAGAGTTTAACGGCAAGGGTGTTTGTGCTCATTGTATTGAACAGATTAAATCTGACATGTAAAATAAAAGTGCAGTACGTTATTTGTAGCTGCACTTTTTTGTAAAAGGGAAGAAATATGAATACAATACACTTTTCTTATAATTTTGTGTAATAAGTTTTATACTTAATTATCAGAAAATTAAAACCGACTTGAAATTCAAGTCGGTTTTTTAATTCTTATTTAATTACTCCGTAAAGCGGCAAATCACTGTTATCTGATTTAGGAGCTCTGTCAGGAGCTTTATCAATTTTTTGTGAAGGTCTTCTGCCACGGTTGTTATTATATCTACCGTTTCTTCTACCGCCGCGATTTTCTCTGAAAGGCTTGTTGTCTTTAGAAGTACCTATAACAACTCGTCTGTGTTCATTTTCGCCGATAGACCAGCTCATAACACCTTCAACATTCTGAACTGCATTATGAATGATTCTTCTTTCATAAGAATTCATTGCTTCTAAAATGACATTTTTATTGAACTTAATTGCTTTAGCAGCACTTTTTTCAGCTAAAGAAATCAAAATTTGTTCTCTTTTTTGTCTGTATCCGCCCGGATTAAGGGTTATACGAACATAATCGCTTTGGCCTTTATTAGCAACAAGCGAAACAAGATGCTGAATTGCGTCTAAAGTTTCACCTTTTCTGCCGATTGCAACACCAAGCTTATCACCGTCAAAGTTGATTTTTGTTCCGTCTTCATCAACAACAACATCGATTTTAATATTTTCAACACCCATATTTTTAAGGATTGAAGATAAATAATCAATAACCTTTTTCTCATTTTCAGGTGTCATTACTGCGCTTTTAACAGCTTCTTTTTTCTCATCTGTTTCAGCTTCTTTTTTAAATTCAGGCTGTTTTTCAGGTTTTTCTTCAACCTCGTCTTCAACTTCAATATAAACTCTTACTTTCGCATCAGAACCGCCGAAAAGACCAAATGTTTTAGGTTTTGGCTGTGCCAAAACTTCAATTTCAACATCAGCAATATCATAGTCACCGAGTTTAAGCAAAGCGGCTTCTTTAGCAGATTCAAGAGTTTTGCCTGTGGCAATTGCTTCTTTAATCATTATTCTGATTTTCCTTTCAAACTGTGAACAAAGGCTTTATTCAGCCCCATCGATAATTTTCTTTTCCTTTTCTCTTCTTTGATGTCCGGCTTCGATAATTTCTTTTGCAAGAATTTTATCAGCCGAGAAGAAATTATTTACAATAAGAGTAATAGCAGTATTTACAATGCTTGATAAAATCCAATAAAAACCAAGCGCACAAGTAACTTGGAATGTAAAAACAAGTGAAATAACAGGCATAATCAGCATTGTAACTTTCATAGCACCGCCTTGAGACGCCATTTGAGGATTATTTTTTGCCTGCTGATGATTAGATATAAGAATAGACATCATTTGAGCTGCAAAACAAATAATCGGAATAAACCAAGTTACATTAAACGCATGAATAATATCAGTGCTGAAATTAGGGGTTTTAGTTAAATCAATACCAAAAAGATTGAAATAAGAAGGGTCAACTACCGGATTTACCATTTTTCTGACGCCATCTACCATTTGTATATCCAAAATATCGATTATTCCGTAATAAACTATCATAATTATAGCCAAACGGATAATCATAGGCAAACAACCGCCGGTTGGGCTGATATTTTCTTTCTGATATAACTCTGTCATAGCGGTTTGATATTTCATTTTATCATCGCCGCATTTTTCTTTTAAGGCCTCAAGCTTAGGACGAAGCTTTGCCTGCTTCGCCATATTTTTCTGTTGCTTAATACTAAATGGAATTAATGCAACATTTACAATTATTGTAAATATAATGATAGCAATAGGGTAACTTTGAAATGTGTTACAAAGAAACTCTAAAAACCAAGAAAAGGGTTTGATTAAATAATTCATTTATTAATCCTCATTAGTTATTTAGTTTTTTGTTTTCTTACTGTAATTTTCGGCGGAACAGGGTCAAAACCTCCGTCACAAAAGGGATTACACCGCAAAACACGTTTTATTGACAAATAAGAGCCTTTAAAAAATCCATGGACTTTTAAAGCTTCAATTGCATAAGATGAGCAGGTAGGATAAAACCTACAGCAAGGGGTTTTCAGCGGAGAAATAAACTTTTTGTAACACTTGATAAAAAAGATTATTACATATTTCATAATTAATCTATAATTCCGGCTTTTTTCAAAAGACCTCTTAGCTCTTCCACTGCCTCTTGTGACTTGATAAAGGTTGCTTTTTTTCTTGCAACTATAACCATATCAACATTTTTATTAAAATCAGGCAACAGCTCGCGGTAAGCCACTCTTATAACTCTTTTTGCGCGGTTACGGTCAACAGCAGAACCAAGTTTTTTACCTGCCGTTATTCCTAAGCGCGAAAAGCCCGCGCGGTTTTCCTTGAAATAAACTACCAACGCAGGGCCAACAAATGATAACGGCTGTCTATAAAGTCTTCTGAAATCCCTGTTTTCCTTAAGCGTGATAAACAAAGACACTCTTTTTTACCTTAAAATTAGTAAGAGAGTTTCTTTCTTCCTTTAGCTCTTCTGCGCGCTAAAACTTTACGGCCGTTTCTATCAGCCATTCTCTTTCTGAAACCATGCACCTTTTTACCGTGCAATTTTTTTGGTTGAAATGTTCTTAACATTTTAAATTCACCTTTCTTTAAAAATTCTTATTTTAAGATTTTATTACTTTTTTTCTGCGAAATTAAACGAAGTATGAAAATTCATAATAAAAGTCTTTAAACCATTTTAGAATTATATACTATTTATTCAATTATGTCAACACTTTTTTATTTTTTGAGCCGAAAATTTACAAATTCGACGAGTTTCTACTATATATTTAAATAGTGTAACTATAATATATATTAAATATAAATATTATATATTGCAAAATTATTAAAAATATGATAGAATATATTGAGCGATTTTTTACATTTTAGTGTTTATGTGTTAAAAAATTCATAAATTTATATACTAATTTTTGAAAATTAAGGAAAATATAAAGGAGGAGAATATATGGAAACATTGCAGGATGTATGGCAGGAAATTTGCGCATACTGCAAAACACAGGTTAATGAAGTAACTTTTAACGCTTGGTTTTCACTTTTGTCTTTAGAGCGCATTGACGGTTCTGAAGCAATTTTAAATGTTAAAACAGAATTTCAGAAAAAAATTATTTTAGAGAATTATAAACATATTTTAGATGACGCATTTTTAGAGGTTTTAAAGTTTCCTGTAAATATTACTATTAAAACTGAGGCGGACAAGCCTATTTCACCGATAAAATTTGTTGATAATTCATCTCAGTATGAATATACATTTGATACATTTATAGTAGGTTCATCAAATAGATTTGCTCATGCAGCATCACTTGCGGTTGCCGAAAATCGCGATGTTATATATAACCCGCTTTTTATATGGGGAAATTCCGGACTAGGCAAAACTCATTTGCTTACCGCTATTTCATCAAAAATTAAAGAAAATTTTCCTGATAAAAAGATTGTTTCCGTAACCTGTGAAGCATTTACAAATGAGGTTATTTATTGTATCCAGCACGGAACAACTCATAAGCTTCGTGAAAAATACAGAACTGTTGATGTTCTTTTGATTGACGATATTCAATTTATCGGCGGTAAAGAGGCAACTCAGGAAGAATTTTTCAACACATTTAATGATTTGTATGATAATCATAAACAGATTGTTTTAACTTCAGACCGTCCGCCTAAAGATATTGCAACTTTATCTGACAGAATGTTAAGCCGTTTTGAGGCCGGTCTTGTTGCAGATATTCAACCGCCTGAATATGAAACAAGGGTAGGTATTATTAAGCGTAAAGCTCAATTGATGAATTTTGATTTAGATGAAGAAATAATTTCTTATGTTGCAGATCATGTAAAATGTAATATTCGTCAGCTTGAAGGAGTAGTAAAAAAACTTCAAGCTTATTCATTAATTTATGAGAATTTAACACTTGCGGTTGCCGAAACAGCAATTCGCGATATTAAAAAAGACGATTTACCTGAACCTGTTACTATTCAAAAAGTTGTTGATGAGGTTTCAAAAGCTTATTCTGTTTCAATTGATGATATTTATTCTAAAAAACAAGACGCTCCTATTGCTCATGCAAGACAGATTGCTATGTATATCATCAGAAAAGTAACAGATATGTCTTATAAATCAATCGGTAAAGAATTCGGCGGTAAAAATCACGCAACTGTTCTTTATTCATGCAACAATGTTGAAAAACTTTGCGCTACTGATGAGATTGAAGCTAAAAAAATTGACAACATTACCAAAAACCTTGTAAATAAATAAATACATCATATTTTAAAATAATTCAAACCAATGAATATAGCAGAAATATAACTAAACGGCGCGAGCAAGCCCACGCCCTACAAATTCAAACAAGGTAGTGAGGATATCACAAGCAATAATTCATCCCACAATTTTCATTGAGAAAAATGAAAAAAATCTTTGGAAATATATAAAGTTGTGAGGGTGCATTAAGAAATAATTTTCCTTACGAACCTCATTGGGAGAAATGAAAAAAACTTTAACATTTTAACATTAAAGTTTTTAACACATATGTTTAAAACTTTGACTTAAAAATTGTTTTTAAATTTTCTTTAAAAATTTTTAACAATGGATGTTAATGTACAAAATCATATCTCAAAAAGGTTTTCGAAGTTTTTAACAGTTTAAACCTACTCTACTGTTATTACTAAAAATTATAATAATGTTATTTGCGTTTTATCAAAAAAACTTTCGTTTTTATTGAAAATAAAAAATACGATGTTAAAATCTTTTCTTAAATAAAAATAAAGGAGTTTACTATGAAATTTACATGTGAAACATCACAGCTTTGTTCAGCGGTAAGCAATGTGCAAAGAGCAGTTACTACAAAATCTTCTCTTGCTACGCTGGAAGGTATTTTAATCAGAACAAACGGTAGTGAAATTATTCTTTCGGGTTATGACCTTGAAATAGCTATGAAAACAAAAATTCCAGCTGATATTTCAGTTGAAGGCTGCACAGTAATTAATGCTAAAATTTTAAGTGAAATTTTAAGAAAATTGCCTGCCGAAAAAGTAACCATTGAAATAAGTGAAGGTAACAGAGCTTTGATAAACAGCGGAACTTCCGAATTTTCAATTATTGCACTTGATGCAAACGAATATCCTGAACTTCCAAGCCTTGAAGAAGAAAAAGAAATTAAAGTTCCTTGTGATGTTTTACGCAGTATGATTTCACAAACAATATATGCGGTTTCAACTTCTGATGAAAGACCTATTTACAAAGGTATTTTATTTGAAATAGAAGAAAACAGTATTAAATTGGTTTCTGCTGACGGTTGTAGGCTTGCTATCAGAAAAGAAGAAATAAATACAAATCAAAATATGAGATTTGTTGTTCCTTCAAAAGCTTTGCAAGAAATTTTAAAGCTTATCGGCGAAGATGATGAATTAGATGTAGTTATCAATGTTGGTAAACGCCATATTTCTTTTGAAATAGGTGATTTTGTTATTATAACAAGACTTTTGGAAGGCGAATTTTTAAATTACGAGTCTGTTATTCCGCAAGGTGAAGAAACAGTTGTTATAACCGATACAAAAGATTTTTTAAATATTATCGAGCGTATTTCACTTATTATTATCGACCGTTTAAAATCGCCTGTAAGATGCACATTTAAAGATGGACAAGTTTTTATGCGTTGTTCGACAATTATGGGTAAAGCATCTGATTTTCTTGATTGTGATATCACAGGTGAAAGTCAGGAAATAGGATTTAACGGCAGATTTTTTACCGATGCTTTAAGAGCGGTTGATACTGATAAAATAAAAATTGTTATTAACGGTGCTCAAAGACCAATAAAGATTTTACCGCTTGAGGGCGATGACTTCTTATTTATAGTAGTACCTGTTATTATTAAGGCTGAAAATTAATGAATATTAAAATTGATACTGAATTTATAAAATTAGACTCTCTTTTAAAGCTTTCAGGTGTTGTTCCGACCGGTGGCGCCGCAAAAATTTTTATTCAAGACGGCGAGGTAAAAGTAAACGGTGAAGTTTGCACAATGAGAGGTAAAAAAATCAGAAAAGGCGATAAAATTGAAATTTTCGGTGAGAATATCGAAGTTATCTGATTTTTTAATGGCAAAGATTTATTAAAAAGCGGTGTTTTTATGGTTCTTGAAAAAATTGAATATGAAAATTACCGTAATTTGAAAAAGGGTGCATTTTATCCCGACAGGGAAATAAATGTTATTTACGGCGATAATGCTCAGGGCAAAACAAATTTAATTGAGGCAATCTGGCTTTTTACGGGTAAAAGAAGCTTTAGAGGAACAAAAGATAATCAACTGATTAATATTAATAATCAAAATCAGACAGCAGTTTTAAAAAGTGAATTTTATTCCGGCGACAGAAAGCAAAAAGGCGAGATTATTATTACAAATAAAAGGCTTGCATCAATTAATGATATTAATTTAAGCAGTGCAAGCGGTTTGTCTGAAAAATTTACAGCAGTGCTTTTTTCACCGGCTGATATGGATTTGATAAAAGAAGGCCCTGTTGTAAGAAGAAAGTTTTTAGATAATGCAATTTCATCTGTAAGACCTAAATATGAAAAAATTTTGGCGGCTTATAACCGTGCGGTTGCACAGAGAAATTCAATTTTAAAAGATGTTGCTTTTCACCGCGAGCTTGAATTTATGCTTGATGTTTATGAAGAAAGAATTTCAAAAAGCGGCTCTTATCTTATATCACAGCGCAAAAAATATATTGAAGCGCTAATGGAATACATTGTTGATATTTACGGCGGAATTTCTTCAAATAAAGAAAAAATTTCACTTAAATATAAATGTACTGCAGGCGGCGGCAGCGAAGAAGAAATTTTATCAAAGTTAAAACAGTCGCGAATGCAGGATACAGTTACAGCTACTACAAATATCGGTCCTCACAGAGATGATATGGAATTTTTTATAAATTCACTTCCTTTAAAAATCTTCGGCTCACAGGGACAACGCCGTTCGGCAGTTGTTTCATTAAAATTATCAGAGGCGGAAATTCTTAAAAAGTATACAGGCGAACAGCCTATTGCTATTTTGGATGATGTTATGTCAGAGCTTGATTTATCCCGTCAGGATTATCTGCTTAATCATATAAAAGGCTGGCAGGTTTTTATCACCTGTTGTGACCCGAATACCATTAAAACTCTTAATTCAGGTAAGATATTAAAAATGGTAGACGGTGAACTGATTGAAGAATAAATATTTTTTAAACTAAAAACTCTTCATCGGGAGCAGTGAAAAAATGAAAAGAGTTTATCTCGGAGGAGAAATATTTGTCAAGGATACTGATATAATAGGTATTTTTGATATGGATTCGGCAACGGTTTCAAAAAAAACGAGAGATTTTCTTGAAAATGCCGAGTTTGAAAAAAGAGTAATATATTCAAATTTATATGAGTTTCCGCGTTCATTTGTCGTAACTAATAAAAATGTATATATAACTCCGATTGCGGCGGTAACCTTAAACCGCAGAATTGCAAAAAATCTTTTTTAAAAAAACAGCGGATTTTCCGCTTTTCAATATAAAAATTAACCCTTATATAAGGAGAGGAATACTTTGGAAACACAAGAAAATTTGATGAATACCGCAGTTGAAGAGGAATATGATGCCTCTGCGATACAGGTACTTGAAGGTCTTGAAGCGGTAAGAAAAAGACCCGGTATGTACATAGGCTCAACCGGTGAACGCGGACTTCATCATCTGGTTTATGAAATTGTTGATAACTCAATCGACGAGGCGCTCGCAGGATATTGTACCGATATTAACGTTGAAATTTTAAATGATGAAATTATTCGCGTTTCTGATAACGGCCGCGGAATTCCTGTTGATATTCAGGAAAAAATGGGACTTCCTGCTGTTACGGTTGTATTTACCGTGCTTCA
>JBJEIS010000167.1:0-8767 GCA_051877275.1 Acutalibacteraceae bacterium | reverse complement strand
CGTTGGTTTATAAGAGAAGCTGTAAAGAGCAGACTATTACTGTTATTATTAATGTTAACGATGAAAAAGCAACGGTTGAAAACATCAATGGTAAAGTTATTTATACCGTCGGCGGTGACGCAAAGGTTGAAAACGGAAAATGCGAGGTTAAACCGTGCAGCGCTGTTTTTGTAGAAGAGTAAATTATACAAAAGTTAATCTTAGCCTAACGGCTTGATTATATAAAATTATTTTTAAGGAGAAGGCTGTTTGAAGAAAAACAACACCTTGGAGATTGTAGAGTAACCGGGAGGTTGCGCATTACAATCTGCACAAACCTCCCAAAATTGCAGTCAACAATTATCAGGAGGAAAAACAATGAGTAAAAATGACTATATAATTCGTTTAGAAAGAAAAGAAGAATACCGGGAAGTAGAAAGCCTTGTAAGAGAAGCATTTTGGAATGTTTATCGTCCGGGATGTTTGGAGCATTATGTTCTTCACCAATTGAGAAATGATAAGGATTTTGTGCCGCAGCTTGATTTTGTGCTTGAAAAAGACGGAGTTATTATCGGGCAAAATGTTTTTGTGAGGGCAAGCATCAAAGCAGATGACGGCAGAGAAATTCCGATTATGACTATGGGGCCGATTTGCATAGCTCCTAAATTCAAAAGACAGGGATATGGGAAAATTCTGCTGGATTATTCTTTAGCGAAAGCGGCTGAAATGGGCGCAGGAGCGGTGTGCTTTGAAGGTAATATTGACTTTTACGGCAAAAGCGGATTTGTGTATGCTTCTGAAAAGGGAATACGCTATCACGGGTTGCCGGAGGGTGCTGACGCTTCTTTCTTCCTTTGTAAAGAACTCAAATCAGGGTATCTTGACGGTATTACCGGTGAGTATGCTACGCCGAAGGGATATTTTGTAGACGAGCAGGAAGCAGAGGAATTTGACAAAACATTCCCGCACAAGGAAAAGCTAAAGCTTCCGGGACAGCTTTTCTAAGCGAAAACAATTAAAAAGCAAAGATAAAAACACGTCCCGGTAGGTAGTCCGGGAGCAATGCTTTATGTGTTGTCAGTAACCTGCCTCCTTGGTTGTCCGTTCTTTGTTTGTAACATTTACTTTAAGGAGGAATCGTTATGGACGAAGTAAAAGAAAAATTGACAGTGTTTTTTGAAAATCCATTTTGGGTAGGCGTAATCGAGAGAATCGAAAAAAGCCGTCTTTCAGTATGCAAAGTTACTTTCGGCGCAGAGCCTAAAGATAATGAGGTATGGGAGTTTGTATTAAAAAATTACTGTAGATTAAAATTCAGTCCGTCTGTTGATTTTGATGTAAAACCGACCGGTACCAATCCAAAGCGTATACAAAGAGAAGCGAGAAAACAAACTTTGCAAAAAGGTATCGGTACAAAGTCTCAACAAGCGCTGCAGTTACAGCGTGAAGAGATGAAAATTGAGCATAAGCATATCAGCAAAGAAGAAAAAGACGCTGAAAAGCTAAGGCGTTTTTCATTAAAACAACAGAAACGAAAAGAAAAGCATAAAGGCAGATAATGCCGCAGCTTACAAAAGGAATTGCATTGTTAAAATGCAGTTCCTTTTTGTTCATAAAAAATATTTATATCTTTCATTGAATATTTTAAAAAAATATGCTACAATATTTTATATATTATTTATTTAAGAGGTGTTTGAAATGTCACTTCGTGATGCAAAACTTTCAATGCTTAATGATTATAACTGTTTTACAATGGCAAACGGCTATTTTGAGGCAGGACTTAAAGATAAAAAAGGTTGTTTCGACCTGTTTTTCAGACGCGTTCCGGATAATGCAGGATTTGCGGTCTGTGCAGGTCTTGAACAGGCGATTGATTATATTAAAAATTTAAGCTTTTCAGATGAAGATATTGAGTTTTTAAGAAAAAGAGGAGGCCTTTCCGAAGGATTCCTTGATTATCTTAAAAATTTTAAATTTGAGTGTGATGTTTATGCAGTGCCTGAGGGTACTCCTGTTTTTGCAAAAGAGCCTATCGTTAAGGTTGTAGGTCCTATTATTCAGGCAACTCTTATTGAAACCATGCTGTTGATATCAATTAATCATCAAACCTTAATAGCCACTAAGGCAAACAGAATTACCAGAGCTGCTTTAGGCAGGGAAGTGCTTGAATTCGGTGTTCGCCGTGCACACGGAATTGACGCAGCGGCTAACGGTGCAAGAGCAGCCTATATCGGCGGTTGTATCGGAAGTTCCTGCACATTTGTTAATAAAGAATATGATATTCCGGTATTTGATTCAATGACTCATGCATGGGTTGAGGTTTTTGATTCGGAATATGAGGCGTTCTGCACTTACGCAAAACAATATCCCGATAACTGCTATTTGCTGGTTGATACTTATAATACCTTAAAATCAGGCGTTATTAATGCAATAAAATGTTTTGATGATGTATTAAAACCTATGGGTTGCAGACCTAAAGGAATAAGAATTGACAGCGGTGATATTACTTACATTTCAAAGCGTGCAAGAAAAATGCTTGATGATGCTGGATATCCTGACTGTATCATTATTGCTTCGAATTCTCTTGATGAATATATTATTAGAGATTTAATTATCGAAGGCGCAAAGGTTGACAGATTTTGTGTCGGCGAGCGTCTTATCACTTCAGCTTCAGATCCTATTTTCGGCGGTGTTTATAAATTAACCGCTTTAGAGAATGATGAGGGTGAGTTTGTTCCTAAAGTTAATTTTTCAGATAATGTAGGTAAAATTACTTTGCCTTGCAATAAGAAAATTTACAGACTTTTTGATAATGACAGCGGTAAGGCTATGGCTGATGTGATTTCTCTTTATGATGAAAATCTTGATGAGCAGAATGAGATTGAGATTTTTGACCCTGACCATACATGGAAAAGGAAGAAAATTGATAATTTTATCGCAAGAGAGCTTTTTGTTAAAGTTTTCGATAAGGGAAATTTAGTTTATAACAGTCCTTCGGTACAGGTTATTCGCCAGTATTGTGAGGAACAGGTTGAAACAATTTGGGATGAGGTACAGCGATTCGAAAATCCTCATGCTTATTATGTTGATTTATCAGAAAAACTGTGGCATATACGCGACGGTTTGTTTAAAGAATTTACAGATTATAAAAGATAAATTTTTAAGGAATGGTGATGTTTATGAAAAAAATATTATGCGTAGTTATTTGTATTGCAACATTGCTGACGCTCGGCTCATGTAATTGGTTTAATTCAAAAGATGAAACCGAAGAAACTGTTCAGACAACTTCAAAAAGAAGCATTGTAATTACTAAAGATGAAGTTAAAAAACAAGTTGAGCAGGGTAAAATCGACGGCCCGCATTTCGGACTCGGCGCAAACTATGATGAGGTTAATCAATACTTTTTAAATATTGTTCAGCCAGAATCAACTACTGCCGCTACTAAAATAATAAAGAAAAAAGGTACAACAAAAGTAGTTACTGAAACCCAGACCGAAAATCCTAATTATGTTACACAAGTAGGTCCAAATGAAGAATATTATGAAGTTTATAAAGGTAATACAATGACTTCTGTTTATTTTAAAGCAGAAAAGTATTTCTATTTGAATGACAAGATTGACAGCGGTGCTGCAATAATAGTTTGCTTTGACAAGGCTTACGGTTTTAATATCGGCAACTGCCCATCAATCGATGTTATTAACTCATTAGGTCAGCCTGATGTTACTGATGTTCCGTCATATGACCAGTTGTTCTTCTGCCTGGGTTCGCCTAACAATCCTACAAGACTTACCTATAATTTCGGAACAAAACGATTAGATTTTATTTTCAGTGATGACAATCTTATGGCGGTTACTCTAACCGATACCTCTTTATATAACGGTTTTTCAACAGGTCAGCCTACTTCTGCAACAACGCAGGCAGGCGCAGTAAGCGGCGAAGCCACTACAATTTCTGCTACTGCATCATCAGTAGCTAATTAAGGTATTTACTGATGAAAATAATGTCAGTTGATTTAGGACTTTCACGCACCGGGGTTGCGGTTTGCGACCCGCTTGAAATGTTAGCATCGCCTGTTAAAGTGATTTTTGAGAAATATGAACCTAAGCTTATTGATGAAATAGTTAAAACTGCTGAAGAATTGCGTGCAGAGTTAATTGTGGTTGGATATCCTCTAAATATGGATGGAACGCAGGGTGAGCGCGCACAAGAATGTAAACGTATAGCTAAAGTCATTGAAGAAAAATCAGGTATTGAAACCGCATTGTGGGATGAACGATGTACTACCGTAATGTCACATAATGCATTGAATGTTACAAATGTTCGCGGTGCTAAGCGTAAAAATATTGTTGACGCGGTTGCTGCGGTAATGATATTGGAAAGCTATCTTGATTACAGAAAAAACAATAAATAAAAAACAACCGATGCATATTGCATCGGTTGTTTTGCTGTGTCAACAAAAATTATTTAACTTTAACGTTGAAAGTTTTGCTGTATTTGCTGAGAGCAGTAGTTTTCTTACCAACTTTTTTAACAAGTCTTACTTTAACCTGATAATTTTTACCTGATTTAAGACCTTTTTTAACTACAAAGTTAGCTTTTTTAGTTGTGTAAGTTTTCCATTTTTTACCTACTTTAACTTTGATTTGATACTGCTGTTTGCCGGTAGCTTTCTTTTTGAAGTTTAAAGTAATCTTCTTCTTGCCTGCTTTAACTTTTTTAACTGCGAGCTTTTTCAAAGCTGTTTTAGCAGTAGTTGTAGTAACAGTTTTAGTAACTGCTGTAGTAGCAGTAGTAGAAGCTACTGTTGCTGTAGTAGAAGCAGTAGTAGAAGCTACTGTTGCTGAAGTTGAATTTGAAGTAGGCTCTTCTGTAGTAGAAACTTCTGAAGCAGAAGTTGAAACAGTTGTGATATCAGATGGTGAAGCATCAGTATCACTAGCGGTTGCATTGGAGTCGCTTGCTGTTGCAGCATTGAAATCAGCAAATGTGTTAATTGCAATAACCTGAGAGATTATTAAAACACATGCAATCAATACAGCTAACAATCTTTTTTTACTTGTCATAGTAAAATACCTTCTTTCAAAAATTTATGTTTTACAACATATGAAAGTATTTTAGCATAATTAAATTGTAAATGCAAGTGGATTTTTAACTTTTTTTGGATTTTTTAGCGTTTTTTTAGTTTCAAACAAAAACATACCAAGAATTATCCAAAAAATTGGCGAAACTATAACGACACTAAATGTAAAGAACGCTTGAATAAGGTAAGAAATAACAGCAAAAAACAAAACTGCTAATTTTTGATTTAAAAATATTTTTTTAAATGATTTTACAATGCATAATCCGATGAAGCCGAGATAGCCGGCAAGACCTAAAATGCCGGAGTTATATAATATTTGCAGATATTCATTATGAGCAAAGTCATAAGATTTGGCAAGATAAGCAGGGCAGTTTTTTGCGGCAAAATCTGCAAATATTGTTCTGTAAGATGCTGTTCCGTATCCTATAATCGGTCGTTCGCCGATAAGTTCTAAAGTGTATTTCCATAAACCGTATCTGCTTGAACCATAGGTGTCTTTGGCGTTCCCGTTTAAGATTTGGGAAAGCTCATAAAGAGTACCGTTTTCAAAATTGCCTGAATATTTTAAATAAACAATTGCGCCTGCAATTAGTATAATTTCAGAAAGTAAAATTAAAACGCTGTAAAGCTTTAATCTTTTTTCACCTAAAAATCTTTGGAGTAAAAATCTGATTAAAATAAGTGCAAGAACAACGGCAAATAAAGGAATTAAAGCTTTTTTAAAAATAAAATTAAACTTAAATTCATCGTTAGTATATTCAAAAAGAAGTGTTTTTGAAATTCCGAAAGAAACAATACTTACAGATACAACATCTAAAAACCTTACCAAGTAGTCTTTTTTTAATGTTACAATCGGCAGTGCAATAAATAGCATTGTATAAATTGCAACTGCACCCGAAGAAACCTCAATAAGAAGTAAAAACAGCAAAGATAAACCGTAAACAAAAAGCCATATTGCACGCAAATATTTTTTAACATTAAAGCTTACGGCCGAAAAACCGATTACCGCCAGCGCGATACATAAATATGTAGACATTATGTCGATGTTTCCTATTGTTGAAACAAAAGCTCTTGCGGTTTTATAAAAGCTTTCAGCAGGGTAAAATCCAAAAACATTTATATCAAACATTTGTAAATAGCCTATTGTTACCATTACAAAGGTTACGGCGGTTATAATGTTTACATGTAATAAACCAAAGGTTCCTTCTAAACTGAAAAGCACAAAAAGAAGTATGTATATTGCCATTACAAGCAAGCCGTCATATCTTCCTGAGCCTATTATAAATGTTTTAAATGTGGATTTATCAGTATATTCGGATAATGGTGAAAAGATGCACGAAACTATATTAAATATTAAGAATAATCCTATTAAAATATAAGGAATATAATCTTTTAACTTAAAACTAAAGCGATACCCGTTTAACATTAAGCTTCCTTTTTCAAATATATAGTATCCGAAAAATAGAATTGAAATAATAATAAAAGTGTTGTATTTTACTGCGGTAATGTTTGTATAATCGGTAAATACAATCAACGGAAAAATTGTGAAAAAAGCAACTGCCGCAAATTTTGTTACAAGATTAATATTTCTGTCTATCTTGTTCAAGGTTGTTGTATCATATTTGTTTTTTAACGTCATATTTTCACCTGCATAGAATTGATTAGTTTATTTTATCAAACATTTTCCTCTTTTTCAAGTCAAATAGTTTCATATGCTTGTAAATTTGCCTGAAATATGATAATATAAACAAAAAAAGGAGGGTACTATGAGCGAGAAAAACTATATTTCTTTAATGAGCTTTTTTGAAGAACATACAGTGCTGAAAAGCGAAGTTTTAATGCTTAATAAATTTATTACATATTTAATTTTTGCCTGTTACCCTTTGTTTTTGTGCTATCTTTTATATATAAAAAGCGGCAAAATTCTCACCTATGTTTTAGTCCCATTGGTGTCTTTTGTGCTTATAAGTGTTTTTAGGGTTCTGTTTAATGCAAAAAGACCTTATGAAAAATGCAATTTTCAACCAATAAAAATTACCGAAAAAAAAGGAAAATCTTTTCCTTCAAGACACGTTTTTTCGGCGGCGATAATTTCATTTATGTTTTTGGATTTTAATATATATCTCGGAATCGTATTTTTGATTTTATCTGTAATTTTAGCGGCTTTGCGTGTTTTATGCGGAGTTCATTTTATAAAAGATGTAGCCGGCGGAATTTTAGCTGCTTTGTTTTTTTACTTAATAACCATATTTTTGCTGTAAACCATTGACTTTTATAAAAATTCATGATACACTTAACTTGCTAAAGGATATTTTTCCCAAGCAAAATATGTTAGGAGTTGGTATTATGAAAAGGATGGTTATTCCGATTTTATGCTTTTTATTAATTTTTACACTTTCATTCGGTGTTAATGCATATGTACCCTCAATTGACAAAATTGATAGCTATAATTCAATTTGTTCGCTTAAAACCAATAATGAAGTAAACTGCCTGATTGAAAATCATGATAATTATATAATCATCACTCCTTTGTATCTTGAAGATAATTTAAGTTTTAGTTTTCATGTTGATATAGATAATTATTCTGAATTTTTTGAAAAGTATTATTCCGGAAATATGAGGCCAAGATTACAGGTTTGTACATATGATGAAGGTATAGATTATTGTCCGTTTTTAACTGTTAAATATGAGCTTACCGGTGTTGAGTTTTCGAAAAATGTTCTGTGTAATAATGAATGGAATGTATTACCGCTTAAAAACAGTGATAATGATAATATCGGATTACAAAAACAAAATAACGGCATTGATTTTAAAATGGAAATTACCGATGCTACTGATTTAGATAAAGAAAACTTTCGTGTTTATTTAACTGCGCCGGATTATGATATGGTTTTGGGATTTAATGATAATGTTTTTGTTTGTAGAGGAAATATTAATAACGATAATTTTGACGTAGATATTAAAGACTTATTGGCTATGCGAAAAATTCTTGCAAAGGTACCGGGTATAGAAGATAATTTTTCATCGCGTTATTATATAAATGCATACTACAAAATAGTAGATTTAATTAATGAAAGTTTGATAATTGATATCTGTGATGTTAATTGTGATGAAGAGTTTAATATGAAAGATATTTCATTTATGCGTAATTATCTTGCGGGGTGTGATGATTATATAATAGAAAGAGTTTTGGTTACCCAAAAAGCCGGACCGACAAAGACTTATGAAGAAGCGTATGCTTATGCGCAATATTTGATTGAAAATTAAATGTAAATAAAAATGAAGTTCACTTCTTTTTGAGGTGAACTTCATTTTTATGCAAATATAAAATAGTATATTACAAAAGCATTACAAAAACCTATTAAGATTCCTGCCAGCACCTGAACAGGGGTGTGGCCTACAAATTCTTTGAGCTTAACTTCGGGAAGCTCTTTTTTTGAAAGTATATCAAAAGATTTCATTATTTCATTTAATAAAATCGCTTGTTTTCCTGTTTCGCGTCGAACTCCCATTGCATCATGGCATACGATAATTGCCAAGATTCCCGAAATAGCAAATTCATACGAGCCGGTGCCGTAAATTAATGCGCTGATGATTGCTACTGAAGTTACGGTAGCCGAATGACCGCTAGGCATTCCACCGTCGCCGAAAAGCCGCCATAAATCAAATTTTTTGTTTATTATTGCGTAAATTATTGCTTTTGTGACT
>JBJEIS010000166.1:0-2144 GCA_051877275.1 Acutalibacteraceae bacterium | reverse complement strand
TCTTTAAGATTTTCTTTTAAATAATCTAAATATTTCTGGTACATATTCAATCCTTATAAATACAGGTTGTGTTTCTTAATATAATCATAAATTTCTCTAGAAAGAAATTCATCGCACGGTTGATTTTGTTTAATAGCATTTCTGACCCCGGTAGAAGAAAACGGAGGAATATCGATTTCACAAATTGTAACATTTGCACCGCTTTCTTCAAGTTTTTTCTTATAGTCATTCATTACTTCGAGTTTTTCATTTCCGCGTCTAAATGCCAAAATATTTGATAAATTAAAAATTTCTTTTGGATTTCTCCAATTTAAAAATGATAAAAACATATCCGAGCCGCATACCAAATAAAACCCATCAAACGGATAAATCATTTTAAGTTCGGTCAGAGTATCAACTGTATAGCTAATTTTGTTTCTTCTGATTTCAATATCACTGACTTCACAGTTTTCGATATCTTTAAAAGCTAATTTGCACATATTCAGCCTGTGTTCGTCAGAAACTAATTCTTTATTTGACTTGTGCGGCGAATACTTACTCGGAATAACTAGGATTTTATCAAAATTAAAACGTTTTTTCAGCTGCTTTACTATCTCAATATGTCCTTTATGAACCGGATTAAAAGCGCCGCCGTAAATTGCAATTTTCATTAAATCAACCTTTATTTTTTTCTTGATTTAGGCAATTCTATTTTTGGATTTTCATTATTTCGTTTATAAAAAATCATTTTTCTGCCGACAACCTGAACAATATCACATTTAGCTTTTTCGGCAATTTCATTTGCTAACTCTTTTGGTGAAGCAGGCGCATTTTCGAGAGAATTGATTTTTATTAATTCTCTTGCTTTAAGCGCATCTGCAACCTGAATAATAACAGTATCGGTTACTCCTCCCTTTCCCACTTGAAAAAGAGTTGTATAATCATTTGCAATACCTCTTAAATATGCTCTTTGCTTACTTGTTAACATTTAAATACTCCTTAAGTTTAATTTGTAACTCTCTTAATGCATTTCCCCGATGGCTGAGTGCATCTTTTTCTTGTGCTGTCAAAGCAGCAAAAGATTTGCCGTCAACATAAAAATACGGGTCATATCCAAATCCGCCGTCACCCATAGGCTCAAAGCCGATTAAACCTTTACACTCACCAAAACATTTTATCTCATCATCGTTTGGAAAAACGACAGAAATAGCACAACAGAATTTAGCCGTTCTTTTATCTTTTGGAACTTCCTTTAGTTTTTCTATTAAAAGTGCATTGTTTTTAGCGTCAGTAGCATTTTCACCCGAATATCTTGCTGAAAATATCCCAGGCTCGCCGTTCAGTGCATCAACACATAATCCTGAATCATCAGCAATTGCAGGCAAACCGCTTGCACTGCAAGCCGAAGCTGCCTTTAAATGAGCATTTTCCGCAAAGGTAGATCCTGTCTCTTCCACCTCAGGAATAGTAATATTCAAATCACTTTCACAAACGGCTTCAATTCCAAGCGGATTTAAAATTCGCTCTAATTCTTTAATTTTCTTTTTATTTTTGCTTGCAATAATAAATTTCATTATTCTTCCTCGCTAAATAAAGCCTGAGCAAAATCGTATGCTGAAAAATCCTGCAAATCATCAATTTGTTCACCGACACCAATCAATTTTACAGGTATTCCGAGCTCTTTGTTTATTGCGAGAACCACACCGCCACGCGCTGTACCGTCAAGCTTTGTTAAAATAATACCGGTAATTCCGGCTGCGGCTTGGAATTCTCTCGCCTGGTTAACAGCATTTTGACCTGTTGTTGCATCAAGCACCAAAAGAACTTCTTTATCCGAATCAGGTAGCTCTCTGTCAATAATTCTCGACATTTTTGCAAGCTCATCCATAAGATTCTTCTTATTATGAAGTCTGCCTGCGGTATCACAGATAATAATGTCAGAACCCTTAGATTTTGCGGCAGCAATAGTATCATAAACTACAGCCGAAGGGTCAGCGCCCTCTGCGTGTTTTACAATCGGCACGCCTGCTCTATCCGACCAAATTGTTAATTGTTCCGCTGCAGCCGCTCTAAAGGTATCAGCAGCGCCTAAAATAACAGATTTACCCTGTTGTTTATACATATTAGCAATTTTTCCGATAGAAGTTGTCTTGCCAACACCGTTT
>JBJEIS010000165.1:0-2158 GCA_051877275.1 Acutalibacteraceae bacterium | reverse complement strand
ACGGATAGCATTGCCTTGTTTTCATATCCGAGCACCTTGACAGGTAGCAGTAAACCACGAATGCTCTCTTTTCAATTCCACTGCCGAATATATCATTTGGAACTCGAAAATAATTACCCTCTTTATGATTCAATTTTTCACCTCCTCGTATAATGTAAATACGATATTTTGAAGAAGAATATCGAAACTTCTTGTTATCTCATAAACCATATGAGATAATGAGTCTGTACAGATAGAGGTCGCAGATCACCTCCTTGAAGCTTGTCTTCCTAACAAAGGGTTGCGCCTCATCTTTACGGGCTTATGCGAATGAGCTGGATAGCACCAAGTTGCTGAATATCTAACGAGGTTGTATTCCGTAAAGAAACAGAGGTATAGACTTTATCTGCACAAAAAAATATTAAGCAGGTGTAAGTATGTTCTACATAGGAATTGATATTGCAAAACATAAACACGAAGCTTCAATCATTAACAGTGACGGTAAACTTCTGTGTGAAAGCATTTCTTTTTCTAATACACAGAAGGGTTGTGAAAAGCTGCTTGCCTTAATGCAGAAGTTTACCGTCACTGCGGACAACTGCATTATCGGTATGGAAGCAACAGGTCATTACTGGTTGTCTGTATATTCTTATCTGCTTGAACTTGGATACAGCCTTAAGGTTATTAATCCAATTCAGTCAGATAGCTTTAGAAAGATGTATATCAGACAAACTAAGAATGATTCCAAAGACTCTTTTGTAATTGCTCAGATTATGCGTTTCGGTCAGTTTTCATCAACATCTCTGTCAAGTGAAAACATTATGGCGTTGCGCCAGTTGTCAAGATACAGAATGTTTCTTGTTGATGAATGTTCTGACTACAAACGCAAGGTAATCTGTTTGTTAGACCAGATATTTCCTGAATACAATAAGCTGTTTTCAGATACTTTCGGAGTTACATCAAGCGAACTTTTGCATAAATATCCGACTCCTGAAGATATGCTGTCTGTCAGTACAACTAAACTCACAAATTTTATCAGCAAATGCAGTAACGGTCGTTTCGGCAGAGAAAAAGCGCTTCAAATTAAAGATGCTGCTGCTAACTCTTTTGGTGTTAAATTTGCTGCTGATGCCTTTGCTTTTCAAATCAGACAAATGCTTGAACAAATTAACTTCATTGAAGATCAGCTGGATGAACTCGAAGTTCAGATAACAACTATGCTTTTTGAAGAAAATCAGGTAATTACTACCATTCCCGGTATTGGAAATATACTTGGAGCAATAATCATCAGCGAAATCGGTGATATTTCAAGATTTGATTCTGCTTCAAAATTAGTGGCTTTTGCAGGATTGGATGTTTCTGTTAAGCAATCAGGCGAATTTGTCGGTACTCAAAACAAAATTTCTAAGAGAGGTTCACCATATCTCAGAAGAGCTATTTGGACTGCTGCCGGTCGTGCTGCGTTCTGCGACCCTGTTCTCTCTGATTACTATCAATCATTAAGAGCAAGAGGCAAACATCATTTAACGGCTGTCGGTGCTGTTGCAAGAAAACTCTGCAACATTATTTTTGCTGTTCTTCGTGACAACAAGCCTTATCAGCCTATACCTAAAAACTAATTCCCTTAAGACTCAATCATTCAGGCTTTAGCTTCGCTAAGGTCTTTTTCTCGTTGTGTTTTTCTCTATGAAATATTTTTTATTTTCCTATTGACTTTTTATAGCTGGTCTTTTAGGCACAAAAAAAGCACCAAACTTGAAAGCTCAAAGTTTGATGCTTAATTTTGTAAAATAAAAAAAGACCGCCTATAGCAGTCTTCCGGGCACAATTACCCAAGGACAAGATATCATATTTTAAAACTGTTGTCAAGAAAAACCTTGTATTTATGCAGATTATAAGTTATACTCGATTTAAGTAATTACTCACACCTTTGTACATTATTGTATATTTGGAGATAAAATGTTATATAATTATAATGAAGCTATAAAGTTATACGGAACTGACTACAAATTAAAAAAAGCTATTATTGAAGAATCAATATATAAAATTGAAAAAGGAATATATTCAGATAAAAAAGATAACTATGATATTTATGAATTAATTTTAAAAAAATATCCTCATGCTTTTTTGGTGAAGGACAGTGCTCTTTATTTTTTTGGCATCATTAAAGAAAAGCCTA
>JBJEIS010000164.1:0-8896 GCA_051877275.1 Acutalibacteraceae bacterium | reverse complement strand
TTACAGAAAAAATCGGCAAAAATGTTCAGCTTGTAGGAGATGATTTATTTGTTACAAACGCTAAAAGGCTTAAAACAGGTATAACGAAAGGCGCCGCAAACTCAATTCTCATCAAGCCTAATCAGATAGGCACTTTAAGCGAAACCATAGATGCGGTGCTTACTGCAAAGCGTGCAAATTATACCGCAGTTATGTCGCACCGTTCGGGCGAAACCGAAGATACTACAATTGCAGATATTGCGGTCGCTCTTAATATGGGGCAAATCAAAACCGGCTCGCTGTCACGAAGTGAAAGAACAGCAAAATATAACCGACTTATTGAAATTGAAAACGAGCTTAAAACTTCATGCAAATATGCAGGAATTGACGCATTTAATAACTTAAGATAAAACAAAAAGTCCGAGTATCATACTCGGACTTTTTGTTTTATACCACTTTTTCAACTTCTTTTTTCAGCTTTGCAATTATTTTTTTCTCCAAACGCGAAATATAGCTTTGCGAGATTCCCAAAATATCCGCAACCTGCTTTTGGGTGTGCTCCTCATATCCGTAAAAACCAAATCGCATCTGCATAATTTTTCGTTCTCTTTCCGGAAGTTTATCAACCAAAGAAGCCACAATTCTGCGCTCATCCTGAAGCTCAACATTATGATTAACCACATCCGGCTCAGAGCCTAAAACATCTGAAAGCAAAAGCTCATTGCCGTCCCAGTCAACATTGAGAGGCTCATCAAAAGAAAGCTCGGTTTTTAATGAATTTGTCTTTCTTAAATACATTAAAATCTCATTCTCAATGCA
Source organism: Acutalibacteraceae bacterium (assembly GCA_051877275.1). GTDB lineage: Bacteria > Bacillota > Clostridia > Oscillospirales > Acutalibacteraceae > RUG11462. The sequence continues at coordinate 8,098 of JBJEIS010000164.1, read as the reverse complement.
CCTTGAGGCATAAGTGGCAAGTTTTATGTTTTTATCGGCTTTAAAGGTTTTTACAGCTTTCATTAAGCCGATAGTTCCGATAGAAATCAAATCTTCAATATTAGCTGAAGCCGCCTCGAATTTTCTCGCTATATACACAACAAGCCGCAGATTATGTACTATCAAAATATCTCTTGCCTCGGTATCTCCCGCTGCCGAAAGCCTTGCATATTCAGCTTCTTTCTCACTTTCAAGCGGCGGAGGCAACACCGACGGGCCGTTAATATAGTAAACACTTTCATTTGTAAAAAATTTATTTATAAATTTAAAGAAAAATAATTTTAATTTGCTGATAAACATAGTTGTTCCTCCGTAAAATCTATTATTTTTGTCGGCAAAATGCCGCTAAACTGCTTATGTATTTTTGTTTCGCAAATAGCAATCGTAATATCGCTGATTTTCCTTTGCTTTTCTGCAAAGTCTATCCAAAATCCATCAGGGCGGAAGGCATATAAAACAGAACTGTTTGCAACACTTTTAACAGGAATAAGATAAGTTTTTGGTTCAAGCGCTAAAATCGGCTCTAAAACCTGCTTTTCAACTATCACAACAGGTGAAGAAAAATAAGGGTCGCACAGCGCATTTCCTGTATCATTAATCGCCTGAAACGTAACGCGAGCGCCCTTAAATTCCAATTTGCAGTTGTAAATTAACTGTTCATTTACAGTTGACTTTTTAAAAAGCAATAATAACCGTATAAACAAATAACATCCAGCTGTCGATAAAATCAGCACTAAAGGCGAAATATTAAAATAAGTCACACCGTTTGCTATAATCATTGATCTTGGTTTTATCATACTAAAAAGCGCAAGCATTGCTCCGCCGAAAACATATGTTATTGTTAAAAAAGCCAAAGAATATTTTATAAACCTAATTCTATTTTTAAATGAAAAGGTTATCAGCACCGTAAGCGTACAAATCACAAAGCGCAGCAAAAGCTCATAAATTACGCCCAAATCAGGCAGAAATATAACAAGTGCACAAACGCCGCCGAATAAAGCACCTAAAATTAAACGAAATGTTTTTGGACGAAATTTAAAAAAAGCGCAAACGCCAAGCAACAGAAAATATGTAATAATTGAATTTAAAAAGATAAGAACATCTGCATATACTATCAAATTCCTCACCCAATTAAAATAATAAGCGTTTAATTTTGCGATTTTTGTCATAAAAGGTGCACAGTAAAAAATATTTTTAAGTCTGCAAACAAAGTAATTTTCTAAAACAATAATATTATTTATGCACTTTGCATAAAATTTAATAACAAATTTCTATTAATATTTGCAATTTGCACTTGATTTTAAGAGTGAAAAGTGTTAAAATTAGATTAGCACATTTACATGAAAGGTTGTTTTTATAATGAAAGAATTCAACACAGATAAAATTAAAAACCTTGCTTTGCTGGGTCACGGCTCATGCGGTAAAACCTCTATTGCCGAAGCAATGCTTTATGTTGCAGGAGTAACCGACCGTCACGGAACAGTTGCAGACGGTAACACCGTTATGGATTTTGATGAGCAAGAGAAAAAAAGAAAGGTTTCTGTTTTTTCATCAGTAGCGTCACTTGAATGGCGCGAGAGAAAAATAAATCTTATTGACGCACCGGGTCTTTTTGACTTTGCAAACGGTCAGGCAGAGGCAATAAGAGCAGCAAAAAACGCAGTAATAGTTCTTTCTGCAAAATCAGGTCTTAATGTAGGTTCACAAAAAGCTTACAAGGCTTGTCAAAAGCATGGAATCAGCACAATTTTCTTTATCACAAAGGCTGACTCTGAACACGCTAACTGTAAAGATGTTATCGCAAGCTTAAAAATTGCTTACGGTTCAAAAATTATGCCTGTTATTATTCCTTATGCTTCAGACCGCAAGGTTGAATGTTACATAAATGTTGTTACAGGCCGCACCTGGAAATACGAAAACGGCAAGCCAATTGAAATTGAAATGCCTGATGCTGCAAAAGACAGATACGAGCAGATGTACGGTCTTCTTTGCGAATCTGTTGCTTCGCTTAATGAAGAGATGATGGATAAATATTTCTCAGGCGAGAAGTTTACCGAAGACGAATTATTTGCAGGACTTCGCGAAGGCGTTAAAACAGGTGAAATTTCTCCTGTTTACTGCGGCGCTGCTCAAACCCTTGAGGGAATCGAGCTTTTCCTTAATGCGCTTGTTAAAATTTTACCTAATGCTGAACAGGTTGGCGGCGAATTAGGACTTGACGCTAACGGCGAAGCAGTTGAAGTTAAATGCAGTAAAGACGGCCCTCTTGCAGCAACTGTATTCAAAACCGTTGCCGACCCGTTTGTTGGCAAAATGTCATATTTCAAGGTTATCTCGGGTGTGCTTAAATCCGGCGATACCGTATTAAATCCGCGTACAGGCGAAACCGAAAAAATCGGTAAATTAATGTATGTAAACGGCGGTAAACAGACAGATACCGATAAAATAATTGCAGGTGACATCGGCGCGGTTGCTAAAATGGCTGATGTCAAAACAGGCGACACTTTATGCGACCCTAAAAATCCTGTTACTTTATCAGGCGTCAACTTCCCGAAAGCTTCAATCTCTATGGCTGTTAAGCCTGTCAAAAAAGGTGACGAAGATAAAATTGCCCAAGCTATGGCAAAAATTTGCGAAGAAAATCCATCAGTTGAGTTTGTTCATAACAAAGAAACTCATCAGCTTATCATATCAGGCCTCGGCGAACAAAGCCTTGATGTAATAGTTTCAATGCTGAAAACCAAATTCGGAGTCGATGTTACATTGGAAACTCCGAAGGTTGCTTACAGAGAAACAATACGCAAAAAGGTTAAAGTTCAAGGCAGACATAAAAAACAGTCAGGCGGTCACGGACAGTTCGGTGATGTTTGGATTGAATTTGAGCCTTGTGACAGTGATACACTTGTATTTGAAGAGAAGATTTTCGGCGGAGCAGTTCCGAAAAACTACTTCCCTGCAGTTGAAAAAGGCTTGCTTGACAGCGTTAAAAAAGGTGTGTTGGCAGGTTATCCGGTTGTAGGCCTTAAAGCGACACTTGTTGACGGATCTTATCATCCTGTTGATTCATCTGAAATGGCGTTTAAAACCGCCGCCGCTATTGCTTATAAAAACGGACTTACACAGGCAAACCCTGTATTACTTGAACCTGTGGGAGCACTAAATGTAACGGTGCCTGAAGAAAACATGGGTGATATTATCGGTGATATTAATAAACGCCGCGGCAGAGTTTTAGGTATGAATCCGCTTGAAGACAAAGAGCAGGAAATCGTTGCTGAAGTGCCGATTGCCGAAGCTTCCGATTTCTCAACTGTTTTGCGTTCTGTAACGCAAGACCGCGGTTCATTTACCCTTGAATTTGAACGTTATGAAGAAGCACCTCCTGCAATTGCTAAAAAAGTTATTGAAGAAGCAAAAAAAGAAGGAAGAATTGAATAGAAACAAAAAATCTGTCATAGGCTTTAACCTATGGCAGATTTTTTAGTTAAAATTTGTTTTTATCTTTTTTTCTATTATGAAAACGAAGCTGCATTTCATAATCTACACCCGCCTCATACTCATCAGACAATTCTTTTACAGAATTATCTAAGCTTTGAACACCTCTAACGGGCAATACTTCATCAAACAGCAATTTATCATCTATTAAATTAGATTCTCGTTCTGATTTATCCATAAAAACAACTCCCTCTTATATCTATTGTTTCCGATATAAAAGGGAGTATTCAATATTTTTATGATACTTAATCTCTGTTTTTTCCTAATGTAAAAAGAGCTATTGTTCCCGGTCCCGAATGAGAACCGATAACAGGACCTGTAAAACCGATTATAACATCTTTGACCTTCAAAACTTCCTTTGCTTTTTCAGCCAGATAATTTGCATCGTCAATGCAATCACCGTGACAAATAAAAACAGTCTGATTTTCAGCGTCTTCAATTGTTTTTGACGCTCTTTTAACCAGCTCATCAAGTGAAGCCTTTCTGCCCCTTACTTTTCCCACAGGTATTAAATGACCCTCATCATCAACATGCAAAACAGGTTTTATTCCAAGCACCGAGCCTACCAAAGCGGCAGCGGCAGATACACGACCGCCTCGTTTTAAGAAATTCAAGTCATCGACAGAAAACCAATGTGCAAGGCGTAATTTATTATTTTCAAGATAGTCTGCAACCTCGTCAAGACTTTTTCCCTGCTTTTTAAGATTAGCCGCATAATATACCAGCATACCTTCACCAAGCGATGCCGCAAGTGTATCAACAACAACTACTCTATTATCAGGATAAGTTTCTTTTAACTCTTTTGATGCTAAAATTGCCTGATGGGTTGTTCCCGAAAGTCCGCTTGAAAAACCGATATAAAGGACATCATAGCCTTGCTCAAGGTATTTTGAAAATTCTGCTGTAAAAACATTAAAAGTAATCTGCGAGGTAGAAGATTTAGAACCGTTTCTCAATTTGTCATAAAAATTTTTTATCAAAGCAGTGTCATCGGTCGGCTCATCCGAAAAATTCTCACCGTCAACAGTATATTGCAAAGGTACTACGTTAACATCTAAATCATCAATCAAATTTTTAGTTAAATCCGCGGTTGAATCAGTAACAATAACGTATTTACTCAAAATTAATCACCTTTTTCTTTGAATTTATATATTTATTCTAACAGAAATCAAAAATATAGTCAATAAAAAATATAAAAATATCAATATATTGTGGATTTTTTTAAAAAAGTGTGTTATAATCATTATGTTATTGCAAATTCTAATATTATATATTACTCGCATAAGTCCTTTTTATGCGGTTTTTTATTGATTTTGCTTTTTTTTATTTTGCTAATTAATCTTTATAAACATACATAAAAATGTTACAAGGGGTGACATATTTGGAAAAATTACTTATTAAAGGCGGTAATCCTTTAAAAGGTAAAGTTTATATCAGCGGTGCTAAAAACGCAGCGGTGGCTATAATTCCTGCGGCTTTACTCAGCGACGGTGTATGCCGAATCGAAAATATTCCTAATATATCAGATGTCTCTGTTCTTTTGCAAATTCTCAGCGGTTTAGGCGCTAAAGTAAGATATATTAATAAATCCACAGTTGAAATTGACCCAAAAGGGGTTAACACTCATATCGTCACATATGAAATGACCAGAAAAACAAGGGCGTCAAGCTATTTTATGGGCGCTATGCTCGGCAGATTTAAAAAAGCCAAGGTCGCTCTTCCGGGTGGCTGCGATTTCTGTGCAAGACCGCTTGATTTGCACGAAAAAGGCTTTGCCGCTTTAGGTGCAAATGTTGAAAAAAATGACGGTATGCTCGATTTATCTGCTGACCGTCTTGTAGGTACAAGTATTTATATGGATACAGTTTCGGTAGGCGCTACAATTAATATAATGCTTGCAGCTGTTAAAGCACGAGGCAGAACTATTATTGAAAATGCCGCTAAGGAACCGCACATTGTTGACCTTGCAAACTTTCTTAATTCAATGGGCGCTGATATTCGCGGCGCAGGTACGGATGTTTTAAAAATTTCCGGTGTAAGCCATCTTGGCTCAACTACCTATTCTATTATTCCTGACCAGATTGAAGCCGGAACATATATGGTAGCTGCAGCAGCAACAGGCGGAGATGTTACCATCTGTAATGTTATACCGAAGCATCTTGAGTCTATTACTGCAAAGCTTGAAGAAACAGGCGTTACAATCGAAGAGGGCGACGAATGTGTAAGAGTTTACCGCAATGGTCCGCTCAAAAAATGCAATATCAAAACTCAACCTCATCCGGGCTTTCCTACCGATATGCAGCCTCAAATGGTTACACTTCTGACTATTGCCGAAGGCACATCTATGGTTACCGAGGCTGTTTGGGATTCTCGTTTCAAATATATCGAATATCTTGACAGAATGGGTGCTAAAATCAAAGTTGACGGCAAGGTTGCCGTTATCGAAGGTGTCGAAAAATTGAAAAGCGCACCTGTAAGAACAGTTGATCTGCGTGCCGGCGCGGCAATGATTATTGCCGGTCTTGTTGCAGAAGGCGTCACTGAGATTGAAAACATCCATCTAATTGACCGAGGATACGAAAATTATGTTGAAAAATTCAGCGCGCTCGGAGCTGATATTGAACGCATTAATATTCCTGACGGTGTCTCGGCAAATAATGTTGGCTAATAAAATGCGGTCTGAAAACGACCGCATTTTTAAATTAAACTCAGTAAAAAATGATATAATAATTTTATAGTCAAAATTTCGGAGGGTAAAATATGCAGTTTATTAAAAATAATTACAAAGGCTTACTTTTATGTTTAGCTATTGCCATTCCATCTTGGTTTTTAGGCAAACTTTTTCCTGTAATCGGCGGCGCGGTAATCGCTATAATTGCAGGTATGATTGTAACTTTATTTATAAAAAAGAAAGATTCATTTGAAAGCGGAATAAAGTTTACCTCAAAAAAAGTTTTACAATGGGCGGTTATTTTGCTCGGCTTCGGTATGAATCTCAATGTTATTCTTCAAACAGGAAAACAGTCGCTCCCTATTATAATAAGCACAATTTCTGTTTCGTTGATTATAGCATTTATTCTTTTCAAAGCTTTAAAAATTCCATCTAAAACTGCAACACTTATCGGTGTGGGCTCTTCCATCTGCGGCGGTTCGGCAATTGCCGCAACAGCGCCTGTTATTGATGCCGATGATGAGGAAGTTGCACAATCTATTTCGGTAATATTTTTCTTTAATGTATTAGCTGCTTTAATTTTTCCTACGCTCGGTCAGCTTATTGGCTTCAGCACCGCAAGCGGTGAAGCCTTTGGTATTTTTGCCGGAACAGCGGTAAACGATACATCTTCTGTTACCGCAGCGGCTTCTACTTGGGACAGCATGTGGAATTTGGGTTCGCACACGCTTGACACCGCGGTAACCGTAAAGCTGACAAGAACGCTCGCAATCATTCCGATAACTCTTGTGCTTGCACTTATTCGCACACGCAAAGAAAAAAGCGGTGAAAACGGCGGCAAAAAAGTTAGTATGAAAAAGATTTTTCCGTTTTTCATTCTCTATTTTATAGCAGCTTCGGTAATTACAACAGTGGCTATCTCTCTCGGTGTTGACGCGTCTGTTTTCTCCCCGATTAAAGAGTTGAGCAAATTCTTTATTGTACTTGCTATGGCGGCTATAGGTCTTAACACAAACATTGTAAAGCTGATAAAAACAGGCGGCAAACCTATTTTACTCGGTTTTTGCTGCTGGGTAGGAATAACGCTTACAAGCCTTGTTATGCAACATTTCTTGGGACTTTGGTAAACAAATAAAAAATCACTCACAGAAATTAAATTCTGTGAGTGATTTTTTTAAATTATTTAATTTTTTCAAACAAGTCATTAAGCCAATCGCCATTGAAATCTTCAATTGTTCCCGAATCGCATAAAGACGCCAATTTCGGTTCAATCGGAATTTTTGCAATATTTGCGATTGTGTGCTTTGCCGCAATTTGTTCGATATGACTTTCACCGAACACATTAATTTTTTTACCGCAGTCAGGACAGGTTAAATAACTCATATTTTCAACTAATCCCAACACAGGAATATTCATCATTGCCGCCATATTAACCGCTTTCTCAACAATCATTCCTACAAGCTCCTGAGGAGAAGCTACTATAATAATTCCGTCTACCGGAATAGATTGAAATACAGTAAGCGGAACATCACCCGTTCCCGGAGGCATATCAATAAACATATAGTCTACATCGCCCCAAATTACATCGCTCCAGAACTGTTTAACAGTTCCTGCTATAACAGGTCCGCGCCAAATAACAGGAGAGGTTTCTTCCTCAACCAAGAGATTAAGCGACATAACGGAAATATCGTTTTTTGTTTTAACAGGAAAAATTCCTTCTTCAGTACCTAATGCACGTTCATGCAAGCCAAAAGCTTTCGGAATAGATGGTCCGGTGATATCCGCGTCAAGAATTGCTGTCTTGTATCCGGCTCTTGCTGACAAAACTGATAAAACAGATGTTACAAGGCTCTTGCCTACACCGCCCTTTCCGCTGACCACGCCGATTACTTTTTT
>JBJEIS010000163.1:0-8978 GCA_051877275.1 Acutalibacteraceae bacterium | reverse complement strand
TCCGCTGCGCTCGCTGATAATGATGCAGGTACAACTGCAAAAATCAGTAATAACGAAAGGGTTAAAGCTATTATTTTTTTCATAATTTTTCTCTCCTTATATTTTTATATTTTAATTATAAATTGCAATTAACAACATTACAATTGCATATCGTAATCAAAACAATTGCATTTTGTAGAATACTGTGTTACAATGATTACATAACAATAAATAATACATACATTCGGAGTGATAATCATGAAAACAGGATATGTTAAAGATGATTTATATGTAATTTATCATCTAACGCATGAAAGTGATATTAAACCGGAAATGCATTACAGACCTATTACTGCCAAAAACCGATATATATTATTCTATGTTATTCAAGGAACTGCTAAAGTAAACAACGGAACTTTTACCTGTAAAATGAATGAAAATCAATTAATGATTGTCGACGCACACAATGCTTTCGGCTACAGATTTTCTGAAAATGCTGATTTTAAATGCCTTTATATAGAAATGCATCCTTATCTTTTCACAAATACAAGTGATGATAAAGATTTTTTGCGTCCGTTCGAACACATTTCACCATTTGAGAGCGTTATCGACTGTAATAATGCTGATGTTAGCATTATTAAAGCATTAATTGAGTCAATTGTTGAATGTAATTTAATTCATCTGGGAAAGGCACACCTTATGCCGAGAATAAACTCTGTAATTTCACAGCTATGTATATATTATGACAAAAAGTATTCTTCAGAAAACATTGCCACAGACTCTATTCCCGTAAAAATCATTGAGTTTATCAACAGAAACTATTTAAAAAATATTACTTATCAAACAATAACTGACGAGTTTTTTGTTTCAAAACCGGTAATAAATGAAATTCTTCATCAATTTACCGGATACTCCTTGCGTGAATATATTGAATTTCTGCGAATAAAAGAGGCCGACATAATGCTGCAAGGCGGATATGAGCTTAATAAAGTTGCTGAGCTATGCGGTTTTGGTACATATTCAACTTTTTATCGCACATATAAACGCGTTTACGGCGTTTCGCCCAGTGAAAAGCAAACAAATCATACTAAAAAATGGCCTACAACAAAATAAATACAGACAAATAAAAACGGTGTGTTTAAAACACGCCGTTTTTATTCTTTATTATAATGAATTTTTTCCTTATCTTTTCCGTTTAATAAAAACTCGCTGTATTGAAATTCAAGCCATTCAATCAACTCTTCCCTGCCATCTAAAGTTCCGGCAAAAGTCTTTGAGGTATATTCAGTAATGTTCTTGTCTAATTCTGAAATACTGTCATAAGCTTCCGCAACAAGCTCGGAACCGTCATCTTTACGGTAGTAATTTATTCTGAATAGAAAAGCGTTATTATTAATGCTTGTAGCACCAATGCTGCCGGTGAATTTATTTCCAACCTTTGCCCAAGGATTTGACTCAAACCAATTAAGCGGCGGAATTACAATTGTTTTTTCCATAAAAACTCCTATATATAATAACTAAACGCAAAAAGAGCGACAAAATGTCACTCTTAATTTGCAATACTAATAAACGCGTTTAAAAGATAAATATATTATTAATTAGAAAATATCACTGTACCATGGATCATTTGATTCGAAATTATGATCCTCTGATGATGAGGTGATAATGTCTTCAGAACCGAATTTTACAACTTCGATTTCCGGCTCAATATATTCTTTCTTTTCTACAAACATTAAAAACACTCCTTTTTAATAGTTTTATACTTCATTACATAAGTAATTATAGCACACAAAAATTAAATGTCAAGTAATTTTTTCAAAAAATTATAAAAAAATCATCTTAAAAATTGCCAGTACTTCTCGCGAGTAATAACTCGGTGCAAAATACCATCTGGTATTGCAAGAGATAGCTGATGAATCTAGATTATTTTGCTTTGCAAAATAGGCGCTGCGGAACTGATGAAACCCATCCGTAACTACAGCGACATTTTTATTAAGCCTGTTTTCCTCAATTATTTTTGCAGAAAAAGTAATATTCTGATTGGTATTAACCGACTTATCTTCAAGATAAATACGGCTTTCATCAACACCTTTATTTAAAAGAAAAGTCTTTATCGCCTGGGCTTCACTTATGCTCTCACCCGGCCCTTTTCCGCCTGAAGCAATTACAGCAGAATCAGGATTTTCATTCAAATAATCAACTGCAGCCATCATTCGGTCATATAACATCAAGCTCGGCCTTGTTCCGTTCACCTGACATCCGAGAATTATAACAGTACTGTTTGCCTGAGGGGTATCTTTGGCATAATAAACCATAACGCCTACCAGTGAAACGAATACGATTATGCCCACACCTATAAATGAAGTAATAACAATTGATAACACCTTAAATTTTGTAAAAACATACTTTAACAAATCGGGCTTTGCCGAAAAAAGCATAAATAATGCTAAAATCGGCAAAGGATATAACATTCCGATATGAACTACACCTTTATAAATCGGTGCTAAAAACCAAATGAACAATAATGCTGCAATTATAAAAATAATAAATCTTAAAACTTTTTTCACCTATTTTAAATACCTTATTTAATGAGCTGGTATACCTGATTATAAACAGGTGTAACACCTTTTATATCAAACATATCTTTAACTGTTACAAACTCATAACCGAGATTATCATAATATTCAAGTAATCTTCTAACAACTTCGACATTATCAATGTAAGGCTCATGAACCAAAGCAACCGAACCGTCTTTTATATTTCTCTTGAATACTTCCATTCTGTAATCAACAGATGTTAAATTATAATCCTCATTACCAATGCCGCCAATGCAAGCTTTAATGTTAGGAGTAAGCTTGGTTGCATTGTAAACATTTTGATTTACACCGAGATAAGGAGGTCTTAAAAGAGTTGTAGTTACACCGATATTGGTTTCAAGCCAATCATCAAGATCAGTTATTTTCTTTGCAATTGCAGATTCAAGCTGTGTAAAATCAGCAACACTTAATGCAGCAAGATTAGTATGATCAATGGTATGATTTTCAAGATCGTGTCCTTCTTCAACTGCACGATTTAAAGTATCCAAATCCTCAGAACCACAATTATTACCGATAAGGAAGAATGAGAATTTTGCATCATACGGCTGAGCTAAATCCATATAATAATCCATAAATTCTTTACCGTTATATGCCTGTGGACCATCATCAAAAGAAATGCTCAAATATTTTGTAGTACCGTCATTTACTTGCTCTTCAGGCATTGACAATGCTGCGTCTTCAGCAGAAGAATCATAGCCGTCAATACCTTCAAAATACTCAATATTATCAACAATCAGCGGATTACCGCTTGTTCCTTTATCTGACTCTAACCAGAAACAGAGATATTTAATGTTTTTAACATCATCTTTTGTTAATGTATATGTATCAGGATTATCATTTTCAAGATAGGTTCTTCTTACACCAACTCCTGAAGACATCTCCATCTCTGTATATTCTTTACCAACATAATAGAAGTAATTGTAATCCTCATAGCTTTCCTTATAAACTCTATGATAATAATATTTACCGTTTTTCAATCTGAAACCAACGTAAATAATATCAATGCTTGAAGAATTTTTCTTCATATTAAGCAAAACTCTTAAACTAGTTGCATTAGCAATTTTTGTAGAATTTGTAGAATCAATTTTGATAATAGACGGAGTCTGTCCTGCGGTAGGATTTACACCGTATGGAGATGATCCTTTTGACAATCCGCCTGAAACTAAAGCTAATGCTGTTTCGCTGTCAGGATTCTTTTCACTGTCAACTCCGTAATATTTCAAAGACTTTGTTTTAAAGGTTGAATTTGCATTAGCGGCAGTCACACCTGAAACCGACGAATCTTCAGCAATACCTTCCCAGTCAAACAAAGTTGTCCAACCCTCGTCGCGCTCAACAAAAAGCTGACCGTCATTAACAAGATATTTTCTCATTGTCAATACATCATCAGCATTAAAAACGCCGTCACCGTTAACATCACATTCAGTTTCATCAAAATCAGTAATTAACTGTGACAAACACTTTCTCAAAGTAAGACAATCTTTCATATTAATGCTGCCATCTAAGTTTATATCACCGCGCATTTTAGCAGCAGAAACAACCTGCCCCGTAAACAACACCGTAAAAACTATGCTTATCGAAATAAACAATGCAACAACGCGTTTCTTCATAATAAAAATCTCCTTATAATCTTATATATTTCTTCAATGATATTATATCAAATTCAGCTATGTTTTTCCATTATCAATATTAAACAAATTTGCCCTGAACTTATTAGTTAAAGTCACTAAAATTCAGACTTGAAAATTTTTAAAAAGCGGTTATAATAAGAATTATAAAATTTACTTTACGGAGAAACTTATGGGAAAAATTATTAGATGCATCACTTCAGACGGTTTAGTAAGCGCAGTTTGTGCCGATACAACCGATATTGTTCAAACTGCTTATGAATACCATAAAACATATCCTGTTATGACCGCCGCTTTAGGAAGACTATTAACCGCAGCGTCAATGATGGGGTGTGCTTTAAAAGGCGACAACAGTTCAATAACAATAAAAATCGACTGCGACGGCGAAGCAAAAGGTTTAGTAGCCGTAAGTGATAATATGGGCAATCCAAAAGGATATGTACTAAACCCAATGGTAGATATACCGGAAAAACGAAAAGGCAAGCTGGATGTCGGCGGAGCCATTGGAAGCGGAACATTGTTTGTTTCAAAAGACATCGGGCTTAAAGAATCTTATAACGGCGCAATTGAATTAGTTTCAGGAGAAATAGCCGAGGATATTGCCGCTTATTATGTTGAATCAGAACAGATTCCAACCGTATGTGCATTGGGGGTTTTAATAAATCCTGATCTAAGCATTAATTCGGCGGGCGGCTTTTTAATTCAAATGTTACCGGCAGCAGGTGATGATACAGCAGACTTAATTGAAAAAGGTCTTAAAGGGTTGCCGAGCGTAACCTCTATGCTTTCACAAGGTATAAGTATTTTAGACATTGTTAAAAGAGTTTTAAAAGAATTTGAAGTTGAAGTTTTAGAAGAAAATGAAATATCCTACAAATGCGGATGTTCAAAAGAACGCACTGATAAAGTTTTAAAATCAATCGGAAAAGATGAACTTATTCGTCTTGCAGAAGAACAAGAAACCACAGAGGTTGATTGTCACTTCTGTGATAAAAAATATGTTTATTCATCAGATGATTTAATAGAACTTTCAAAAACTTGTAAATAAAGCACAAAAAGGGCAGCCGATATTTAATATCGACTGCCCTTTTTTAATTTTATTCAATTTTAATTATTTATTCTGTCTTCATAGATCTGACAAACATCTTCCGCAGCGCCGGAAGCAATAATTCTTCCTTCCTGCAATAAAATAGCTTTGTTGCAAATACGAAGAACCTGGTCGGTATTATGAGAAACGAATAATACAGTTACTCCCCTGTCAAACATTGTTGTAACCTTTTTCTCACTCTTCTTTCTGAATTTTGCGTCGCCAACCGACAAAACTTCGTCAAGAATAAGTATATCCGGTTCAACAACCGTTGCAATAGCAAAACCAAGGCGGGATTTCATACCCGAAGAATAGTTTTTAAGCGGAACATTAATAAACTTTCCAAGCTCCGAAAACTCTACGATTTCATCAAATTTGTCAGCAATGAATTTTTTAGAAAATCCTAATACCGAGCCGTATAAATAAATATTTTCAGCACCGGTATACTGCGGGTCGAAACCTGCACCGAGTTCAATCAAAGGAGCGATAAGTCCTTTTCTCATAACCGTTCCCTCGGTAGGATTATAAACGCCTGCAATAACCTTTAAAAGCGTAGATTTACCTGCACCGTTAAGACCTAAAATTCCTAAACGGTCACCTTTTTCAAGTTCAAAAGAAATATCTTTAAGCGCCCAAAATTCTTCGAAATGAAGGTCTTTTTTAACAAATTTTATAAAATACTCTTTTAAACTGTCAACTTTTTCAGAACTGAGATTAAATCTCATACCCACTTTATTTAACTTTAAAACGGGCTTCCCCATTTCCTTCACCTCTTTTTAAACGTACAAAATAAATTTATCTTGATTCTTTCTAAATACCCAAGCACCGAAAATAATAGCAACAATACTGAAAAGGAAAGAGTAAAGTACATAAGACCAACTCATAACACCCGCCGGCTGCAAGCACTCACGGAAGTTGGTGATAATGCAGAAAAGCGGATTAAGCTGCATGATTTTAGCAACAACAGGAGCATTTACCTGGATTTTTTCTATGCTGTAGAAAATAGCCGAAGCATAAAAAACAAGCGTCATAAATACATTCCACAGGTACTCCATATCTCTGAAGAAAACGCCGATTGTTGAAAGAATAAGTCCGGCGCCGAGCGATAACAGGAACAAATTTATCATAGGAACTATTATTTGGAATATTCCTAATGAAAACATAGGCTGGCCGCCCATTGCAATAAGAATTCCAGATACCAAACCAAGAACAATAAGAGAAATAGCAAACAAAATATAATTAAAAATTATATATGACAGCGGAAAAAGATACTTTGGTATATGTACCTTTTTAATAAGAGAAGAATTCATCCTTATCGCCCTGGTACATTCTTTTGTTGATTGGTTAAAGCATGTATAGATAAGTCGTCCGGAAAGGATATATACCATAAAGTGAAGTCCGCCGTAGCCGGTATTATCTCTTCCTAAAAGCGAACCGAACACATAGTAAAGTACAATCATATTAAGAAGTGGTTCAAGCATGGTCCATAAAACACCGAGATAACTTCTTCTGTAACGAAGCTTAATGCCTTTTTTAACCAATTCGCTCAGAACAAATCTGTACCTTTTAAAATGGTCAATAAGTCTATGCATAACAATCTCCATTCTGTCATAAGGCATAATAACGAAAACCGCTATTTTCCCTTTTAATTTATCAATCAAAACAGATTATAACACAAATTACCGTTAATGTAAAGTAATTTCATTACTCAATTTTTCTCTTTTGTGAGGTATTTCGACAAAAAATGTATAAAACATACGATTATAACCGCTGATAAAACGCCGAAAATATCAATCCAAACATCAGCTATTTCAGCGCTTCTGCCAAGCGACGGTATAAGCTGAATAGTTTCATCAAAAAACGCGGCAACAGCACCGACAGAAACAACATTAACAATACTTAAAAAATGCTTTTTAAGATAGATAATTTTAAAAACTGCAAGCTCTGAGCCTAAAATAAAATATTCGGTAAAATGCCCTATTTTTCTAATAAAAACAATAAAAAATGAATTTTCAAGATTTATACCGAAATTATTAAAAAATGATAAAACAAGCTCTTTAATACTGTTGCTGCTTTGCATTGAGCTGTCGCTGTTTCTGAAAGAATTTGACCATATAAACAAAACAGTTAACACAATTACAACAATAAAAATAACCTTTTTTATCTTCTGTTTATCATGCATTTAATCAACTCCAAAGCGGCTAATATTATACCTTATTATGCAAGTAAAATCAACCGCTATTTTGTAAACATTTTTTACAATAAAATCAGCTTGTTTAAGTAGAAAGAATAAATAGCCTTACCGCTTATTGGTTTTTCAAAGGTTTGGGCTAAAGCCAAAGCATAAATATCAAGCTGAGGTTTATATCTTTTTTTCAGTTCTTCCTCATCTGCCCTATCTGTTTTATAATCGATGATAAACAAGCCGTTTTCATCGAAAAAGCATAAGTCTGCAAAGCCTTGAATAATAACCTTTTCATTTTTAAATTGCTCATTTAAATCGCTGTAAACAACTTCGGCAGGCACTTCCACCATAAAGCTTTGCTCTCTGAAAACATCACTGCTTTCACACACTTTTTTTCCGACAGAAGAATTTAAAAATGCATTCAAGCTATCGCAGTTCAATGAATCAGCCTCTTCTTTTGTAATATGTCCGTCCGTCTTAAGCCTGTCAATCTCGGATTTAAGATTATCCTTTGCGATATTAAAATCGCAAAACTGCATAAATTTATGCATAGCAGTACCTTTTTGTGCAGCTGAAAGGCTTTGATTATGCACAAAAACAGGCTCAGCAGAGAATTCAAAATCAGCCTCAAACTCTTTATGTGCAAGATTTGACGCACTTTGCTTTACAAATATTTTGTTTAAATCCTTATACTTATACTTGTAGTCCAGTACATCGCAAAGCTGATTATATTTTTCCTCATTAAATTCCTTTGATTCAAGGTTAACCTCATTAAGCTGCTCACTTGCTCCGACTTCATCAATCAAATTTACTTCAATTGAAGACGCAGGTATTCCCGCTTCGTTAACGTTGATAAGATTACGCAAATTTGTTCCGTTTTGATGGCACAAAGCGCAGGCTATTAACATTTTAATAAAACTGTCGCAACCCAAAACAAAATAAGGATTAAATCTGCCTTCTTTATCAAGACTTAAGCTATCAGCAATAACCGCAACCTGATTTTCAGCCTTTTCCTGAACTCCGACTAAATAAAGCAAATCCTTTGCCCTTGTCATAGCAACATACAAAAGGCGCATTTCTTCGGAAACCGAAGCGGCGTTATTTTCAATAATTACCGCATTTCTCGGCAATGTTGAATATTTAATTTTTCTTTTGTCATCATAATATTTCATTCCAACGCCGCATTTTTCGGATAACAAAACATCGGCTCTTATATCATTTTTATTAAACTTTTTTTCAAGACATGCTAAAATACAAATCGGAAATTGCAAACCTTTTGACCTATGCATTGTCATAATTCTTACCGCATTGTCATTTTCACCCGCGGCTGACGATTTTTGCAAGGTGTTTCCCGACTTTATCTGTCTTTTAATGTATCCGACAAACGCACTCAAACCTCTTGATGTATTTTCTTCAAAATTCTTTGCAATATCCTTAAACAAAAGAAGATTATTATACGCGTTTTCACCGTTATCATAAAGAAAAACAGTATTTTCATAACC
>JBJEIS010000162.1:0-9128 GCA_051877275.1 Acutalibacteraceae bacterium | reverse complement strand
TTTTTACAAACGAAGGCATACTTAATTTAAACAATGCAAAGTATATGCTTGATGAAGAGCCGCTTGACTCAAAATGCAGTTGCCCTGTTTGCAAAAAACATTCGCGCGCATATATCAGACATTTGTTAAAAGCAGGCGAAATGCTTGGTATGCGTCTTTGCGTAATCCATAATCTTCATTTTTATAATACTCTTATGGAAGATATCAGAAAAGCAATAGACGAAGTCAGATTTGAAGAATTTTACAGATCTAAAAAAGGAATAATCGATAGACGAATTTAATTTTAAAAGGGGAAGTAAAAATGACTTATAAAACCAGTAAGTTGTTTTCAAAAAGTAATATTAGTAACTTGTTTGCAAAGGCAGTTATATTTATAACTTTAGCTATTATGATATGGATAACATATTGTTCGTTTTTTACCTTTGGAAGCGGTACATCTTATTTACAAAGTATTGTCAGTCATCCTCAGTTTCTTTTAATAACAGGAGTTATCGTCGGAGTATGTGCTTTGTATCTTGCCTTTAAATATATTGATAAATGTTCAAGTAAAAGAATCAATATAATAATTCTAATTTCAGCATTATCCATTTTGTTAATTCAACTGTTATTAATAGCTTTGTTTGATGTCGGTCAGATAAATGACCAGTATAATGTAAATGATGAAGCTTTATCTGTGGCAAACGGAATGTATAATCAAGCTCCATTCTTAACATCACAGCTGGTAATTTACGGAAACAATTATTTTTTATTTGTTTTAACTGTTGGATTATATAAAGTTTTAAATTTTATCGGATTTAATAACTATTCGCTTGCCTTATTCATTTTTAATGCAGTATTAATTGATTTATCTTTATTTTTCTTATACAAAATTGCAAAATTAGTTAAAAATCAAAAATTCGCAGTTAAATTACTTGTTGTGAATGTATTTAATCCTATAAACTATATTTTTATTTTTTGGACTTATACATGTACTTACAGCTTGCCTTTTATGACAGGCATTGTATACTTATCTCTTCTTTTGTGGAAAAAGGATTATAATATTATAAAAAGAGTGCTTTTAGGAGTAGGAATTTCCTTGATGATAGTAATAGGATACTTTCTGCGTCCTGTGGTTTTAATACCTTTAATAGCGATTTGTATATGTTTTATTATAAAAGAAAAGATATTTTCTATTTCTTTTGTGAAAAGATATATTTCTGTTTTTTTAGCTATGGTTATTGTGGCTTTTGGAAGCTATTCATTTATAAACAGTCAGATATCCAAATATATTCCTGATACATCTCAAAATTACCCTATAACTCATTGGGTAATGATGGGGCTTCATGGTAACGGGGGCTATGATTATGATGATGTTTCTTATACACGAAGTTTTGATACAAAAGAAGAAAAAACGCAGGCTAATATAAAAGAAATAAAAAGAACGCTTTCAGAGTATGGAGTTTCAGGAACTTTAAAACATGTTTTGAACAAAATTCCTGTAACTTGGTCTTACAGCCCTTTTGATTATTCTATTTCACTGAATAAATATGATAGGAATTTTTCGGTATTATATAATTGGTTTAGCGGAGAGAAAACAGATTTTCTGTCTTTATATTCTCAAATATTTCATATTTGTATGCTTTTGTTTGCTGTATTCAGTCTTATTTTTCAAATTAAGAATAAAAGAATTGATTACAGATTTTTGTTTACCTTAATTTTGTTAGGCGGTATTGCGTTTTATACAATATGGGAATCAAAAAGTGCTTACAGTGTGCCGTTTTTGCCGCTTATGCTTATTATTTCATGTGATGGAATTGATGAAATAAAAGAAGGAGTATGTTTGAAACAAAATTTAAATATTTTAAAATACTCTTTAGCGATTGCATTAGCGGTTACTGCTGTCTTTGGTATTGCGAACTATAATAATTTCACCGAAAATGAATTAACCTTTACTGATAAAAGTATTTATACGACAGACATAAATAATATTGCATATATAGGTCTTTCTGAACAGAAAAAAGAAATTACCCAAGAGTTTTATTCTTCAAAAAAGGTTAATAAATTACATTTTTTGTGCAAAGCGATTGACGAATCAGATTGTAGCTACAGAATAAGAATTTCTGATAATAGCGGAATTATTAAAGAAATTAGTGTAGATAAAAAAGATATAAAGGATAACTATATCACCATTGATTTAAATGGAATTCAACCCGGTAAAAAAGAAAAATATACAATTCAAATAAGTTCTTTAAACGAAAATGATAAAGACTCTATTTATTGGGCTTATCGTTTAAGCGCTGCAACTGACCAATATGAAGGACAATTCAAGATAGGAGATGAAAAGCAAGATACTGACTTGCTTATCAGAGCTTATAATGAATATAATTCACCTTATATGAGCAAGATTTTATATTTTGCATTTATGACTATTCTTATAGGCTGTGAAGTTTTATTGATTTATAGGGTTAATAAGCAGATTAAAGCATAATTTTTAAAAAATTTCTTGACAAAGCAGTAATAATGTGGTATTATATCGGTACAACAAAGAAGAACCGTCCGGTTCTCGCCTTGTGGTTTTATCTTAACAAGGCTAATTATTACTGCTTTTAAGCTTTAATTGCGGTTAAATGTCGGACGGATATAATTCCGTCTTTTTTTGTTGTAAATTTTAGCGGAGGTGTTTACCCATCAGTAAAAATACGCATTCCATTAATGAAGAAATCAAAGATGAAAAAGTCAGACTTATAGGTTCTGACGGAAGTCAGTTGGGCATCTTTTCATCTTCTGACGCTTTGAAAAAAGCAGAAGCTGCTAATCTGGATCTTGTTAAAATTGCGCCTAATGCGCAGCCGCCGGTTTGTAAGATTATGGACTACGGCAAATTTAAATTTGAACAAGCGAAAAAAGAAAAAGAAGCAAGAAAAAGTCAGAAAATCGTTGAAACCAAAGAAATTAGACTTGGTCTTAACATTGATGTTCATGATTTCAATACTAAATTAAAACACACACAGCGTTTTATCGCTAACGGTGATAAGGTTAAAGTTTCTATTCGTTTTAAAGGACGTGCTATCGGGCATACCGAAATCGGTCTTGATACTATGAATAGATTTGCTGAAGCTTGTACTGAATTTGCTTCTATCGAAAAACCTGCTAAAATGGAAGGCAGAAATATGCTGATGTTTTTAGCACCAAAGAAAAATTAGAATATTTGAGGAGGACACAACAATGCCTAAGATTAAAACACATTCCGGTGCAAAAAAAAGATTCAATCTTACTAAAAACGGAAAAGTAAAAAGAGCTCATGCTAACAAATCACACATTCTTAACAAAAAGACTACAAAGAGAAAAAGAAATTTAAGAAAAAATGCTATTGCCGACAAAACAAATGCACCGGCAATCAAAAAGCTTATTCCTTATAAATAAGATTATTTTTTAAATTTATGTATGCCTAAAGAAAGGAACGATTAATAATGGCAAGAGTTAAAGGCGCGATGATGACTCGCAAAAGAAGAAATAAAACTTTAAAATTAGCCAAAGGTTACTTTGGTTCTAAACATAAACTTTTTAAAACTGCTAAAGAAGCAGTTATGAAATCAGGTCAATATGCTTATATCGGCCGTAAACAGAGAAAAAGAGATTTCAGAAGACTTTGGATTACTCGTATTTCTGCTGCTTGTAAATTAAACGGTATGAACTACTCAACATTTATCAATGGTCTTAAAAAAGCCGGCATTGCTATGAATAGAAAGATGCTTGCTGAATTAGCAGTATCAGATGCAGCAGGTTTTACAGCTCTTTGCGAACAGGCAAAAGAAGCTTTAAAGTAATATGATTTTCGTACTCGGAGAGCTTACTCTTCGGGTGCGTTTTGCTTTAATAAATTAAGTTTTTTACGGATTGGTGTTACTTTTGGATTTAATTTCAAGCAAAAATAACCCTAAAATTAAAGAAACTTCAAAGCTGTTTTGTTCTTCGAAATTCAGAAGTCAAAACGGCTTATTTGTGATTGAAGGGCTTAGGCTTTGTGTTGATGCATATAAAAGCGGAGTGAAAATTAAAACCGTTTTTGTTACAGAGAGTTTTTTAAATAAATCTGACAAAGAAATACGTGAAGTTATTAATTCGGCCGCTGAAAGCTATGTTGTTACATCTCAGGTTATGTTGCACATTTCTGATACAGTATCACCGCAGGGAATTGTTTGTGTTTGTGAGAATATAAGTCCTGTTTTTGAAGCTTGTGATAATTGCAGAATTATTTCATTATTCAATGTAGCCGATCCGTCAAATCTTGGCACTATCAGCCGTACTGCAGAAGCTTTCGGCATTAATGCTATGATTGTCTGTGGTGGTTGCGATATTTATAACCCAAAAGCGCTTCGTGCTTCAATGGGTGCAATATTCAGACTTCCGATTATAACTTTTTCAGAAGATGAAGCTTTTGAGTTTTTTGAGAAGAATCATATCAAATCGTACGCTTCTACTCCTCGAAATGATGCAAAACGCGTTACGGATATTGCTTTTGATGGAAAAACATCTGTTCTAATCGGCAATGAAGCTAACGGTTTGCCTGATTCGGTTATAAACAAGTGCGACCGGGCAATTACAATTCCTATGAACGGGAGAGCTGAATCTTTAAACGCCGCTGCCGCAGCTTCGGTTTTAATGTTTGAAATGGTGCGTGGGGATTTATGAAAAATGCGGTTTATTGGATAGCGCTTCAGGATATTTTAGGCTATGGCTCAAATAAAATTGCTGAAGTTCTTGAAAACTTTGAAGACGTAAGCGCTCTGTTTGACAAAACTACTTCTTTTGATAAATTGAGGTTTTTAGGTGAAAAGAATCTTAAAAAATTTAAAACCTACAATCTCAAAAATGCTGAATCAGTAATCGAATATTGTGACCGTAAAAATATTCAAATAGTTACAATTGATGATGAAAAATATCCGATTATTTTAAAAAGAATTAAAAATCCGCCTGCGGTATTGTATGTACGTGGAACTTTTCCTGTTTTTGACGATGAAGTAGGCATTGGTATGGTCGGAACAAGAAACGCATCATTAAACGGTATGATTGCCGCTGCGACACTTTCATACAGAATTGCTCAAGCGGGTGGTTTAGTAATCAGCGGCGGTGCAAACGGAATTGATACAAAATGTACTCAAGGCGCATTATACGCAAAGAAACCGTCTGTCATTATCAGACCTTGCGGTTTGGATTTTAATTATTTGAATAATCTTTATGATATACGCAAACAGGTAGAAAACAATGGTGCGGTCATTAGCGAGGTTCAGCCTTTGGGCAGAGTAGAGCGTGATGCTTTTCAGATTAGAAATCGAATTATAGCAGCGTTATCATTAGGAATTGTAGCTATTGAAGTTCCTGCAAAAAGCGGCGTTTTAATAACTGTCGGACATGCATTGGAATTTGGTAAAGATGTATTTGCAATTCCCGGCGATATCGGCGATGAAAACTATATGGGTTCTAATAAACTGTTACAAGATGGAGCGTTCCCCGTTTATTCTGCTTCTGATGTTTTAAATGAATATCTTTTTGCATTTCCACATAAATTAAAGCTTGATAAAGCATCTATACCTATTAATGAAGATGATATTTATTTAAGACTTCAGAAAAAGTACAGTAAAAAAACATATGTCAGCAAAACTGCTGATAAGAAAAAAGATAAAAAATCAATAATTTCAGTTGTTAAAAATAAGTTAACAAAAGAGACTAAGAAAGAGGATATAATTAAACCTACGCAAAAAATCATTCCTAAAGAGCTTCCGTTCGAAGCTGATGAAAATACTAAAAAGGTTTTTGATTGTATTTTAAACGGACCTGTTTCTTTAGAAAATATAGTTGAGAAAAGTAAGCTTAATGCATCAGATGTTATGTTTGCTTTAACTGAACTTGAAATTAACGGCGTTATAAACACTCTGCCGGGAGGCAGATATGAAATCAGATAAATTGGAGAGAAAATATGTCTAAACTTGTTATTCTTGAATCACCCGGAAAAGCAAAAACTGTTCAGAAATATCTTGGACCTAATTATGAAGTTGTTGCTTGTATGGGACATATAAGAGATTTGCCTAAATCAAAAATGGGCGTTGATATTGAACATGATTTTGAGCCTCAGTATATTGAGATGAAAGATAAAAAAGATATTATTAAAACGCTTCGTTCTAAAGCATCTGATGCGGATTATGTATATCTTGCAGGGGACCCTGATAGAGAAGGAGAAGCTATTTCATGGCATCTTTGTTATATATTAGGCTTGAATGAAAATGATCTTAATCGCGTTACCTTTAATGAGATCACCAAAAAAGGCGTTGAAGAAGGTATATCTCACCCTAGAAAAATTGATATGGATTTGGTTAATGCACAGCAAGCGAGAAGAGTGCTTGACAGAATTGTGGGTTATAAATTAAGTCCGTTTCTTTGGAAAAAGGTTAAAAGAGGTCTTTCGGCAGGACGTTGTCAATCTGCTGCTTTAAAAATTGTAGTTGACCGTGAAAAAGAAATCAGAGATTTCAAACCAGAGGAATATTGGTCAATTGATGCGGTTTTAACAAAAGGCAGATCTAATATCGAAGCACACCTTGCAAACGGTAAAGACGGCAAAAAAATAGAAATTTCAAATGAGCAAGAGGCAAATGATATTTTAGCAGATTTAAATTCTGCAGAATATATTGTGAAAAATGTAAAAAAAGGTACTCGTAAAAAGCAACCTGCACCGCCTTTTATTACTTCAACATTGCAGCAGGAAGCTTCAAGAAAGCTCAATTTTAACGCACAGCGTACAATGCGAGTTGCACAGAATCTTTACGAGGGCGTTGAATTGCAGGGTCAGGGTGCAACAGGTTTAATTACTTATATGAGAACCGACTCTTTGAGAATTTCTGAAGAGGCAAGAGCAATCGGTAATCAGTTTATTAAAGATAATTACGGCGATAATTATTTACCTGAAAAGCCGAGATACTTTAAGACAAAGAAAAATGCTCAAGATGCTCATGAAGCTATAAGACCTACTAATCCGGCATTAACCCCGGCAAGTATAAAAGATTCTTTGACCGCTGACCAGTATAAGCTTTACAAACTTATTTGGGAAAGATTTATTGCTTCATTAATGGCGGCCTGCATACAAAACACTGTAAGTATTGATATTGACGCAAACGGATACACTTTTAAAGCCAGCGGATATACGGTTAAATTTGATGGTTTTACAACACTTTATGTTGAGGGTAAAGATGAAGCAGAGGAAACTGCAAAGGCTATTCCTGAGCTTAAAGTCGATGATGTTTTAAAACTTAAAGAAATTAAGCCTAATCAGCACTTTACTCAGCCGCCTCCGAGATTTACTGAGGCTTCTTTGATTAAAATGCTTGAAGAAAGCGGAATCGGCAGACCGAGTACATTTGCAACAACAGTTACCACAATTATCAAAAGAGAGTATGTTGAGCGTGACAAAAAAACTCTTATTCCTACTAAACTCGGTGAAATAATCACAGATTTATTATCAGAATTATTTCCTGAAATTGTAGACCAAAAATTTACCGCAAAAGTTGAATCACAGCTTGATGATGTTGAATCCGGCGATGAGCAGTGGAAAGAAATGCTCGGCAAATTTTACAAAGGTTTTGATAAAACATTAAAATCTGCTGAAGAAAAAATGGACGGTACAAGAGTCAAAGTTCCTGAAGAGGAAAGTGATGTTATCTGTGAAAAATGCGGCAGAAAAATGGTTATTCGTTCCGGCAGATTCGGAAAATTTTTAGCTTGTCCGGGATTCCCTGAATGTAAAAACACAAAACCTATTGTAACTGAAACTAAAGGTTTATGTCCAAAATGCGGCAAAAAAATCATTGAGCGCAAGTCAGGAAAAGGTTATAAATATTTTGCTTGCGAAGGCGGAAAAGAATGCGGATTTATGACATGGGATGTTCCAACCGAACAGAACTGTCCAAAATGCGGAAAAACTTTATTTAAACGCCGAGGCGGTTTGCTTGTATGTAACAATGAGGGTTGTGATTATGAAGTAAAACTCGAGCGCAAGAAAAAGGCAAAAGATGATGAGTAAGGTTTATGTAATCGGCGCCGGACTTGCCGGTTGCGAGGCAGCATTTTATCTTGCGAATAAAGGAATAAAGGTTACTCTTTTTGAGCAAAAACCGTTAAAACGCTCTCCGGCTCACAAAATTGACAGTTTTGCAGAATTAGTTTGTTCAAATTCTTTGAAAGCTATGAGAATCAACAGCGCAGGCGGTCTTTTAAAGGCAGAAATGCGAGAATTCGGGTCAGTTTGTTTAATGGCTGCTGATAACTGTAAAGTCCCTGCCGGTGGCGCTTTGGCGGTTAATAGATATGATTTTTCTTCATATGTAACTGAAAAGATTAAAAATCACCCTAACATTGAGGTGGTTTATAAAGAAGTAACTGAAATACCTGATGACGGATATGTAATTATTGCAACCGGACCGCTTACAGATGGTAAGCTTGCAGAAAGAATTTCTGAATTAACAGGAGATTATCTTTCATTTTTTGATGCGGCAGCGCCGATTGTCACTTTTGACAGCATTGATATGGATGAGGCTTTTACGCAGTCAAGGTATGACCGAGGAGAAGCAGACGATTATATCAATTGTCCGATGAATAAAGAAGAATATGAGATTTTTTATGAGAATCTTGTTTCTGCTGAAAGTGCAGAAATTCATTCATTTGACAAGCCGAATGTCTATGAGGGTTGTATGCCTATTGAAATAATGGCAAAACGCGGCGCGGATACTATGAGATTCGGACCGCTGAAGCCTGTCGGACTTACTAATCCTAAAACAGGTCACAGACCGTGGGCTAATCTACAGCTTCGTAAAGAAAATACAGAAGGAACGCTTTACAATTTGGTCGGTTTTCAGACTAACTTAAAGTTCGGCGAGCAAAAAAGGGTATTTTCACTGATTCCTGCATTGAAAAATGCTGAATTTATAAGATACGGAGTTATGCATAGAAATTCGTTTATAAACTCTCCGAAATTACTTGATTGTAATTTCAAATTGAAATCTAAAGAAAACATTTGGTTTGCCGGTCAGATTACAGGTGTTGAGGGCTATATGGAATCAGCAATGTCAGGCATTTTGGCTGCAGTTTCTGTTTTTCGA
>JBJEIS010000161.1:0-9210 GCA_051877275.1 Acutalibacteraceae bacterium | reverse complement strand
TTAAGCATATTGCTGTAATAATTGCTAATAGTTTCTTCATAACTTTCATCTCCTTGCTTTATGGTTAAATAATACCATACCCGATATTTTATAATCAATTTCAAGACCAGTTCGAAAATCTTTCAAAACGAATTTCAATATTATACCTTGAAAATTTAATATCTGTATGCTATACTCTAAAATAATGGCTAATTACAAGAATTGCTAATGAGGATGAAAATATGCAAGAATTAAAAGGAATTATACGTACAATCAGATTTATCGATGCAAAAGTAAGCTTCAAAAATTATACAAGCTTAAATAATCCAAACTCTTCACAGGTTTTAAAATATAAGAAAAATGAATATCCTGAATGTATAATTCTAATTGTTTATAAAGGCAAGCTTTTACATAATGACAATAAAAACATTATTCTAAACAGTAATGAATTAGTATTCTTTAAACCGCTCGAAAGAATTGATATTAAAACAATTCCAAATGAATTTACTGAATACTGCATAGTCTCCTTTTCTTCGAAAATTTTTTCAAAAGACGAAGAATCACTGTTAAGAATTTTTAATTATGAAAATTCTAAAAATATACTTAATCTTAATAAACTTGAAAACGGAAAAACAATATTAAATCTTTTTAACGATACTAAAAGATATTCCGAATTAAACTTAAAAATCGGTCATTTTATTGCAATGCTTAAAGCTATACTTTCTGAATTATGTATTGCGTTTGATCAAGACTCGCCTATAATAGCTGAAAAATATTCGCAGGAATATGATTCTAAAATATACGCTTACATCACAAGAAATTTTAATAAAAATCTCTCAATTCAGGATGTAGCAGATAAATTCTTTGTATCTCCGTCATATATCAATAAAATTTGCAAAAAGTTTTATTTGATGCCTTACAGACAAATGATTATTGATATAAAAATGTGGTATGCAAGAAATATTATGTCGCGTATTCCCGGCACTACTCTAAATACAGTATCAGAAATGTGCGGTTATAATGAATACTCTGCGTTTTATAAAGCCTACATAAATTATTTTGGAATTAAACCTAAAGACGATTACAAGCTTTTTTTACAAACCGGTAGTTTTTACAACAAGTTTATCAATGAATAAATTTAGGAGATATATAAATGGATACTGTAAAAATTGATGTTTCAGATTTAGAAACAAAAATCATTGCTCACCGCGGACTTAGCGGAATTGAAACCGAAAACTCTATTGCCGCGTTCATCGCTGCGGCAAACAGAAGCTACTTTGGAATTGAAACAGATGTGCATGTAACTAAAGATAATAAATTTATAATTATTCACGATGATAATACCGGCAGAGTCAGCAACAGCAATTATAATGTTGAACAAACTGATTTTAAAACTTTAAGAAGTGTAAATCTATATAATTTCAATGGTAATTCACCGAGAATCGACCTTTCAATGCCTACGCCGGAGGAATATTTTGAAATTTGCAAAAAATATGATAAAGTATCTGTTTTTGAATTAAAAAACGAGATGAAAAAGCAAGATATTGCAAAACTAATCAAGCTTGTAGAAAATATAAATATGCTTGAAAATACTATTTTTATCTCATTCTCTTTAGAAAATTTAATAAATTTAAAAAGCTTAAATTCAAATTTATCTGCTCAATACCTTGTTTCTGAAATTAATAATATAGATGATTTAATAACAACACTAAAAGAATATTCACTTGACTTAGACGCTTATCATGGCACGCTTTCCAAAGATATTATTGAAAAAATGCATTCTGCAGGCATTAAAGTAAATGCTTGGACAGTAGACGATGTAAACAGGGCTAACGAACTTATCGATATGAAAATAGATTTTATCACAACTAATATATTGGAGTAAAAAAATGAGTACAAAAAAAGGAATTATATTTGATTTAGACGGAACTCTATGGGATTCAACAGTACAAATAACAAAATCATGGCAGAAAGTTATAAATGACTACAAAATAGATAAAGAATTAACGGTTGAAGAAATTAAATCGTGCATGGGACTGCCTATGGATGAAATTTTCAAACGAATTTTACCGCAACTAACTGATGATTTGCGTAATGAAGTACAAATTGAATGCCAAAAATATGAAAATACATATCTTTCTTTAAATGCAGGAAAGCTTTACCCTGAAATCGAACAAACTCTAAACCAATTAAATTCAATGGGATATAAGCTATATATTGTTACTAATTCGCAAGACGGTTATGTTCAGGCATTTATGCAAAGCACAAAGCTCGGTGAATTATTCGATGATTTCGAAATGTTTGGCAGAACTTTGCTTAAAAAAGAAGAAAATATCAGCCTTATATTAAGAAGAAATAATATTGATAAAGCCGTTTATGTCGGAGATACATTTTGGGATTATAAAGCGGCAACAGCAGCCGAAATTCCGTTTATATTTGCTTCTTACGGTTTTGATAAATTTAATGATGCGAAATGGAAAATCAATTGCTTTTCAGAACTTATTTCACTTGTGCCAAAAATTATATAGAAGCCGCATTATTTCTTAATTAACATTATAAATTTATAAGCATCGGAGGAAATTATTATGAAAATTGTATGTATTGGCGATAGCTTAACGCAAGGAGATTACGGTGTATTCGGAAAATCAGGTATAGCAAATGTTCAAGAAAAAAACTATCCTTACTTTTTGCAAAAACTGACGTCGGCTGAAGTTAAGAATTACGGTAAATGCGGTCTAAACTCGACAAGCTATCTTGATTATTATAAAAATAATGATGTTGATGTTAAAGATGCAGATTTTATTATTATAATGCTTGGTTCAAACGGCGGACTTGATCCTGAAAACAATACTCAGGCAAATGAAGATTACAATGAAATTGTTACTTTATGTAAAGAAGCAGAACCAAAAGCGCAGATTGTTCTTTGTACTCCTCCTCACGCAACAATTAATCCGCAAATGTCAAATTGCGGATACCGCAAAAATGTTGAATCAGCCGTTGGTTTTGTTAGAAAATACGCTGAAAATAATAATCTGCCTGTTATAGAATTGGCAAATTGCAAGGATTTTACCGATGAGACAGAAAATATTATGCAACCAAATGACGGATTGCATTTTTCAGAAATCGGTTACAAAACAATGGCAGAGTTTATTTATAAATCTCTGAAAGAACTTTTTGATATTTGAAATTTTAAAATCCAATGAGAAGAGTAATAACTATTCTCATTGGATTTTTAGTTTTAAAGTTTATTTATCTTAATAACAAATTGATTATATTAATCTAAAATAAAATTATATTGAAAATTTCTAATTTATATTATATAATAACACATATATATTGTATAATAACACACTTGGAGTGAATTATGAAAATAATACAAACCAGAAATAAGTTTTCAGTTTCTCAATTAGATAATATTAATATTTCAAATGAGTTATTTGTTGAAAATGTGGGTATGTATTGGGATATTGATAATTTACATATTCCTGTACATAAATTTCACAGCTATTTGTTAATCTACTGCAAAAGCGGTAAAATATCTGTTAAAACAAAAAAACAATCTGAAAATTTAGAAAGCGGATTTGTTAAAGTAATTCCGCCGGACACTTATGTGGACCTTACTTATTGCCCGGAAAAAGACAATGAATACTACTTCGTGCATTTTGTTGGAACTCTCGCTAAAGCGCTTATTGATTGTATTTTTACCGATGGTGACACAGCATTTATCGGCCGCAGACCTGATATTGCAAAGTATTTCTTTGACCTTGAAAAGTCATTTGAAATTTCAGAAAATGATAATATTTCACGCTCTACTCTGCTGAAAAATATGTTTTATTTAATGCTAAAGACAAAAGAACAAAAAAGCATAAAAAACATTCAGATTACCATTGCAATTTCAAAAGTTATTGTTTATATTCAAAATAATTACAATAAAAACATTACGATTGAACAACTTGCAAAAATGTGTTGTATAAGCAAGAATCATTTTATGAATATTTTTAAAGAGCATACAGGGCGAAGTGCAATTGATTATATTATTAATATTCGAATTGAAACTGCTAAAAAGCTTTTAAGAAATTCAAACTATTCAATAAATGAAATCAGTGCTGAAATAGGCTTTAAAAATTCACTTTACTTCAGCAGAATTTTTAAAAATAAAGTAGGCATTTCACCAAATGAATATAAAAAGAAAGTTACAGGAGAAAAAAATGGACCAAAAACTGTTTGAGATAAAAAATAATAAAGAACAAAACTATTTACTTCCCTTTTACTGGCAGCAAGGAAATCATACAGATAAAATCCCTATGCAAATTCAGGAAATCTACGACAGCGGTGCAAGGGCTGTTTGCCTTGAATCCCGTACTCATGAGGGATTTTGTCAAGACACCTGGTGGCGCGACCTTGATGTAATTATTAAAGAAGCCCAAAAACGAGATATGAAAGTGTGGATTCTTGATGATAAGCATTTTCCTTCCGGATATGCAAACGGTGTAATTGAAAAAAATCGAGATTTACAAAAATATTTTTTATTGGAGCGCTATATTGACGTAGTCGGCCCTCAAAAAAATTGTTCGATTTTAGCTACAAAGTTTGAAAAGGATGATATTTTTGTCGGCGCTTTTATGTATAAACGCGATGAAGACGGCAAAGAAATTGCTGATTCATATATTGATTTATCGCAAAACAAAAAAGGCGAATACATATACTTTGATGTGCCTGATGGATTTTACAGAATATATCTTCTTTTTCGCTCACATTGCGGAGCTGATGAGCACATTGATATGCTTAATGAAAAATCTGTTGACGCATTTATTAATGCAGTTTATGAGCCGCATTATGAGCATTTAAAAGAGTATTTTGGCAACGTGATTTCAGGATTTTTCTCTGATGAACCGGGATTTTATCATGACTATTTTAAATGGGCGCTCCCAAGCGGCGGCTTTTATAATAAAAGCGTCGGCTGTAACGGACTTACATTGCCTTACAGCGATACTGTTCTTGAAATGATGAACGAAGAATTAGGTTTTGATGCAAAGCCGTATCTTCCTCTTTTATGGCACAACTTTTCTGATAAAACCGCTAAAATTCGTTTGAGTTATATGAATGCGGTTACTCGGATTTATCAGAAAAATTTCTGTAACAAGATTGGTGATTGGTGCAGAAATCACGGTGTTGAATATATTGGTCATATAATTGAAGATAATAATGCTCATGCAAGACTCGGAAGCTCCGCAGGTCATTATTTTCGTTCACAAAGCGGTCAAGACATGGCAGGTATTGACATAGTTTATCAACAAGTGCTTCCGGGATTTGCACATTATAACAACGGTTTTTGCGGAGCATGCCAGGAAACAGACTCGGTGTTTTTTCACTACTCTCTTGCAAAAATGTGTTCTTCCGCCGCACATATTGACCCCAAAAAGAAAAATCGCGCCATGTGTGAAACCTTTGGCGCAGGCGGATGGGCCGAAGGAAGCAAAACATTCAAATGGCTGATTGATTTTCTTCTTGTGCGAGGCGTAAATCACTTTGTACCGCACGCATTCTCTCCGTCATTTCCAAATGAAGACTGTCCTCCGCATTTCGGAGCTCAGGGACACGATCCGCAGTTTGATGCTTTTACCGCTCTGATGAAATACACCAACAAAGCAAGCCATTTGTTGCAGGGTACACACATTGCTAACGCCGCAGTACTTTATCATGCAGAAGGCGAATGGGCTTCCCGTGATGATTATATGTATATGCAGGTTCCTGCTAGACAGCTTTATGATAATCATATTGATTTTGACTTTTTACCTATTGACACTGTCATGGAATCAAGTGTTAAAGACAAAAAACTTGTAGTTAACAAAGAAAAATACGATTGTTTGTTTATTCCATTTACTCACTATTTTGATGACAAATTTCTTGATAAATTAAACAGCCTTGAAAAAAGCGGATTTAAGGTTGTATTTATGAAAGCATTACCTGATAATTGTACATATAACTTTGATGTAACCGATAATTGCTATGAATACTTTAGTAAAAAATTTGTTTCAGATATTACGGTTAATGGTAGTTACCCTTTGCTTCGTCATTATCACCTTAAAAGAGAAAACACCGATGTTTTTATGTTCTTTAACGAGTCTGCAACAAAAACAGTTGATACTACTGTAAATATTGGCATAAGAGGTAAATTCACCAGACTTGATATGCTCAACGATTTAGAAACTGTTGAAGAATCAAACGGCAGTATTACTTTAAAGTTGGAACCTTATCAGTCAAATATTCTTGTATTTGATAATTACGGTGAGCTTTCTAAACCTCAACAACTTATAAAGTCAGAAAAAATTAATCCTGAATTTAAAATTTCAATTGCTGATTACAACAATCTCTCCGACTTCAAGGAATACACTACCACCCGTGAGCTTATTAATATAACTTCCTCAGAAAACATGCCTGATTTCAGCGGTAAAATCAAATACGAAACAGACATAAATATTAAAAAAACAAACAAGACTGTTATTGATTTCGGAGAGGTTAATGAAAATATAAGACTATTTATAAACGGCAAGGATTGCGGTATAAGAATTTGTCCCCCTTATAGTTTTGATATTACAAAATATATTGAAAACGGCAAAAATCAAATTACTGCAATAGTTTCGAATACACTTGTTTATAAGTTTAAAGACAGATTTTCATATTTTCAGCAGCTTTCTGCAAGCGGTATTCAAGGTGATATTATAGTAAAATATTATAATTAAAACAAAAACAGTAATCGAAAATCGATTACTGTTTTTTATTATATTAATTCAAAATCGACAAAATTCTCTGTATCTGAATCCTTTGAAACAAACACCCTAAAAATGCCGTTTTCACTGATAAAGTTGTTGTTTATATCATAATATTTAAGCATTTCTTCATTAATTTCAAATGAAACATCAACCTTCTCCCCTGCTTTTATAAATACCTTTTTATATGATTTTAAAATCTTTGGCAGAGATAAATATTTGGCATTTAAATCATGAATATAAAGCTGAACTGTCTCATATGCATCAACATTGCCTATATTTTTAACTTCAACCGATACAGTAATTATTTCATCTCTCATCATCTTATTTTTGCTTACTTTAGGCTGTGAATATACAAATTCAGTATATGATAAACCGTAACCGAACGGATAAAGCGGAAGATTAGTACAGTCAATATATCTTGTGCAGTAGCCAGCCTCAATGCCGCCGACTTTATGGTAATGATTAGTACGAAGCATTTCATGATGAATAGGCACCTGACCGATGTTTTGCGGAAATGTCATAGCAAGCTTTCCTGACGGAATACGATCGCCGAAAAGCATATCTATTATAGCTTCAGCGCCAAATGTTCCGGGATACCACACATCAAGTATCGCGTCAGCTCTATCATTAATTTCAGATAAATCAAGCGGTCTGCCGTTAAAAAGAACAACCACAATATTTTTATTCACCTTGTAAATCTCGTTAAACAAATCAATATGTGCCTTAGGCAATTTAATATTAGTTTTTGAGTGAGCCTCGCCAAAAAGTGAACGATGTTCACCGATAAAAAGTACAACCTTATCAACTGATTTTGCTGAATTTACAGCTTGTTCAAGATACTTCTTCTCGTTTCCAATAACTTCGTCCTCAATTGAGTCGGTTTGTTCTTCTTTATACAGATAAGGAGCACCCTTTAATGCTTTGTATTTATCACCGAATCTACTTTTTAAAACCTGCTTTACAGAATTGCCTTTTTTTGCGTGAGGCATAATAGCCGACCAAGTTGTAAATAAATCAGTTGCATCAATGAACGGACCGATAAACGATACCTTTTCATCAGTTTTGAGTGGTAATATACCATCATTTTTCAACAAAACAGATGACTGACTAATCATATCTAAAGTGAATTCTTTATGTTGCTTGATGTCAATGTGGAGGTCTTCATCATCAACTTTAATATATTTATAAGGGTCCTCAAATAATCCCAAATCATTTTTAAGCTTTAAAACACGCATAACAGCAGCATCAATATCTTCAATATTTAACATTCCCTCTTGAAGTGCTTTTTCAAGATGATTGGTATAAATATCATCAGACATATCAATATCAACGCCGTTTTCAATACATAATGCTGCACATTCTTCTTTTGAATTACAGGAACCTTCTTCATAACTTCCTTTAACTGCAAAAAAATCGGAAATAACTACTCCGTCAAATCCCCATTCCCCGCGAAGTACTTTTTTGAGTAAAAACGGATTAACAGTACTTGGTACGCCGTTAATTGTATTAAACGAAGGCATAATCATCCTTGCGCCTGCATCAAGAGCGGCTTTGTAAGGAGGAAGATATGTAGTACGAAGCAATCTTTCTGAAACTTCAACAGAATTATAATCTTTTCCGTCACACGGCACTCCGTATGCAGCAAAATGCTTAACACATGATGCAATGGTATCGTCACTTAATAACGAATCTCCTTGATAGCCTTTTACATTAGCAGCAGCAAAATCACAATTAAGCAAAGTAGATTCGCCGTAGCCTTCGGATATTCTTCCCCATCTTGCATCACGACTGACATCTACCATTGGAGAAAATGTGACATTTATTCCGTGCTTCGCCGATTCAGACGCTGTGATTTCACAAGCTCTTTGAGCAAGATTAGGATTAAATGAGCAACCTTG
Organism: Acutalibacteraceae bacterium; assembly: GCA_051877275.1. Taxonomy (GTDB): domain Bacteria; phylum Bacillota; class Clostridia; order Oscillospirales; family Acutalibacteraceae; genus RUG11462. The sequence continues at coordinate 560 of JBJEIS010000161.1, read as the reverse complement.
TGCAATAGACGAAGGAAAAATCAATTCGCAACCGTTTATAATATCACACATTACCATAAGCGGCACCGGATTCTTTTCAAGATGCTTTTTTTGCAGATTGCGCATACTTTTGTTATTGTATATGTTAAGAATCGAACCGCAGTTGTCAGTAATCTCTTCGTTTAGCCAATCAAGAAAAGGCTTTCCGGTCAAAACTCCCGAATCATCAAAAACTGAACCGCAGCACTGAAATAGCTGACCGATTTTTTGCTTTAATGTTAAAGAATTAAGCAGTTCGGTTAATTTTTTCTCGTTCATATGAAACCCCTCAAAACATAAATTCCTATTAATTATATATACTATTTTCGTTTTAGTAAATAAACTATATCACAAAAAACATACACATATACACTATTAATTGAGTTAAACTCATGTATACAATAAATTGTATAGAAAAAAAGACGGGAAACTCCCGCCTTTTATCAGTTTGCCTTATTGTAGTTTGTATTACTGTAAACCAAAGTGTCACCTACATAAATATTTGCATTTCTAACGCCTGTTTGTTTAGTTTGCAGTTGATT
>JBJEIS010000160.1:0-9226 GCA_051877275.1 Acutalibacteraceae bacterium | reverse complement strand
CACGGAAAGGCAGAACATAAAGGACTTTCACCTGAAACTAAGCAGAGCGACTCATCAGATGATGGTATTTCTTCATTAGAAATCGAATTAAAAAAAGCAATTGAAAATGAAGAGTTTGAAAAAGCGGCTGAAATTCGAGATAAAATAAGGGAAATGAGGGATAAAAATGAATAAATGGTATTTGTCATCAGGTGCTAAAGACGATATTGTTTTCAGTACCAGAGTAAGATTTGCAAGAAATCTATCTGATTTTCCTTTTCCGAATAAAATGACTGAAGAACAAAAATATTCTGTTATTCAGGCAGTTTCAGACGCAGTTTTGAAATCGTCGTCAGGCAGTGAGTATCAATTTATTGATATTTCAAAGTTAAATGAAAATGAGTTGTTTTCTTTAGTGGAACGTCATTTAATCAGTCCTCAGTTTGCAAGTAATCCTGCTGGCAGAGCTTTGATTTTAAAGAATGATGAATCTGTAAGCATAATGATAAATGAGGAAGACCACATAAGAATTCAGTGTATTCAGGTCGGACTTGAATTTGACAAAGCTTTTAATGAAGCTTTAAAAATAGAAAAAATAATTGGCGAGTCTGTTAATTATGCTTTTGACAGCAAATTCGGTTATTTAACCGAATGTCCTACCAATCTCGGAACCGGCATGAGAGCATCGGCAATGATTCATTTGCCGGCGCTCGAAAACTTAGGAGCATTAGAAAGAATTTTTAATTCTATTTCTAAATTCGGAATTACTGTTCGCGGTACTTTTGGAGAGGGAAGTCAGACAAAAAGCTCTATGTATCAGGTTTCAAATCAGATTACACTCGGAATCAGCGAAAAAGATTCAATTGAAAATATAAATAATATTATTATGCAGCTTGTTCAAAAAGAGCAGGAGGCAAGAGAATCTTTTAATAAAGTTCAAATTGAAGACAATGTATTTCGCGCATTAGGTACATTGAAATATGCCAGAATGTTGTCTACTGATGAATTTTTTGCTCTTATTTCAAGAGTGAGATTAGGAGTTTCGATGAATATAATCGATATTCCTATAAGCCTTGTTAATGAATTGAGTCTTGTCTGCGGAAGAGCGAGCGTTTCAAAAGAAACGGAACATTATGAAAATGCGGTTGCAAGAGATCAAAAACGTGCTGAAATTTTAAGAGAGAGATTAAAAGCATTCATATAAAAAGAAAGAAGGAATTTGTATGTATAAATTTAACGGCTTTACAGAAAAAGCAAATATTGCTTTAAATGAGAGTATTTCTGCTGCTGAAAATTTCGGACATACTTATATCGGCAGTGAACATATTTTAATAGGCCTGCTTTCTGAAAATGATTGTATTGCTTGTTCGCTTTTAAATTCTAAAGGTGTATCAAAACAAGACATTGAAAATTTACTTATTCAGATTGTCGGCAAAGGAGTTAAATCCCACTTAACCCCTGATAATTTTACCCCGAGAGCAAAGCACATTTTAGAGCTTTCTGTTGGATGTGCCAGAAGCTTTAATCAAAGTATTGTCGGAACTGAGCATATTTTATTAAGTATACTCAATGAAGGTGAAAACTATGCTACAAGATTTTTAGCTGAACTCGGAGTTGATAAAAGAGAGATTGAAAGCGAGCTTATTTCTCATTGCGGCGGCTTTGCTGAAGCTGAATATTCTAATGAGGGAAGCCGTAAAAGCGGTGAAAATACACCTATGCTCGATAAATTCGGCAGAGATTTAACTGCTGAAGCAAAAGATAAAAAGCTTGACCCTGTTATCGGCAGGTCAAAAGAAATTGAACGAGTAATTCAAATACTTACCAGAAGAACAAAAAATAATCCTTGTCTTATCGGTGAGCCGGGTGTCGGTAAAACCGCAGTTGCTGAAGGGTTGGCTATCAAAATTGCTGACGGTGAAGTTCCTGAATTGTTAAAAGATAAACGTGTTATTTCGCTAGATTTAACCGGAATGATTGCGGGTACAAAATATCGCGGAGATTTTGAAGAAAGAATTTCAGCCGCTATTGATGAAGTAAAAAAATCAAAAGATATTATTCTTTTTATTGATGAGCTTCATACAATTGTCGGCGCAGGTTCCGCTGAAGGTTCAACAGATGCGGCTAATATTATGAAACCGTCATTGGCAAGAGGTGAATTTCAAGTCATCGGCGCAACTACTTTGAATGAATACAGAAAGTTCATTGAAAAAGATGCCGCTTTGGAAAGAAGATTTCAGCCTGTAACAGTAGGTGAGCCGACTGAAGAAGAAACTGTTTTGATTTTGAAAGGACTTCGTGATAAATACGAGGCACATCATAAAGTTAAAATTACTGACGAGGCTTTGCAAGCAGCCGTAACCTTATCATCACGATATATTACAGACAGATATTTACCAGATAAAGCTATTGATTTGATTGATGAAGCTGCATCAAAAGTTAAATTAAGTGCTTATACCGCTCCTGACGGTATCAAAGAATTAGAAACAAAAATTAAAGAAATAGAGCTTGAAAAGTCTGCCGCAGTTTCTTCACAGGATTTTGAAAAAGCTGCAAAGCTTCGTGATGAAGAAAAAGAATTAAACGAAAAATTAAGTTCTTTACGTGAAAAATGGCAGGAAAATAACGCTAATATTTCACAAGAAGTCACAGAAAACGAAGTTGCATCAATTGTTTCCGGATGGACAGGAATACCTGTGGTTAAATTAACCGAAGAAGAGAGCGAAAAGCTTCTCAAAATGGAAGAAATTCTGCACAAACGAATTGTAGGACAGGATGAAGCTGTTTCAGCTGTTTCACGAGCAATCAGACGCGGCAGGGTAGGACTTAAAGACCCGAAAAGACCTATTGGTTCATTTATTTTCTTAGGCCCTACCGGTGTAGGTAAGACAGAACTATGTAAAGCCTTGGCTGAGAGCATTTTCGGCGATGAAAAAGCACTGATACGCTTTGATATGTCAGAATATATGGAGAAACATACCGTTTCAAGACTTGTAGGCTCACCTCCGGGATATGTCGGATATGATGAAGGCGGTCAGCTTACGGAAAAAATAAGAAGAAATCCGTATTCGGTTGTTCTTTTTGATGAAATCGAAAAGGCTCACCCTGATGTTTTCAATATTCTACTTCAAATTCTTGATGACGGTATTTTGACCGACTCGCAGGGAAGAAAGGTTGATTTTAAAAACACAATTGTCATTATGACTTCAAATATCGGTGCAAGACTTATCACTGATAGAAAATCCTTAGGATTTTCGGGCGGCGAAAGTTCTCTTAACGATGATGATGTTAAAACCGATGTTATGGCAGAATTAAAACGACAATTTAAGCCTGAATTTTTAAACCGTGTTGACGATATTATCGTGTTTAAACAGCTTAAAAAAGAAGATATTAAAGAAATTGCAAAGCGTCTTCTTGATACTCTTGCAAAAAGAGTTGCTGCAAAAGACATTAATATTGAATTTACTGACGAAGCAATTTCAAAAGTAGCTGATGAAGGTTTTGACCCTGTTTACGGCGCAAGACCTTTAAAACGTGCGATTCAGACAAAAATCGAAGATAAATTATCTGAAGAAATGCTCGATAATAAAATTAAAGACGGTATGAATGTAGTCTGCGACTATAAGGATAATGAGTTCTGCTTTACAGAAAAATAGTTTTAGTTAAAAAAGAGCGCTTTCGCGCTCTTTTTTTGCGTAATAAATGAGGTTTATTGTTGAAATATACATTACCATATGCTATACTTTGAGTGTAACATAGATAAATCGTTGAAAATAATGTTACAAATTTAGGAGGGAATTTAAAATGAAAAAACTTTTGCCGGTTTTAATGTGTTTATGCTTGATTTTAAGTACTTTTACATTTGTCAGTATCTCTGCAAGTGCTGAGATAAGCGGAGATTATACTTATTCTGTTACAAACGGAAAAGCTACTATTATTAGTTGCAATAAATCACTCAGCGGCTTGGTTAGAATTCCATCTACACTTGGCGGATATTCTGTAAAAGGAATAGGCAGTCGTGCATTTAGCGGTTATACATCATTAACAAGCATAGTAATTCCAAATAGTGTAACAAGAATAGGCAGTAATGCATTTAGCGGTTGCACATCATTAACAACTGTTAGAATTCCTAATAGCGTAACTAAAATTGATTATCAGACGTTTTCTGAATGCTCATCATTAGCAAAAGTAACACTTGGCAACAAGATAAAAAGTATTGGTTGGGATGCTTTTTATAATTGCACATCGTTATTAAGTATATCAATACCTGCCAGCGTTACAAGTATTGGTTATAGTTCATTTAAAGGATGCTCATCATTAAAAAGTATAAAGGTTAACAGTTCTAATTCTGCATATTGCAGTGTAAAAGGAGTTTTATTTAATAAAAATAAGACTACACTTGTTTGTTATCCTGAAGGAAAACAATTTACAAAGTATATTGTTCCAAATAGCGTTAACAAAATTGTCGATTATGCATTTTATAATTGCAAGTCGATAACAAATGTTAGATTAAGTAACAGAATAGTGAGTATTGGTGAGTTTGCGTTTTATAATTGTACTTCGTTATCGAGTGTAGCAATACCAAACAGTGTAAAAACAATTGGCAGCGGTGCTTTTAAAGAATGTCAATCTATGACAAGCGTAATACTCGGTGAAAAAGTGACCGAAATTAATGATTATGCATTTTACGGTTGTTCAAAGATGAAAAAAGTGGCTATACATAAAGATGTTAATATTATTGGAGAAAAAGCATTTGGTTATTACAACATTGATGAAATTCATAAAATAACAGACCTTAAAATTATAGGTGAAAAAGAAACAGAAGCAGAAAAATATGCTAAAGCTAACGGATTAAGTTTTCAAGAGTTATGCAATGATAAGGATCATATTTATAAAAGTACGAATGTTTATAATGAAACATATTTTTCTGCGGGTTTGACATCGTGTGAATGTGAAATTTGCGGCAATTGTTATTTAAAGGATATTGCAAAACTTAAACTAAATACACCTTCGGTTAAATATTCAGTATCAAAGAAAAAATTAAAAGTTACTTATAAAAATGTTACAAATGCAACAGGGTTTCAATTGCATTACAAAGTAAAAGGAAAGTGGCAGACTAAAACTTACAATACTAAAAAAAGCGCAACAAAAGCTATTAGCCTGAAAAAAGGAAATTATAAAGTTCAAATCAGAGCTTTTATAAAGCAAGATGGAAATAAAGCATACAGCGCTTGGTCAAAGACAAAAACTGTTAAAGTTAAATAATACTATGTTAAAAAGAGCGCTTTCGCGCTCTTTTTTCTTATATATTTTTGATAGAATTTTATTAACAAAAATTAAAAATAAATCGAAATTTTTGTTTTTTTAGCTATTTGCTATTTACTTTTTAATAAAAAAGTAGTAAAATGTTTATGTGAAATTTTAATCTTGGGTCAAAGCGTTTAGTTTTGATTACAAGTTAATAAGTTCCAAAAACTTTATTCAGGAGGAATAGTCCAATGGCTAGAAAAATGAAAACCATGGATGGTAACAACGCGGCTGCGCACGTATCTTATGCGTTTACCGAAGTTGCAGGTATTTATCCTATTACACCGTCCAGCCCTATGGCTGACTATGTTGATCAATGGTCTGCACAGGGATTAAAAAACATTTTCGGCACAACCGTTAATGTTGCAGAAATGCAGTCTGAAGCAGGCGCTTCAGGTACAGTACACGGCTCACTTGCTGCCGGTGCTTTAACTACTACTTATACCGCATCACAGGGTCTTTTACTTATGATTCCTAACATGTACAAAATTGCCGGTGAATTATTACCGACCGTTTTCCATGTTTCTGCAAGATGCGTAGCTTCACATGCACTTAATATTTTTGGTGACCATTCTGATATTTATGCTTGTCGTCAGACAGGCTTCGCAATGCTCGCTGAAACTAACCCACAGGAAGTAATGGACCTCGGTGCAGTTGCTCATTTAGCAGCAATTAAAGGCAGAGTTCCGTTTATCAACTTCTTCGATGGTTTCCGTACATCTCATGAAATTCAGAAAATTGAAGTTTGGGATTATGAAGACCTTAAAGAAATGTGCGATATGGATGCAGTTGCTGCATTCAGAAAGAGAGCATTAAATCCTGAGCATCCTGTTATGCGTGGTTCACACGAAAACGGTGATATCTTCTTCCAGCACAGAGAAGCTTGTAATAAATATTATGAAGCTGTTCCTGGTATTGTTGAAGAGTACATGGATAAGGTTAATGCTAAACTCGGCACAGATTATAAGCTCTTTAATTACTACGGTGCACCTGATGCTGACCGTGTAATTGTTGCTATGGGTTCAATTTGTGACGTTGCTGAAGAAGTAATAGATTACTTAACAGCTAAAGGTGAAAAAGTAGGTCTCGTTAAGGTTAGACTTTATCGTCCTTTCCGTGCTGATAAATTGGTAGAAGCAATTCCTGCTACCGCTAAAAAAATCGCTGTTCTTGATAGAACAAAAGAACCGGGTTCTCTTGGTGAACCGCTTTATCTTGATGTTGTTGCAGCTCTTGCTACACAGGGTGTTGACGCTAAGGTTATCGGCGGTCGTTACGGTCTCGGTTCAAAAGATACACCTCCTTCAAGCGTATTCGCAGTTTATGAAGAATTGGCTAAAGACGAGCCTAAAAACCAGTTCACTATCGGTATTTGTGACGATGTTACAAATCTCTCACTTGAAGAGAAACCGGCTCCTAATACTGCTGCTGAAGGTACTATTGAGTGTAAATTCTGGGGTCTCGGCGGTGACGGTACTGTTGGTGCTAACAAAGACTCTATCAAAATCATCGGTGACCATACTGATAAATATGTACAAGCTTATTTCCAGTATGACTCAAAGAAAACCGGTGGTATTACAATTTCTCACTTACGTTTTGGTGATAAGCCGATTAAGAGCCCTTATTACATAAATAAGGCTGACTTTGTTGCTTGTCATAACCCATCTTATATTCTTAAAGGTTATAAAATGGTTCAGGATGTTAAACCTGGCGGCGTATTCTTAATCAACTGTCAGTGGACACCTGAAGAATTAAATACTCATCTTAATGCTGAAACAAAGCAGTATATTGCTAAAAACAATATTCAGCTTTACACAGTAAACGCTATTGACTTGGCTGCTAAAATCGGTCTTGGTAAGCGTACAAATACTGTTCTTCAGTCTGCTTTCTTCTCATTGTCAAAAGTTCTTCCTGAGGAAGATGCTATTGCTTACATGAAAGAAAAAGCACAGAAGTTCATGAAGAAGGGTATCGAAATCGTTAAGATGAACGAAGCTGCTATTGACGCAGGTGCTACTGCTTATGTTAAGATTGATGTTCCTGCAGATTGGGCAAATGCAACTGATGATGATAAGGTTGAAGCTTCAAAAGGACCTGCAAAGCTTGTTAAAATGGTTGATTCAATTATGAAACCTGTTGGCAAGATGAATGGTGATGAGCTTCCTGTATCAGCATTTGTAGACCATGCTGACGGTACATTTGAGCAGGGCGCTGCTGCTTATGAAAAACGCGGTGTTGCAGTTAATGTTCCTGAATGGAACCCTGAAACCTGTGTAAGCTGTAATAAGTGTGCATTTGTATGTCCACATGCTACTATCAGACCTTATGCATTGTCTGAAGAAGAGGTTAAAAATGCTCCTGAAAACATTAAAATCGGTGCAAAACCTGTTCTTAAAACAAATTATGCTTATACTCTTGCAGTTTCACCTATGGATTGTATGGGTTGCGGCGTTTGTGTTGGAGTATGTCCTACAAAATCGCTCAAAATGGTTTCTCGTGAATCTCAGGAATCACAGCAGCCGGTATTTGATTATTGTGTAGCAAATGTTACTGAAAAAGAAGATGTAACTGCTAATATCAATACAATTACTTCTCAGTACAAACAGCCGTTGCTTGAGTTCTCCGGCTCATGTGCAGGTTGTGCTGAAACTTCATATGCTCGTCTTGTTACACAGTTGTTTGGTGACAGAATGTACATCTCTAATGCAACAGGTTGTTCTTCAATCTGGGGTGGCCCTGCTGCTACATCTCCATACACTATTAATAAAGTGGGTAAAGGTCCTGCTTGGGCTAACTCTTTGTTTGAGGATAATGCTGAGCATGGTTACGGTATGTACCTCGGTCAGAGAGCAATCAGAAATCGTCTTATTGACGACGTTAAGAAGATAGTTGAATCTGATAAAGCTGCTGACGAAGTAAAAGCTGCTGCTAAAGTATATCTTGATACTGTAAATGATGGTGAGAAGAATACAGCTGCATCAGAAGCACTTGTTGCTGCTCTTGAAAAACAGAACGCTTCTTGCGATACTTGCAATGATATTCTTGCAAATAAAGAATACTTATCAAAGAAATCTGTTTGGATCTTCGGTGGTGACGGCTGGGCTTATGATATCGGCTTCGGCGGTGTTGACCACGTACTCGCACAGGGTGAAGATATTAACATTATGGTATTTGATACAGAAGTATATTCTAATACAGGCGGTCAGGCTTCTAAAGCTTCAAACATCGGTCAGGTTGCTCAGTTTGCAGCTGCCGGTAAATCAATCGCTAAGAAGAGCCTTGCTGAAATCGCTATGTCTTACGGTTACATCTATGTAGCTCAGATTGCTATGGGTGCTGACCCTAATCAGACTCTTAAAGCAATTCGTGAGGCTGAAGCATATCCGGGTCCGTCACTTATTATCGGTTACGCTCCTTGTGAAATGCACAGCATTAAGGGCGGTATGGTAAATTGTCAGGCTGAAATGAAGAAGGCTGTTGATTGCGGTTACTGGAATATGTTCCGTTTCAACCCTGCACTCAAAGCAGAAGGCAAAAATCCGTTCTCAATGGATAGCAAAGCACCTACTACAAGCTATCAAGACTTTATTATGGGTGAGGCAAGATACTCATCACTTACTCGTTCATTCCCAGAGAGAGCAAAAGAATTATTCAAAAAGGCTGAAGACACTTCAGTTGAAAGATATAATCATTTACTCCGTCTCGGCGAATTATACGGTAATAAATAATAAATCTTAAGTGATTAAAAACTCCCTATGTTCATTTGAACATAGGGATTTTTGTAATATAACCAATAGTATTTAATTTTATATTTAATAATGGATTCTTTAAAATGACGGTTAGAATTCATTATTTATATCTTCTAATGCGTATTTTGCGGTTAAAAGTTCAACATTTGAAATAAGAATTGAAATTTCGTTTTCTCCTGTTGAAATCAGCA
>JBJEIS010000159.1:0-9325 GCA_051877275.1 Acutalibacteraceae bacterium | reverse complement strand
TTTTATTTCCGTAAATTCCTGCATTTTCACGAAGTCTGTCATAAATAACGATAGTATCATTGAGTGAGTATCCGAGAATAGTTAAGAACACAGCAATAAAGTTTGTGTCAATAGTGATTCCGAATATTACATCAATAAAGAAGATAAATGACAAGTCGTGAACAAGTGCGATAAGAGCAGAAATAGCAGCTTTAACTCCGCCTACTTTTCTGAATCTGTAACCAACATAAATTACAACTAATATGCTGGCAATTAATACAGCATAGAGTGATTTTCCAAAGAATAAAGAACCGAAGCTTTCACCTACTGATTGAGCACCAGTTTGCTCAATATTGTTATCAGCGAACTTTTCATTAAGAGTTGATTTGATTTCTTTGAGCTGTGATGTAGAAAGCGACATATTGCCGACTGCGTTAACCTTAATAGATTTTGAACCGGTAGAATAGTCAGTCGCATCAACGACATTAACTTTTGTTTCTACATAAGGATCTTCTGTTTTAGTATCAAATGTAATCTTATTATCAGCAAACTTGCTGTTTAGTAGCGATGTGATTTCATCAATGTTTGCTTGAGTTAACAAAGTGTTGCCGACAGCATCGATATTAATGTATGATTTACTATCTTTTGTTGCAACTTCAGCAGACATTTTAATGCCTTCAATTTGCTTTTCTGATAAAGCAGACTCAATATCACTTGCTGTTAAGGTTCCTGTATAGTTATATGTTAATTCAGTAACATTACCAACTTCTTTTAAAGCAGCCTCTGTCTGCTTTTTAACCTCTTTTAAATCAAGCTTGCCTTCGTAAGAATAAGTGATAGCAGAACCGCCTTTGAAATCTATTGAGAGGTCTACACCACCGAATATACTAAAGAAAATACCTGTAATTATAACAATGATTGGAATTATAATTACATATTTAAATTTTCCGATAACATTATATGTCTTTTGCATCTTTTTTACCTCCAAAGAACCAAGGCTTTCTTAAACATTTGAATGAAGAAAGACTCTTAACCATTACTTTAGAAAGAGCAACACCAATAATAAGATTGAATATAGCACCAATCAAAAGTGTATAGCCGAATGAATAGATTGAACCGGTAATAGAAGAACTAAACATAAACATTATTGGAGTAAGAAGTTTTGACCAGATAGAATCCGGAGGTCCGAAAGCACCCATCAAAATTACTGATACAATTACAACTGTTATGTTACCGTCAATGATAGCTCCGAAACCGCGTTTGAAACCGGTTTTAATTGAACCGTCAATAGTTCTGCCGGAATGAAGCTCATCTTTAACACGTTCAGCATTAATTACGTTTGCGTCAACGCCCATACCTATGGACAAAATAATACCTGCAAGGCCAGGAATTGTGAGCGTAAAGCTTGAGAAGAACGGGAAGAAGCCTGAAATACAAGCAAAGATACCCGCAATCTGACAAGTAATTGCAAAAGCGGCTACAACGCCGGGTACTCTGTAGAGTACAACCATCATAATAACAATGATAATATAGGCAATAATACCTGCTAACAGCATTACATTAAGAGAAGATTGACCGAGAATAGGAGCAATAATCTGTAATTTTGAATTGTCAACAGAAAGAGCGAAAGGTAATGAACCTGCATTAATAGTATTAGCAAGATCAGTTGCGCTCTCAGCAGTAAAGTCACCTTCGATAACTGCTCTTCCGTCAGTAATTACACTATTTACAGTTGGTGCAGACAAGCATTGATCATCAAGCCAAATAGAAATCTGTTGACCTTGAAGTCTTCTTGTTGCATCTGCAAAAGCGCTCTTACCATGGTCAGTGAGTTCAAGAGCAACTTTGTTTTCGCCGTTTTCAACTGTCAAAGAAGCAGACTGGATATCTTTTGAACCCTCTAAAATTTGAGTTCCTTTAGAATCGCTGCCGCCTTCATTGAAAGTCAAAACTGCCATAGCGCCAAGTTCTTCAACAGCTGATTCCGGGTCAAAATCTTTTTCATCGTTCTGCCAAGGAAAACGCACGATGATTTGTTTATTAATATCATCTCTGTTAATCTCAGAGTCAGTAATTTTCTGGTCTGTGAGTCTTCGTTTAATAATGTCCTCAGCTTTTTTCATATCGTCGGTAGTGATTTTGTCTTTTGACACTTCAGGTGTGAAAACTGCTTCAACACCGCCTTGAATATCAATACCCCAACGAATATCATTGACACCTTTTAAGTAAACTATTTTATTATCACCGTAATATGTACATAAACCTGCAAAAGAGAAGTATGTAAACGCAATAATAAGAATAGCTACAATGAAAAATGTCGATCTTCTTGATTTTTTCATTGAATTAAGTCCTCCAACTATATTAATTCTGCATAGCAAAAAATTGCATTACCAAAGTATTATATATTAATTTGACAAAAAAGTCAATTATTAATCATATTTTTTATAAAAGTTTTTCTATTGCTGCCAGTCTTGCACTTACGGTGAAAAGACTTACGGCTTGTTTTAACTCTTCAAGAGGCGGAAAACTCGGAGCAATTCTGATATGAGAGTCATCAGGATCATTTCCGTAAGGATATGCCGAACCTGCAGGTGTTGTAACCAGACCGGCTTCTTTACAAAGCTCAACAGTTCTTTTTGCACAGCCCTTAGGAGCATAAAAACTTATAAAATAACCGCCGTTTGGATTAGTCCATCTGCCTACTCCGACAGGTGAAAGGTCTTTTTCAAATCCGTCAAGAACAGCTTTAAACTTCGGTCTTAAGATTTCTGCGTGCTTTTGCATAATCTTATCAATGTTTTCGGTATCTTTTAAATATCTAACATGACGAAGCTGATTAATTTTATCAGGTCCGATTGTTTGATATTGCATTCTGTATTTCATCAATTCAATGTTGTGATGAGAAGCACACAGTGCGCTGACGCCTGAACCAGGATGTGTTATTTTTGATGTAGACATAAAGCTTAAGAGCATTTTTTCTGTTCCGCGTGCTATACACTCTTTATACAGACTTAAAAGCTTGTCTTGTTTATCACTATAAAGATGATGAACTGCATACGCATTATCATACATAATTCTAAAGTCATTAGCTGCAGGTTTAAGCGAAGCAAGTCTTTTTATAGTTTCATCAGAATATGTGTATCCGTCAGGATTAGAATATTTAGGCACACACCAAATACCTTTTACTAAAGGATCTTTTACCAATTCTTCAACCAAATCCATATCAGGACCGGTTTCAGTCATAGGAACAGGAATATTTTCAATTCCGAAATATTCGGTAATTGCAAAATGTCTGTCGTAACCGGGGCAAGGGCATAAAAACTTTACTTTTCCTTGAACAAGCCAAGGTTTTTCGCCGTCAAGTCCGCGTGAAACTGCTTGAGCAATAATATCAAACATCATATGTAATGATGAGTTTTCGCCGATAATAACATCCTCAGGAGGACAGTCAAATAAATCTGCAAAAATCTTTTTCATTTCAGGAAGTCCAACAAGTCCGCCGTAATTTCTGCAATCTGTTCCGTCTTCTGACTGAGTAGCGCCCTCTTTAACAAGACCGAACAATTCATTTGAAAGGTCAAGCTGTGATTTGCTCGGCTTACCTCTTGACATATCCAATTTCAGTCCGAGAGATTTATAGTTGTTGTATTCTTTTAAAAGCTCCTCATGTTCTTTTAAAAGCTGTTCTTTTGTCATTTCAGTATAATTCAAACGTGACACCTCTGATACTTTTTTCTATTTATAATAATACAAAATTCAAATTTTTTCAACTATATTTGAAAAATAAATTAAATTTACGAAAAAATATTGACAAAACGATTGAAAAATAATATAATTAACTCAATATTGATACTTTAACAGGTCAAATTTAGTTTTTCCTTTTTCAGAGAGGGTATGATTTGCTGAAATTACCTATTGTGAGAACTATTGGGCCAGCCTGTTGTACGGTAACGATGAGTTACTGCGTATTCCTGCGTTAAAGGTGATATGAGTGGCACACAAAAAATGTGCAATTCGGGTGGTACCGCGGTTTTGTTCGTCCCGAGTTGATTTTTGGTGTGTTTTTTTATTGTAAAGGAGATAATTTAAAAATGCAATGGACAGGATTAAATGAATTGCGCGAAAAGTATTTAAGTTTTTTTGAGAGCAAGGGACATCTGCGCTTAAAGAGCTTTCCTCTTGTACCGAAAGATGATAAAAGCCTTTTGCTTATCAACTCAGGTATGGCGCCGATGAAAAAATATTTTACCGGTGAGGTTACACCGCCAAGAAAGAGAGTTACAACATGTCAGAAATGTATCCGTACACCTGATATTGAACAGGTTGGTAAAACCGCTCGCCACGGAACATATTTTGAAATGCTCGGAAACTTCTCATTTGGTGATTATTTTAAGCATGAAGCTACTTCTTGGGCTTGGGAATTCTGTACCCAAGTGCTTGAATTGCCTGTTGACAGAATATGGGTTTCTATTTACGAAGACGATGATGAAGCATTCGATATTTGGACTAAAGAAGTAGGCGTTTCACCTGACAGAATAGTTAGATTCGGTAAAGAAGATAACTTCTGGGAGCACGGTTCAGGTCCTTGCGGTCCTTGCTCTGAACTTTATTTTGACCGCGGCGAAAAATACGGTTGCGGTAAGCCTGACTGTAAAGTAGGCTGTGAATGCGACAGATATGTTGAGTTTTGGAACAATGTATTTACACAGTTTGAAAACGACGGAAACGGCAATTATACTCCGCTTGATCATCCGAATATTGATACAGGTATGGGACTTGAGCGTTTAGCTTGCATTATGCAGGATGTAAATAATATTTTCGAAGTTGATACTGTTCAAAATATTATGAAACATGTTAGCAGAATTGCCGGTGTTCATTACGGCGACAGTGAGAAAACCGATGTTTCACTTCGCGTAATTACCGACCATATTCGTTCAACAACATTTATGATTGCAGACGGGGTAATGCCTTCAAATGAAGGCAGAGGATATGTATTAAGAAGATTGCTCAGACGTGCTGCAAGACACGGAAAATTGCTTGGAATTAATCATGCATTTTTATCTGATGTTTGTGATACAGTTATTGAAGAAAACAAAAATGCTTATCCTGAAGTCCTTGAGAAAAAAGACTTTATTAAAAAGCTTATAAAAAATGAAGAAGAATCTTTTATTAAAACTATCGACCAAGGTCTTTCTATGCTCGGTGACCTTATTGATTCGATTGAAGGAAAAGTACTTTCCGGCGAAAGTGCATTTAAACTTTATGATACCTACGGATTCCCGCTTGACCTTACTAAAGATGTTCTTGAAGAAAGCGGTTTAACTGTAAATGAGGAAGAATTCCAAAAATTAATGGTTGAACAAAAAGAAAGAGCAAGAAATGCAAGAAAAGCTTCTGACGGTGAATCTTGGGCAAGTAAAGATATTAAGTTTGATAATGTTGCTTCTACTGAGTTTGTAGGTTATGAAAAACTTTCTTGTGATTCGGAAATTAAATCAATAATCTTTGAAAACGAACAGGCTTCTGAAATTTCTGAGGGTAATCATGCAATAATTGTTCTTGATAAAACTCCTTTGTATGCTGTTTCAGGCGGTCAGGTTGCTGATACAGGTGTAATTACTTCAGATAAAGGTGTATTTGAAGTTAATAATGTTAAGAAAAATCCTGACGGCGTTTATATGCATTACGGTGTTGTTAAGAGCGGTAAATTATCTATTAATGATAAAGTTAATGCAAGTGTTGATGAAAAACAGCGTCACGCTATTATGAGAAATCATACCGCGGCTCATCTTTTGCAGAATGCTTTAAGAAAAGTTCTCGGTACACATGTTGAACAGGCAGGTCAGGAAGTAACAGCAAGCAGACTTAGATTTGACTTTACCCATTTTTCCGCTATGACTCCTGAAGAACTTAAAAAAGTCGAATATATTGTTAATGATGAAATTTTAAGATCTATTGAAGTAGTTACCGAAGTTTTGCCGATAGAAGAAGCAAAGAAAAAAGGAGCTATGGCTCTGTTTGGTGAAAAATACGGCGACACTGTAAGAGTTGTCACTGCCGGAGATTCTATTGAATTCTGCGGCGGTACACATGTAACTAATACTTCTCAGTTAGGACTTTTCCATATTATGAGCGAAAGCTCAATTGCTTCCGGTGTTCGCCGTATCGAAGCAGTAACGGGAATTAGTATAATTGAGTATATCTCCGCAAATGAGTTTATACTTTCCAAACTCTGTGAAGCAGTTAAGGCAGGAAATCCGGGTGAATTAACCGATAAAGTAACTTCAGCAGTTGCTGAACTTAAAAACACAGAGAGAAAGCTTTCTGAAATGAATCAACAAATTGCGGCACAAAAAGCAAAAGAAATGCTTTCAAAAGCGAGAGATGTTAAGGGTGTTAAAATTGTTGCCTTTGCTACTACCGGTGTAGAGAGCAGTAATTTAAGAAATATATGTGATTCATTTAAAGATTTGAATTCAGACATTGTTGCAGTAATTGCAGGAATTAACAGAGAAAAAATGAGTGTAACATTTGCTTGTGCTTGTGGTAAAGACGCAGTTAAAAAAGGTGCGCATGCAGGAAATATCGTTAGAGAAGTTGCGGCTATAACAGGCGGTAAAGGCGGCGGAAAACCTGACAGCGCTATGGCAGGCGGTAAAGATGTTACAAAAGTTGATGAAGCGCTTCTTGCTGTGGATGATATTATTTCAAAAATGATTAAGGAGTAAAGAAAATGGATTGTTTATTCTGTAAAATAATTGCGGGAGAAATCCCTTCAACAAAAGTTTATGAGGATGAATACCTTTATGCATTTAAAGATATTAATCCTCAAGCACCTTTTCATGTGCTTATAATTCCAAAACAGCATATTGATTCAGCTGCTGATATAACAGAGGAAAATGCTGATTTAGTAGCAAAAGTTTTTGTTGCTGCTGCAAAAATAGCTAAAGAAAACAATCTTGATAACGGATTTAGAATTGTTACAAATTCGGGCGAATACGGTTGTCAATCAGTAAAACATATTCATTTTCATTTGTTATCAGGTGAAAAATTATCAGAGAAAATGTGTTAGGAAGTGTATTTAATGAAGACGTATAAGATGAAAATTGCAGGTCTTGAGCGCGAATTGCGAGTATTCCCGATTAATGACGATGTTTCGATTGCCGCTTTTATATTGTTTGGCGATCCTGAAATAGCTGTTGCAAGTGCGGCTGAATTACTAAAAAAAGTACCTGAATTTGATGTGATTTTGACTCCTGAAGCAAAATCAATACCTCTTGCTCATGAAATGTCGCGTCAAAGCGGAAAGAAGTATATTGTTGCAAGAAAAGGTCCAAAATTATATATGGGTAAAACTTTTTCAGTAGAAGTTAAATCTATTACTACTGATAAAGTTCAAAAACTCTATATCGGCGAATATGATGTCGAGGAGCTTAAAGGTAAAAGAGTTTTAATTGTTGATGATGTAATTTCAACAGGAGAATCGCTTATAGCAATCAAAGAACTTGCTAACAAAGCAGGTGCAAATGTTGTTGCTTCTGCTGCTGTATTAGCCGAGGGCGACGCATCAAAAAGAGATGATATTATATTTTTGGAGCCGTTACCGCTCATTACTAAATAAAAAGGAAATTAATAATGCAGTTTGAAAAAGCATATTTTGAAGCGGCTTTCGGCACGCCGAAACAGCTTCAAAAATCCGATTTAAAAGAAGTAGCTTTTTCCGGCAGATCAAATGTAGGAAAAAGTTCTTTAATAAACAAAGTGTTAAACAGAAAAAAACTTGCTAAAGTCAGTTCACAGCCGGGTAAAACCGTAACAATTAATTTTTATAATCTCATAGACGGAAGATTAGTTGATTTACCCGGATATGGCTACGCAAAAGTCTCGGCGGGAGAGAAGCGCCGTTGGGCTGATTTAATGGAGGCATATTTTTCTACTGAAAGAAATATTGCTCTTGTTGTTCAGTTGGTGGATATGAGGCATAAGCTCAGTCAGCTTGATCTTGATATGATTGATTATCTTGAACAGATGGGGTTTGATTTTGTTTTAGCGCTTACCAAATCAGATAAGTTAAATAAAACGGAGTATAAAAACAGACTTGAAGCTTTAGAAGAGGAATTATCTTTCTTAGATAATAAACCAAAAATGATTCCTGTTTCTTCCCTTAACGGCGATGGAATTGAGGAACTTAAAAATTATATTTCATTAAAAGTAGAGGGTGAATAAAAATGTTTACAAGTGAATGTTTAAATGTTAAAAACGGCAATCTTACCATCGGCGGATGCGATACTACTGAATTAGTTAAAAAATTCGGCTCACCGCTTTATGTTATGGATGAAGCAACAATCAGAAATAATTGCAGAATGTTTAAAAAATCAATAGATGAAAACTATGAAAAAGGTCTTGTATTATATGCAAGTAAAGCGTTAAACTGCTTGGAAATGTGCAGAATAGTTAATGAAGAGGGCCTTGGTATTGACTGCGTTTCCGGCGGAGAGATTTACACTGCTTTAAAAGCCGGATTTCCTGCTGAAAAAATTTATTTTCACGGAAATAATAAAACTACTGATGAGATGGTTTATGCAGTTGAAAATAATATAGGCGTAATAATTGTTGATAATATTTTTGAACTTAAAGAATTAAATGAAATAGCCAAAGACCATAATAAAACAGTAAAGGCTATGTTTAGAATCAAACCAGGTATTGATGCTCACACTCATGATTTCATTAGAACAGGGCAGATAGACAGCAAATTTGGATTCGCACTTGAAAACGGCGAGGCTTTTGAAGCAGTTAAGCTTGCAAAAGAAATGTCAAACATTTCACTTGTAGGACTTCATTGTCACATCGGTTCACAGATTTTCGGTGATACTCCTTTTGTTGAAGCAGCAAAGGTAATGATGGATTTTTATAAAAAAATTAAAGATGAACTCGGTCTTGAGCTTTCTTCACTTAATTTAGGCGGCGGCTTTGCTATTAAGTACCTCGAAACTGATGATCACATTAGCTATGAGCTTTATATGAAAGAGGTTGCTGATGTAATAAATGATTTTTGTAAAGAGAATAATCTTTTGGTTCCAATGATTTTAATTGAGCCCGGTCGCTCGATTGTCGGTGCTGCAGGAATTACTCTTTATAAAGTCGGTGCAGTAAAAGAAATAGAAAATGTAAGAAATTATGTCACAATCGACGGCGGCATGGGTGATAATCCGAGATATGCGTTATATCAGTGTGATTATCAGGTTGTTGTAGCAAATAAGGCTGATAAAGAGCCTGATTATGTTGCTACAATCGCGGGTAAATGTTGCGAAAGCGGAGATTTGATTCAAGAAAAGACAAAAATTGC
>JBJEIS010000158.1:0-2265 GCA_051877275.1 Acutalibacteraceae bacterium | reverse complement strand
CCAGTGCTTCTTTGCGCAATTACTGGGCGACCTTTGACGGAATTGAGCCGGGAAGTGAAGAACATTGGACAAAATTGTACAATGATTACGGTATCAAATACGGAATGCTCGAAGCAAGAATTATGTTTCCGGAGCAGTCTACAGAAACCGATGAAACTTGGCCTGCATTTTGGACAACAGGTGGTAGTGCAATAGGTCCTGAGGGGGAACTTGATTCAACCGATAAAACTAAAAATTGGCCTACAGCAGGAGAAATTGACATTGCAGAGTTGTTCTCAAAGACATATAATATGAACCAGCTTGTTCATTATTCGCCGAATTATGATGGCAATCATAGTACATCTTTAGCGGGAGGATATACCGGAAGTCCTAATAACACTGCTAATACCGTAATAAGAGGTACATATCATACATACGGAATTTATTATACTGATAAAATATTTATGTACTATGTTGATGATGTAGTATGTGCTGTTTTTGATATCACAAGTTCACAATATGACTTTTTCCGCAAAAATCCTCAGTTTATATTTATGAATATGGCAATCGGTGATATGAACTCATTTAATTTAGGCCCAAATGCCGCTCCTAATCTTACATCGGCACAAATGAAAGTTGATTATGTTCGTGCATATCAGGCAACAGACGGCGACTATTCACATATTAATATATTCAGCGTTCCTACCGATACCGCTTGTAGTGCGTCAGGTACTCAAAGTGCATGGCAGCCGGGTACAAAAGCACTCAATTTCAGTAACGGTGTAAAATCATTTAATGTTAAGCCAAATAATAAGATTGATGAAGGAAAATATGATGTCTTTTTGACAGGTACTAAGGCATATTGGACAACAGGTGCATTTGATTTATCAATTGAAGGCAGTACATATACAGCAAATGCAGATTATTCTCAGTATACTGCATCTGCCGAAACAGGTGAATGGTATTGTGATGATTTGTCAACTTATGTGGGTACGGCAGATATACAAAACGGTTCGCATAATATACAGGTAAATTTGAACCGAACCAAAGATCCAAAGGACGCTATAGGCTGTATATTGCGAGCGTTAATTCTTGTGGGCAAATCAAGTAATGAAGCTACGGTTACTATTGATTCAGATACTGAAACTCCGACAGTTGCTACGACAGCTACAACTACAACAAATGCAAATGGTACAACAACAGTTACAAAGGAAACTACAACTGCTTCAACTTCAAATGAGACAGCTTATAGTAACTTCTTTTATATTTGGAACAATATGATATCCGATTCATCTCATTGGGAAGATGCAGATGCAAGCGATAAATATATTACGGGTTCAAAGCCTCATGGAAACTTCTTTCCTGGAGCAACAGGATATAAGCTTAATCAATGTACCCCATTAAATTATGATGGCTCTAATTCAAAGCTAACTATTGATTGGGATTCACAGACAAACTATTTATCAACAGGTAAATATAAACTTATAGTATTTGAATACACTAATTATCAAGGAGTTGTTTCAGCAGGTAAATATAAATTTACTGCCTATGAACAATCAAAAACTGTAACTACACCTACAGGAACAGGTACAGAGCTTAAAACAGTAGATTTTACTAATGATACGCCGTATGCTTCTTATTGTGGAGGTAAAATTAAAGGTTTTGATGTAGGCAATTTTGAACTTAAAGATGGAGCAAATAATGCAATCTTCTTGGGAGTAAACCAAGTAGAAGGCGCAAAATTGTTTTGCCTCGGTGTAGCAGCAGTACCTGTAATAGATGATATAACAGTAAGCGCAACGATGAAAGATGGAGCGTCAATAAGACTTAATGATGTTAATGGTATTAGATTCTATACAGAAGTTGATATTGACAAAGTCACAGCGCTTCGTGATTTAGGTTACACAGTAGAACTTGGTACACTTATCGCACCTGTAGATAATATTCAAGACAAAGAATTAAGCTTTGACCTTGAAACAGGGAAATATGTTGATGTAAAATTCAATTCAGCAACATATTATACTGAGGGTGAGTTCAGCGGAATAGTAGGCTCGCTTGTAAATATTAAAGACGAAAATATTACAAGAGATTTTGTAGGCAGAGGCTATGTAAAAGTTACTGATACAGAGGGTAATGAAACAATTACTTATGCTGATTACGCAAGCAACAATGTTTCAAACAATACTCGTTCACTTCAAACAGTTGCAACTGCTTTGAAAAATGATACAAGTGATACTGCACAGACATTATACCAAAACCATAAGGATAGGGTAGATGCTTGGGCAG
>JBJEIS010000157.1:0-9466 GCA_051877275.1 Acutalibacteraceae bacterium | reverse complement strand
TAACTCCGGCAGCACCGGGAGCTTTTGTTCCTTTTTTAATTGTCCAAGCTCTTACTTCAGGCTTACCCGCAGTAAGATATGAAATTAGTCCTAATAATGAATAACATTCCTTAATTAATCTATCAAGACCGGAGCTTTTCAAGTTCAACTCTTCCAAGAACATTTCTTTTTCTTCCTGTTCCATACCCGAAAGCTGTGCTTCAAGCTCTGCACAAATCGGTAATACACCTGCATTCTCTGTTTTTGCCAACTCTTTAACAGCATTAAATCTAACATTTTCATTAATGCCTGAAATAAAATCGTCTTCGCTCATATTACAAGCGTAAATAACCGGTTTTGAAGATAAAAGAGCAATGGTTTTTAAGATTTCCTGTTCATCTTCATCCATTTCAATAGACCTTGCAGGTTTTCCCTCTTCAAGATGTGAAATTAATCTTGACAAAAAGTCTACCTCTTTCTGTAATGACTTATCACCTTTAAGAAGTTTTGTAGCTTTGTCTTTTCTTCTCTCAACCATTTCAATATCAGAAAAAATCAATTCAAGATTAATTGTTTCAATATCTCTTATTGGGTCTATTGAGCCGTCTACATGAACTATATCATTATTTTCAAAGCATCTGACAACATGAACAATTGCGTCTACTTCTCGAATATGAGATAAAAATTTATTTCCTAATCCCTCGCCTTTTGAAGCACCGCGAACAAGTCCGGCAATATCAACAAACTCAATTACAGCCGGTGTGACTTTATCAGGCTGAAAAAGCTCAGCAAGCTTATCCAATCTTTCATCAGGTACACAAACCATTCCTACATTAGGCTCAATTGTGCAAAAAGGATAGTTTGCAGCAGATGCGCCGGCATTTGTAATTGCATTAAACAATGTTGATTTACCTACATTCGGCAATCCTACAATTCCTAATTTCATAAAATAATCGTCCTTTGAATTAAAATTTTATCTTAATGATTTAAAAAAATCACATAATATTTTAGAGCAATCTTCTTGTAAAACAGAAGAAACTACTTTAGGTCTGTGATTAAAATCAAGATCAAACATTGAAATAACCGACCTGACAGCGCCCATTTGTTCATCTCTTGCACCGTATATTACTTTGTTTATTCGTGCATTAATAATGGCTCCGGCACACATCGGGCAAGGCTCAAGTGTTACATATAAGTCACAGCCGTCAAGTCTCCAAGAAGAAAGTTTTTTACAAGCGTCGTTAATCGCTTCAATTTCAGCATGTGACAAAACGTTTTTTAACTGCTCTCTTCTGTTTCTTCCTCTGCCAACTATATTTCCGTCTTTTACTACAACGGCTCCGACAGGCACTTCACCCTCTGAATAGCTTATCTCTGCAAGCTTTAATGCCTCGAGCATAAATTTTTCGTAATTATTATTCATTATGCTTTACTAAAAAAAGAAACAATCAACATCAATATAACAAATACAAAAACCGTCGGCGATATAAACATTTTTAATAGTTTTGAGGAAGAGCTTAGTGTTGACGGCTGTTTTTTTACTAAGCTGAAAGCTTTTTTATTGCAAAGAGCTACTAAAGAAATAATTCCCAATACAATGAATAAAAGCGAAAGCGTATTAATCAGATAATAGTTTTCTTGGGAAGTTGCATTAGCGATAATTGCAAATGCGTTATTAAGAAAATGTGCAATAATTCCCGGCCAAATAGAGCCTGTTATAACTAAAGTAAGTCCTAATACGATTCCGAGTATAAAGGCAAACGGCATTTGAATAAAATTACCGTGAAACACTGCAAATATTATTGCGGAAAAGAAAATTGCCGATATATCACCGAACTTTCTAAAAGCACCTAAAACTACGCCTCTAAAAGCAAACTCTTCAACCAAAGCAGGTAAAAGTGCGGCAGAAATCAATGTATAAATAAGCTCTTCACTGCTCGAATAAGTATTATCTCCTATTGATTGCTGAACTGCGTTGAAATCAAATAAAGCGCTTGCAATATTATTTAAAACAGTTGTTACGATATTAGCAACCATAGCCGTACCTAAAACTAGTCCTACACAATACGGTGCAAGATTATTTTTAGGAGTGTTAAGCAAGCATATATCGTAAACAGGTCTTTTGTCTATAATTTTTATAAGTAAAAACGGAAAGGTATAACAAATAGCAGAAAGAACAGTATTTATTAAATAACCGGACCATGTATCAAAAAATACAGCCAAAGTTTCTTTAACACTGTAACCTTTTGATAGTAAAGCAAACTCAATAATGGTAGTAGCAATAGATGAAATAAGCAAAACCATTAATAATGAAGTGCCGATAATAAGACTTCTACGAAAAATATCTTTAGATTCGATTTTTTTAATACTCACCATAAATACTACCTCTTAAAAAACTCAAGATTCTTATATAAATCAGCACGTTCAAGCCCATTTTTAGTGAATTTTACAGGGTTGATTTTCGGGCGTTTACCTCTTAACATTCTGAAAAAATATCTTATACCAACATAAATCGGAGCAATTGGCAACAGAATTTTATGTTTTCCACAAGGTTTCCATGAATTCTTACAAAACTCAAATATGCTACTTATAACGCTGTTTTCAGTTTTATTCAAAGTAAAAACAGTACTGCCAAAATAACTGTCTTGTGATAAAACGCCGAAATTTCCACTTCTCATAACATCTATCAAAAACTGTTCGCTTAATTCTAAATCAGCACCCTCAAAAAAATCATATTCAGGAGAGCCGAGATAACTATTAGAAACACAAGCAACTATTTGTGCAAACTTAAATATACCGCCTTTTTTGAATACATTGATGATTTCTTCATAATTATCTTTAAAATCAGAGCTTGATAAAAATGCAGCAAAGTCACATATATGACGAAGCCCAATACCGCCTTTTTGCATATGATTAATTATATGCAGTAAAAGTATTACTGCATGAGACACAGGCTTAGGACCATTAAATCGGTAATTATCAATGGAATAAGTTTTTGTATTCTCAATAGTATTATCAAAATAGTTTTTTAAAAAATCACCGCATTCATTATTTGGTAAATCCCAAATTCTATAATGCATTTCAGCTTCTACACCATTTGAAAAATAGCTCCAATGGTGTAAATCTTCTTTGGAAGTTTCTAAAGAAAAGCCTGAATTTTTTAAGCAAGAATCAGCAAGTTCAAAATCAGAGCGGTTAACAAAAAAATCTACATCTCCACATTCACGCAGCTCCGGTTTATAATAATAACTTGCAGCACAAAAGCCTTTTAACACATAATAGCTGATATTATTTTCTTCAAGTAAGGTTGTGAGTTTTTTCTGAACAGCTGAAATACTTTCACGCTTAGCCATTTTTCGGCTAGCTAAATACATCCATTGTGAATAGATATTTTTCGGAATAGCAGATACAATGCTTTTAGCTCCTTCAAGAGCAATCATATTTACAGCATGTTTGTCTAAAATCTTTAAAACCTGACTAAAATCACAATCAGTATCTATTTTATCATCAAGTCCGTTAAGTCCGTTTTTTACCAAACTTAAAACGACTTTTTCTTCAGCTGTCAAGCCATTCACATCTCTCACCACCAAACAGATATATAATAACATATTTTGTGAAATAATACAACAAGTTTTGATTAATTTTTAATAAGTACAAACATAATTATCATACAATTTTAAAGAAAATACGAGGTGATATTATGTTTTTTGAAATTATAAAAACAGCTTTAAGCTCATTGTTTATGATTCTTCATATAAACCAAAGCAATGAGTTTCCGAAAGCGCTGTCTAAAGAAGATGAACAACATTATTTGGATTTATTTCAAAATAACAATGATTTAAATGCCAGAAATAAATTAATTGAACATAATTTACGACTTGTAGCACACATAATTAAAAAATACTATTCCGTAGGTTATGATCAAGATGATTTGATATCAATAGGAACAATAGGACTTATAAAAGCTGTAAATTCTTTTACTCCCGATCGCGGAACAAAACTTGCTACCTATGCCTCAAGGTGTATCGAAAACGAGATTTTAATGCACTTTCGTTCTCAAAAGAAAACGAATGGCGATGTTTATATGTCTGACCCGGTTGACATTGACAAGGACGGCAATACTCTGACGCTTATTGACATTATTTCTGATAACAGAGATATTGTTGATGATATTGAGCTTAAAATTAAAACAGAAAAACTATACAAGATTATTGATGAAAAGCTAAATGAGCGTGAAAAAACAATAATATACCTAAGATACGGTTTAGCAGGAAATCCGGAACTAACACAAAGAGAAATAGCAAAAAAATTAAATATATCCCGCTCTTATGTTTCAAGAATTGAAAAAAAAGCGCTTGAAACTATGCATCAAGCATTTCAATAACTATCAAGAAAAAAGTGCAGTTCAATATTGAACTGCACTTTTTTAGATTGCATTTATTTTTCCTCAGAAGAATTCTTATCTTCAGGAACTTCCTGATAAAGATTAAATCTAAATAACTTTGATTCATCTTCAGGATTTTCACATCTTACTGAAGCTTCAACAATGATACCGCCCTCGATAAGCTTTGTTAAGCCTGTGAGCTGACATAATTTTGATTTAAGATTCAAGCAGTCGCCCTCTTCAGTTTCAAGAAAAACGCCGCCTTTACAAGTATCAACCGTTTTGATAAAGTCGTTTATATCAATGTTGTGTAATTTTAATTTGTTATCCATATAAAATCTTCCTCCTTGATCTTACTATTTGAATTATAGCTTTAAAAATTCAATTTGTCAATTGTTTTCTTAAATTATGATTGATAAATTTATAATATCGTGGTAAAATTAGTTTATATTTTTATACAGGAGAATAAAATTATGACTGCATCAAATATTTTACATTGGTTATGTATCCTTGGAGTTGCTATTTGCGTAATAACACTTTTTATTTACTTATTAAGCAAAAAATATAATGTTTTTCAAAAAATCAATACATCAATACATTTGATAGTATTAGGCGCATTTATTTATATATCAGAATATCTTTTAAACTTTACACAAACATATTACAGCTCATCTTACACATATAATTTTATCTTCTTAATTGTAATTACTGTTGTTTCTTTGATTGGTGTAATTCTCACTCTTATAAGTTTTGCAAAAAAATCTAAAATAAATGAACAGATTTACAGAATTTATGAAATAGTTGTTTTAGTGTTATCAGGCGTATTAGTATGGAATTTATTCACTGCAAATAAAAGCTGTGTTTACTTGCTCCCTATTTTAATTATTAATTTTATACTAAGCGAAGCGTATTTAATTAATGCAACAGAAAAGCTTAACACTACCGGTTCAAAAGCTCTATACTTTATTACTAATTCTATTTTCTCATTATTTTGGATTTGTGCGCTGATTATGTTGGTTAACAAACAGGTTTTCAGTATAAATATTCAATTTATTTTAATTCTTGTATTAATTATTGCTTTATGCTTCAGTTCAATAATATTTGGCATTTTAAGATGTAAAAAGGAAAAAACAAATGACTAATATTGCTATAATCGGAGGAGGAGCTTCAGGTCTTTTTGCGGCAATTACGGCGCTTTCCTCCGGTACAGAAATTTCAGTAACTATATTTGAAAAACTTTCTCGCGTCGGCAAAAAGCTTTTGGCAACCGGCAACGGAAGGTGTAATATTACTAATGAAAACTGCTTAGCCTTTAAAAAGAATGCTTTGCTGCACTATCACGGCGAAAATCCGGCTTTTGCCTCTTTTGCATTAAAGAAATTCACAAAAGATGATTTAATTGATTTCTTCTCGCAAAACGGACTTATTTTACGCAAAGAAGATGATAAATACTATCCATTTTCCGAGCAAGCAGGAACAGTACTTGATTTTTTACGCTTAAAATGTGAGATTTTAGGTGCTAAAATAATTACCGATACAAAAATTGAAAAAATTGAAAAAGCAAAAGATAAATTCTTGATAAATGATTGTAAATTCGATAAAGTAATTGTTGCTTGCGGAGGTAAATCAAGCCCGCATTTAGGCTCAGATGGAAGCGGATATAAGCTTTTAGAACATTTTTCTCATAAAACTACTCGTCTTTACCCTGCAATTACACAGATTAAAACAGAAACTGAATTTGTTAAGCAATTAAAAGGCATTAAGGCTGACGCTTTATGTGAAATATATGTCAATAACAATCTTATTAGAGCAGAATTCGGACAAGTTCTATTTGCTGACTACGGTCTTTCGGGACCGCCGATTTTTCAGCTTTCAGGTATTGCTGCAAAGAATTATGATAAGAACTGCACTATAACTTTGGATTTTATGAATAACAAATCCGTTTCTTATGTCAAAAATCTAATTTATACTGTTTTAGGAAATCCGTTTACCTATCCCCTTTCAACTGAAAATCTTTTATCAATGATTTTAAATAAAAGACTCGGGCAAGTTATTATTAAGTATTGCGGATTCAAGCTTAATAAAGATGCTTATGAGCTTTCTGATAAAGATATTACACTTATTGCTTCCGCAGTCAAAAACTTCAAGCTTAAAGTTACAGGTGTCAGCGGTTTTCAAAATGCGCAAGTTACCGCCGGCGGAGTTAAAACTAATGATTTTAATGAACAAACAATGGAATCAAAATTAGTTAAGAATCTGTATGCCTGCGGAGAAATTTTAGATATTGACGGCGACTGCGGAGGTTATAATTTACAGTGGGCATTTTCTTCTGCCTATTTAGCTGCAAAATCGGCGATTGGAGAAAAAATATGATAAAAGTCAGCAATTTAAAGCTAAAACCTTCATATAAAGATAACGACTTAAAAATTGCTATCGCAAAAAAAATAAAGATTAAC
Source organism: Acutalibacteraceae bacterium (assembly GCA_051877275.1). Lineage (GTDB taxonomy): Bacteria > Bacillota > Clostridia > Oscillospirales > Acutalibacteraceae > RUG11462. The sequence continues at coordinate 2,647 of JBJEIS010000157.1, read as the reverse complement.
GCTGATGATATAATAAGTTTTGATTTAATTAAACGCTCTTTAGACGCAAGAAAAAAGAATGACATAAAATTTGTTGTAACTGTTAAAGCGAAAATCAAAGGCAATGAATCAAAAATCATTGCAAAAGCAAAAACTAATGAAGTTTCATTATACAAAAAAGAAAAATACAGTTTTATTAATATTGCTAAATCAAATTGCAAAAATGTTATTATCGGAAGCGGTCCTGCGGGACTTTTTGCAGCATATATAATGGTTAAAAGCGGATTAAAACCTATTATTATTGAACGCGGTGAAAAAATTGAAGACAGAATCAAATCTGTTAACGACTTTTTTGAAGGCGGTAAGCTTAATCCCGAATCCAATATACAGTTTGGTGAAGGCGGTGCAGGAACTTTTTCCGACGGAAAACTAAACACCGGTATTTCTGATAAAAGAATTAGATTGGTTTTAGAAACCTTTGTTGAATTCGGTGCGCCAAAAGAAATTCTATATGAACAAAAACCACATATCGGAACAGATGTTTTAAGAAAAGTTATTATAAATTTCAGAAAATACATTGAAAACAATGGCGGTGAATTTCATTTTAAAACAAAATTTATAGGGTTTAATCAGCAAAACGGTAAAATTGTTTCTGCAATTACGCAACATAACACTAACATTGAAGAAATTCCATGCGATAATATAATCCTTGCAATCGGACACAGTGCAAGAGATACTTTTGAAAGCCTCTATAATCAAAACATTATAATGCAACAAAAACCTTTTGCAATCGGAGCACGAATCGAGCATAGCCAAGAGTTTATTAATAAAATTCAATACGGAAATGAATTTAATAACAAATATCTTCCTGTTGCTGATTATAAAACAGCAGTTCACCTTGAAAACGGCCGTTCTGTTTACTCTTTTTGTATGTGTCCCGGTGGCTATGTTGTTGCCGCTGCAAGTGAGCAAAATATGATTGCAGTCAATGGAATGAGCAATTATCTTCGTGACGGTAAAAATGCAAACAGCGCCATTTTAGTTAATGTTAGACCATCTGATTTCCCTTCACAGCATCCTTTGGCAGGCATAGAGCTTCAAAGAGATATTGAGAAAAAGGCATTTAATATAACCGATGCTTATAAAGCACCGGCGCAAACACTAAAAAGCTTATTATACGGTAAGGAAAACACATTTGGAAGTGTAATTCCGACTTATCAGCCGAGTGTTGTGCTTTGTGATTTACACAAAGTTTTACCTGCGTTTATTATTGATTCGATTAAAGAAGGATTGCTTTTAATAGACAAAAAAATGCATGGTTTTGCTGATGAAAATGCCTTTTTAACTGCTCCCGAAACCAGAAGTTCATCTCCCGTTAAAATTGTTAGAAATGAAGATTATATCTCAAATATTATCGGACTTTATCCTTGCGGTGAAGGAGCCGGTTATGCGGGCGGTATAACATCAGCGGCTGTTGACGGAATAAGAATTGCTGAAAAAATTATTAATTCGCTTATATAAGAATAAGTCAATACATATTGCTAAAAATATTTTTGGTGATTTGTATTGACTTATTTTTTATCATTTTTTATATTCTCGTTTTTCGGATGGGTTGTTGAAGTAATTTTTTCATTTTTAAAAACCAAAACTTTTAATGACCGAAAAACAATGAAATTTTTACCACTCTGCCCTGTTTACGGAATCGGTGCCACAATACTGTTGCTGATAAAACCTGTATTGCCGCAAAACAAATTAATATATTTTTTAGTTGGTTTAATTTTATGCAGCGCTGTTGAATACTTTTTTAATTCTTTTTTCAAAACTGCATTTAATATAAAAGTTTGGGATTATTCAAATTCAAAATATAATATCAACGGAAATATTTCATTATCCTATTCATTAATTTGGGGATTAATGTCTATGATAGTTTTAAATTTTGCAGAAAATATTCTGAGCTTTCTTAGTTTATTTCCGAATTTAGTTACTTTTTTTCTGCTTTTTTCCTTTACAATTGATTTCTTTGAAAGTATGTATCTTTTTAAAAAATATGAAATTAAACTAATTAAAAAATATTGTATGGTTATGGATACAAACAAAAAAGCTTGAGGAAAATCCTCAAGCTTGTATTCCACTGACATATTTGTTGCATTTTAAATATTTTTTTGTGCGGCTATACGGAGTGAAGAAATAGTACCAAGAACCATCGTTACCGTAATTTCCGGTTTCCATTACATATGTTTTACCGTTACTTAATTTTACCTGTCCCCAAAAATGCTGCCACTTATTATCAGTAGATGTTCCTCTGTAACCCATAAGTAATTTAACATTCATCCCGAGATTTGCAAGATATTCAAGCATAGCACCGTTATACTGAACGCACTGCCCAATTCTCTTGTTAAATATTGAATCAACATATGTAGAGTTTCCTATTTGTGAATACAGTCCTTCGCTTGCGTATGTAGTTTTTCTGTGAATAAACTGAAAAGCTGTCCATATTCTATCATAAGGAGACATATCATCTGTATTATAATTTGCATCAAAATTCTTTATTATAGCCTTGTCCGCGGCAGAAATCGAAACCTTATAAGCAACCGAAGCCTTTTCGCCCTGAACATTATAAGTTTTAAAAGATTTTTTCGGTTCTCCTACAGAACCGTTTACAATAGCA
>JBJEIS010000156.1:1666-9472 GCA_051877275.1 Acutalibacteraceae bacterium | reverse complement strand
AACCAATTTTAGATGATTGAGATAAAGACATATTAAAGAGTAAAAGCATATGTTTATTATGCATAAGAAAAGAGGTTCTAAAAAATGAATCAAAACTCTAAGTCAGTAAGTTTTGGGGTTGCAAGTCTGTTTTTTTCTATTATTTATGATTGTTGTATATTTTTTTTAGTTGGCTTTAATACTTTCCCTTGGAACTCAATAATATTTCTAATAATAATTGGTTTTATAATTAATTATATTTTGAATTATTTCAAAATTAAAAATGTAATTGAAAATAAAATAGTAAATAAATTTAGATGTTGTATAATAGATCCAACTCTTGTATCTTTAACATTTTTCTTTTTAGGTACGACAAATACTCCCGACTATACCAATCTTAACACTATAATTTTCACCCCGTTTTTTTATTTGCCGTTAATTTATTCAAATAAGTATATTTCAAACCCAAACAACAAAAAAGTAACGTTATTATCTTTTAAAAACCTTGTTATAACAATACTTTATTGTTACATGATTTATTTGATTATGTGATAATAAAGTAAATTGTAAGAGTATACTTATAATTTTTATCGAAAAGTTGTGGTGTCTGATAATAACAACGAGAAGATTATTAATCTTGAAAACAGCAATATTAGCCATCCCAAACAAACCAATGAAAATTGCAACTGCGTGTATGTCAATTGGAGGAAATGATTGCTGCAATATGGGATTATTTTTATGATAGAATATTTAAAGGTTGGATTAAATTATGGTGATAAAGATTATAAATGATACTGATTTAGATGTTACATATGATATTTTAATTGATAACAAACTACATTTACATAAAACAAAACATCAGGCACAGTCATATGAAATTTATCATTTAAAACAAAATCAAAATAATGTTAGAATTTTCAAAGACAATATATGGTTTAATAATGATAAATATAGTAGTTTTTTGAATTTTCTATATATTTTTGATTTGGAATTTGGTAGTTTATCAGATACTAACAATCTTCCTTATAGCATTGATTATCAAAAAAGTCAGTTAAGTTGTGACCAAGAAGTTTACTTATCAAAAATTATAAATATTGATAAACAAAGTTTAGATAAATGGTGTAAAAGTAGTAAAATACAGATTATATTTTTAGTATTTCTTATTCTAATAATAGGCATAGTATTAAGTTTTTTATTTAAAAACTTTTTCAAATGGTTGTTTATTTTAATAGTTGCAGTGGCAGCATATTTTTTAAACCACCTTCTTAATATTCGTAAAAAAGAACTTATCGAAAAATTACTGAATATAAAAACAAATGCCACTTAGAAAAACGGCAGAGATTTGGCATGATTAATCTGTCTTTTATGCGTAACACAAAAAAGAGGAGGAGTTTTAATGAAAAGAGTTGTTATAATAGCTGTAATTATCTCATTATTAGTCTCCTTGTGTAGTTGTACTACAAAACAACTAACAATTGAACAATCAAAGAAAAATTTTTCTACTTATCAAAGTTCATTGCAAAAAGTTACAGATAGTTACGATTTAAAACTAATTTCAACAAAGGATGAAGACATTGAAAATCAAGATTTATATAGTGATTATATAATTACTGTTAGTTCAAATATCTATATTTATATTAGGATAATAAATTCTGCGTATGAATCAAAAAAAGGAGTTGAAAGTTTCAGCATTGATTATCATATAAACAATGAGGGTTCCGAAAATGATTTTAACATACAGTTATTTGTTGATTTAGCAAATTGTATTTCAGGAGAGCCAATATCTGCTGATTTTTGTGAGGAGTTTTTAAATGCTCCGGAAAGTAAATATTCTGCTGAAGAATATGGTTATGAAAAACTAAATGGTGAAACTATTGCTAAAGCATACCCGCTTAATTTTTTTGAAGACTGGGAACTCTTTTATATATTAGGCAAAGATAATGAAGAAACATTGTCATTTGGCGGATTAACAAAACAAATAACATAAATTACTATGATTTGTGATTTAACAAATTTCATTAATAGTTATAATCATATAATTTTTTTCAATTTTGGCAAATAAATAAGCAGTCATTCATTTATTTAAAATACTGACTAATTATCTTATAAATAAAAACCAGCCTTTGTAAAAAAACAAAGGCTGGTTTTGTGTATCTCTTAAGTTTTTTCTTTAGATTAATATTTATATGACTTAAAATTTGCCGCCACCGCCGCCGTGAGTGCTGCCTGAGGAAGAAATATGCGTACTCGAACCACCGCTTGTATTATCTTTCGGCTTTGGTATACGGTCTATATGCGTATAAAGGAATAGGTCGCGGTTTTCTGTTACATTCATACTGCCTGCTTTTACATAGCTACTCGCTGCCGGTTGAAAGTGTACCGTTTTTAATTTGCTTTTCATTATATTGGTGATAGTTAAAGCAACTGCAAGACCGATAACAAATGCAATAAGAATATTTTTTGCAAAATTAAAAGGTTCTTTTGGCATATTGCCGACATCATACGGTTTTCCTGTTTTAGCTTGTGTAATAAATTCATCACAGAGCTCGGCATAAGAGATAAATGCTTTAGCATATTCACCGTCTCCTAAATCAGAAACAAACTTATCGGAAATGTATTCTATGCCGGCGTCAGTTATGGCAGTAATTCCAAATCCGGTGGTCGTTATGTACCAGTCTCTGTCTTCCATACTGACAAGGAGCAAAACTCCATCGTAATCAGCACCGAAACCGTAACCGTTATAATCGTAAAAATCGTCAGCATATTGCATAGGACTTTTTCCGTCAAGTGAATTTACCGTAACGACTACTATATCAAACTGCTGTTTGTTGCTGATTTCATCGAGTTTAGACAAAATAGTATTTTCTTCACTATCTGTAAGCAGGTCGGCATTATCCACAAGCCTTGACATATTGCTTTCGGCAAATGCAGGTGTTATCACCGTTACACAAAGAAGAATTGCAAACAATAGAGCAAATATTTTCTTTTTCAATTCGTTTGCACCTCCTTAAAACAACCATAGCAGATATGAAGCTGCAAATGCTACCGCGGTAATAATACCTGTCAGGCCAAACAGCCATTTTTTATATGCAGACTTATCAAGCGGAAGATCGCCAACCATCTTGCCGGTCTGACCATTCATTGCAAAGGTGTATTTTTTGCCTTTCCATGTGGTGTTTAAAAGCCATACAGGAAACAGCGCATATTTTGCACATCCGTTTTGCAAGCGTATACTTGTTGTTTCAGGAGTAACAGATGCATATCCCTGCACCGTTGAAGCAAATGCGTCAGCGGTACTGCGCTTAATTCGTTCGTTAGCGCGGCCTATGCTTTGTTCGGCATCCACATCATATTTATCAGCAAGATAACCTGCAAGATAAGCTGTTTGAAAATCAACAGCTTCAGAAAAGTCAAAGGGTTCAATAGACTCCATCAAATCATCTGCCATTTTTGAGGAACCGTCTACCGGTACACGCTCAAATCCGATAGAACCGCCTCGGCTGACGGAAAAAAAGCTGGTTTCTGTATAGTTATAATTGCTATCGCTCCATGCTCTTACGCGTGTAGCTTTGTAGCGGATATTGGCATCAGCGTCAGCGTCAAACAGCCAAAAAGGCACATATATACCTTTGATTTCATCGATATGATTTTGGTCTTTAAATACCTTTGGTAATAGCTTCTTTTTGCAGTAGTGGTTTTTTAGCGCCGCTTTTGCAGCATTTTTATCCAGCTTAAACGGAATTACATAATCAGGCTTTAATGCACCTTGAAACTGTTCCATCATTACCACAGGATTACCGCAAAAAGGGCAGGAGGTGGCTGCGGTATTCTCGTCACCTACAATTTCGCCGCCGCAGGATTTACAAACATAGGAACGAAGTCCATCAGCTTCGCCATCCTGCCACTCTGCTCCGGCGGCGGTTTCCCAATGCATATCGTCGGCTTTTTCATTTTTAAGCTCGTCATCATAGTTTTTGAGCGTTTCCATTTCAAATTCCGTATCACAATACGGACATTTCATTTTTTGTATTGTGCTGTCGAAGGTGATGGCGCCGCCGCAGCATGGACACTTATATTCCTGTAACACAGGCATGTGTCATCATCTCCTTGTATTTATCTAACAATATTCATTTTAATAAAATTGCTCAGATGTATGCGAATATTATTTTGCCCATTTAATACTGCCGAGTATTTGTTGTACTTCATCACTGCTGAAGTCACATTCATATCCGCTTACGAAGCAAGCATAGTCTCCTATCATAGCGGCCGCTGCTTTTTCTGCGATATACCATGTGTTACCATTAAGGTCAACATCATCAATATATTTACCAAATGTATCGCCTGATTTTAGTTGTTCTTGAACTGTTGAAATATCGCCACTGTTTTTTGTAACCTGCAAATAAGAGTCACCTATTTCAAATTTTTCTGCATTGCAGATGAAATCTGCACTGTTTGCTCCGTTCATATCGGTGCCGGAAACTAAAGACCATCCTTCAGGAATTCCAACTGTTATAACGTCGCCTGTTTTTGTTTCAAGTGTTGATTTTCCGCCTTTGTCACACGCTGCAAAACAGCCTAACATAATGATACAAAGTACAATCGATAATATTTTTTTCATAGTAAAAATCCTTCCTGTATTTAAATTTATAGTTTTATTTAATATCATTTTCATCGAACACATCTCCGCATTCAGGACAGAATTTCGGAGGATTGTGTGGATCTTCAGGCTCCCAGCCGCATTTATCACAGCGATAAAGAGGAGCGCCTTCAGGTTTTTTAGTACCGCAGTTTTGACAAAACTTACCCTTGTTCACAGCGCCGCATGAGCAGGTCCAACCATTGTTGTCAGTAGGTTTAGGGGAACCGCATTCAGGGCAAAAATTACCGCTTGCGGCAGCTCCGCATTTACATTTCCATGTGGTACCAGAAGGTGCATTGTTTTGCGGTTGTGCCGTTTGTTGCTGTTGCCCCATTGCAAACAGATTCTGCGCATTCATTCCGCCTGCATTCATTGCCATACCCATGCCGACAAAGCCGTTCATCGCACCGCTTTCGTTTGCAGCTGCGGCTTTCATTGCGTCTGCCTGAGAGCCAACCAATGTTGCAGCTGCCATTGTAGGATCACGCATAATTGCGTTACGCTGAGCCTGTTTAATCATTTCTGCGTCTTCTTCAGGCAGAGTTACAGAGCCGAGCGCAATACTAACTACCTTTAATCCTCGAAGCTCGCCCCATTTAGCAGAAAGCGTAGTATTCATTGCATCTTCCAGCTCAGTATTATGCGATACAATTTGATTTGGACGAAGTTCTAAATCAGAAAGTCTGCCAAATGCAGGCTGCAATGCGCTGATAAACTCGGTTTTTAACTGACTATCCAATTCTTCACGAGTGTATTCTTGTTCAACATTGCCGCACACATTAGTGTAAAACAACAATGGATTTGCAATTTTATAGGAGAACACACCGGAACAGCGTACAGATACATCTATATCCAAGCCTATTTTTGAATCAACTACGCGAAAAGGTATAGGATTAGGAGTGCCGAATTTGTTGTCAATCAACTCTTTGGTATTAAAGTAGTATACACGCTGATCTTTACCTGTATCACCGCCGTATGTAAATCGTTTTCCGACAGTTTTAAAGGTTTCTTTAATGCTTTCACCCAAACTGCCTGAAAAAATACTCGGTTCGGTAGAAGCGTCATAGGTAAATTCACCGGGCTCTGCACATACCTCTACAATTTTTCCTTGCTCCACAATAATCATACATTGACCGTCTGCAACAGCAATTCCCGATCCGTTTGAAATGATATTGTCGTTACCTTTGGTATTTGAGGATCTTCCGCTGACTCGTTTCTGACCTTTGGTCACCATTACCTCTTTGTCCATTGATTCGCAGTAGAAAAATTCTTTCCACTGGTCGGCAAGAGTGCCACCGAGTGCGCCGATCCCTGCTTTAATTAGTCCCATAGAAAAACTCCTTTCATTTTTTATAAAAAGCTTTCCTAAAGACGGTAAACACAATGCTTGCCGTCTTTAGGAAAGCGGAAACGGAGTGTTTTATCTCCGTTTCCCGTTTCAATAGATAAGTTAAACTTATGCTACTTGTTTGTTTTTTGCAGCTCCGATAATGAATAAAACCGGGAGAACTGCACTTAAAATGAATGAGAATACAGGGAAGCTGTCTCCGCCAACAACTGTGAGAATGCTGCCGACAACGTTTAAAACAATTACAATTATTGCCCAAACCATACATGTCATTGCTTTCTCAGGACGTTTTGAGTTTACAACTCCAACGATTCCGGTAACAAATTCTGCAACAGCGCTAACGAGAGTTAATATTCCGGCTGTATATAAAAGACCGGAAGAAATTTCTCCGTTTGACACATAAGCCAATGCAGCTATACCTAATATAGCAACAATACTTAAAATGAGTGCAATTGCGCCGAAGATTATCATAAGTATACCTGTTACCTTAAGAAATCCTGCTCCTTTTGCTGTACTGTTTTCCATGTAATTTCCTCCTTTTAAAATATTTATTTTAAACCCTATTAGGGTATAAAATAGCAAATTATTTCTTAGTTTTTACGGATTTAGCTTTGCTCCATGAGGAATAAAGCTTTTTGCCGTTTACAACAGTATATGTACGAATTCTAACAAAGTATTTCTTATTTCCCTTAAGCTTTTTAATAAGCTTTATAGGTGATTTTGCTTTGTTGCTTTTTACAAGAACTTTCTTTGAAGCTTTCTTAGTAAACTTCTTTGAAGTGCTGTACTGAATTTGATATCCTTTAACACCGGAAATCTTTTTCCATTTTGCTTTGAAAGCCTTTTTAGCTTTCAAAAGCTTTGTAATAGACGGTACTTTTGCTTTTTTGCCTACATACTCACCGTTTTTATCGAGCGTATAGGTAACACCGCCGAATTTGATTGAGTTAGTAATTGTTGTTCCTGTTGAAGGTGTTTCTACCACTGATTTATATGTTGCTCTTATTTCAACGGCACCTTCCGGCATTATGAATGTAGTTGTTGAGCTGTTTGCGTTGCTGAGAATAACGCCGCCGCTTACAACAACCCATTTATCAAACACTTTGCCGGTTGGTGCGGCATTAGCCGTAATTGTAACCTTGGTACCCGGTGCTACAGCGGTAATTGCGCTTCCCTTGCTGTCGGTTGCCTTGCCGCCGCTTATATTTACAGAATAATTATCCGGTATAATTCTGCCTGTTTCTTTATCATAGCCGACTGCCACATATAAAGCAAAATCTTCAGTGCCGGGAATATTCACAAGGAATGTTTGAGCAGTTTTGCCGTTCATCGTAACCTTGGTGCTTGAAGTAAATTGATATCCGGTCTTCGGCGCGAGTGGCATCAATACATAGTAATATTTATCGGAGGTGTAAACGTCGTCTTTCTCCATAAAATCGCCTTTGAACGAGGCAAATGAGAATGTGTTGCTATCATACGGAACCCAGAATACGGGGATTTCTCCTCCGAGACTTAGAATAATAGCGTTTCCGTTTACAACGGGACTCAGCGGGATTGTAGTGCCGCCGATAACGTATGCTTCGGGCAGATTTGTGATTTGAATACTGTCAATAGCTTTTTTCGGTGCTTTATCCTGCCAAATTGCCGTAACGGTTATATTACCGGTAACGGTATATTTGTCGCCCGGCTGATATTCTTTCCCACCGATTTCCCAAGCCTTAAATTGCTTGCCTGCAGGCGGTGCAATTGTGCAGACGGGGAGGGTGATAACTTCGTTTTCATCTGCCGTGAAATCCATATCTGCGGCGTCATCGTCATCGCCGCCGTTTGCGTCAAACTC
>JBJEIS010000156.1:0-1566 GCA_051877275.1 Acutalibacteraceae bacterium | reverse complement strand
GCGGTGCTAATCTCGTTGCCATCAGCGTCTGTCGCTTTGCCGTTTTCAACGGTTACAGCATATTCGGTTTTAATATCCGTGCCCGCCTTTACAATATATTCGGGCGAAGTAAAGCCGTGTATATCGCAATATGTTTCTTTGATGTACGAACTAAATGTTCCGTAGCTTACACCGTCAACCGTAAGGCTTACTTTTTCTGCAAATACATGTGTTTTATAGTTATCATTGTAAATACCGTATACGCACATATACTTATATGTACCCTCGGTAACCGTATCGTCCCATGAGCACTGTTTCCATTCACCGTCAACCTTTTTAAACCATGTCATTGTGCCGGCGGTGCTGAACTGTGCGGGTGCGCCTTTTGTTATTGTGATAGTCGGATTTGTTATCTTGCTTCCGATTACGAGAATATCCGATACGTTTGAGGTTGCTTCAATCTCGCTAATCGTGGTTTTATATACTGCTTTTATGTTTACAGCGTTTGCCGGCATTGTAAATGTGGCAGATACGCTTGAATTATCATCGAGAGTTATGCCGCCGCTTACAACTTCCCAGCCGTTAAATGCCTTGTTGCTCGGCACTGTACCCAGAGTAACAGTTACCGTTTCGCCTGCTTTTGCCGCAGTGATTGTTTTGCCCTCAGAGTTTGCCGCCGTGCCGCCCGTTACGGTAATGCCGTATTCGGTTGCAATATCTTCGCCCTCTTTAACGGTAAATTCGGGAGAATTGAAACCGGCGTAGCAGAATGTGGAGTTAAATGATGTTGTGCTTGTTCCCCAGTTTACGCCGTCAACTGTAAGGCTGACGTTAGACGCTAACTCATTGCTGTTAAAGTCGGTTGTATAAACTCCGAACATACAAGACAGGCGATATGTTCCCTCGGTAAATGTGCCTGATTCGCATAGTACCCATTTTTCGCCGTCTTTTTTATACCAGTTCATAACTCCGCCGCTGTTATATTTGGCAGGATTGCCTTTGGTTATTGTGAATGTCGGGTTGACTATTGTATTTCCGTATTTTACAATATCTGCAATGTTTGATTTTGCGGTAATGTCGCTGATTATGTATTTGCCCTCTGTATATACTGCATTAATCAGAACGCCGCTGTCTTTCTTTACAAAGGTAGTGAGCGAGCTGTTTGCGTCTTCAAGCGTTACATCGCCCTTAACAACTTCCCAGTGATCGAATTGGTAGCCGTCTCTGGCTTTTGCCTTAATCTTTACTGTTGTGCCGGTTTCTGCGCTTGTAATATATTCGCCTTCGGTCGAAAGAACCCAGCCGTTATTTACGAAAATATCCTTCGCCGCAATATCGGTTACAAATGAAGTTGAGCCGGTTGCATAGGTAGAGGTTTCCGTAGTGAGCGATGTGGCTGTTACGCCGTTTATTTTAATCGGCATCTCATGAAGTGCCTTTTCCGTCGTATAACCGGATTTAACATATAATCTGACAGTTGCTTTGTATTTGGTACTGCTTTCGAAAACATCATCTTCGGCAAGCGTATGATAAGAAATATCATTTTGTTTTGAATATTCCCAATCAACATACGCCGAATACGCATAG
>JBJEIS010000155.1:0-9525 GCA_051877275.1 Acutalibacteraceae bacterium | reverse complement strand
GAATATTGATGAATATACCGCTGAGCTGATTGTTAATGAAGTTCATGAAAAGATAAAATTATTAGATGTTAGATCTATTTCATTATTAAAGGCTGGTCATGCTGAATTTTCAATAGAAAATTTATGTACAAGCAGAGCAAAAATGCTTGATATAGCTTGTTTTACTGCAGTTCTTTACGGTGATGAAACTAATGTCGAAGACTTTTTAAATTGTTTGACAAGCCTTACATTGCAGACTCTTACAAATATTAAAATTGTTGTTCCAAAGCATATGAAGGACCATATTATTGAAGCTGAATTAATTCAGGAAAACATAGTGTTTTACAATGTAGATTCAAAGGATGAATTGTATTATAAGGCTTTAAATGAAGCAACAACTGAGTTTATTGTATTTTGTGATGCAAAATTTGTTTACTATGCAAGTACATTAAAGCAGACTTTAAAATATTTCAAAAAAATCAATCCTGATTTTGTTGCCGAACTGATTTATCACAGCAATTACGGTGAGGTTCAGCCAGTAACATTAAATAAAGTTGCTTTTACTTTTTTGAAAGGCGGCTATAAGTACGGACCGCAGTTAAATGCTGATTATACTTTGGCTAATAAGTTTTTCAAAGTAGAGTTTTTGAGAAAAAGACTTGATACAAGCAAATCTATTTTAGAAAATTTGAAAAACTTGTATAGCGCGGGATATTATAATTTCATTAACAGCGGAAGTATTATATTTAATGATTTAGATGAAAACTTCCTTGATTTTGTTGCAAGACCGGATACTGTTGAACAATTAAAAGGTTATTTAACTGAGGGCAAAAATGATTTTCAGGATATTGAATTAAAAGCACGTACCGCTGAATCATATCAAAAATTGCAGAAATTAAAGAATAACAGTATAAAAAATATATTAAAAAATATTGTTATTTATTTTTACAAGAATAAAAAGGTCAAAAACAATGTTCTTTTTTATTCAATAAGAAAAAACGGTCGGCTTGAGGGTAATTCCGCGGCACTTTATCCTTATATAAAGGGTGAAAAGGAAGTTTATGCAAAACAATTGCCGCATAATATTTTTTATGAACTTAAAATGATTAGAAAAATTATGACCAGCAAAGTTATAATTACTGATGATTATTTAAGATATTTAAGAAATTTCCCTATGAAACCTGAACAAAGAGTTATTCAGGTTTGGCATGCCTGCGGCGCATTCAAAAAATTCGGTCAGAGAGGCACTAATATTAGTCTTACTACGGATATAGCAACACATGCACAATATAATTTGGTTTCTGTAAGTAGTGATTATGTAAGGTCTATTTATGCTGATGCTTTTGATGTAAGTATTAAAAAAGTGAAAGCTTTAGGCTGTCCTTCTACCGATAAATTTTTTGATAAAAGCGTTGTTGAAAAGGCTAAGAAAAAGATTTATGCAAAATATCCGCAGTTTAAAGGCAAATCGGTTATTGTTTACGCTCCGACATTCAGAGATGTAGGAAGCGATAGAACTGTTTTCAAGCCAGAACTTGATTTTGATAAGTTATCTAATGATTTATTGCTTAATCAGGTATTGGTGATTTGTCCGCATCCGGTAATGAAAAATAAAATAGTTGATAAAAAGTATGATAATATTATGGTAGTCAGAGATTTCCATACCGATGAGCTTATGTTGATATCAGATATGCTTATTACTGACTATTCATCGGTAATTTTTGAATATTCTTTGCTGAATAAACCTATTACTTTTTATTGCTATGATTTAATGAGCTATAACAGAGATTTTTATTTGAATTATCCTGAAGATTTGCCGGGTGAAGTGTTTAAAAATCAAAATGAACTTACAGACTTTATTAAGTCAACCGACAGGCATATTGTTTCTGAAAAACATCAGAAATTTGTTGAAAAATATATGTCTGCGTGTGATGGTAACAGCTGCAGGAAAATTGCTGATGTTATTAATTCGTATATTGGAGTAAAATAGTATGTCGAATAATAAAATTGATTTTATCAGTTGTCATGGCAGGGGTTTTAATACCGATTTAAAAATTGTCAAAGAGTATCTTTTTGAAAAAGACAGTGAATTAAAATTCAGCTATTATATAGGTAAAGATACTGTAAAAAATCCTTATGTCAGTTCAGGCATTAGAAGGGGAAGAACAGAATTTAACAAAAGTGTTTCAAATGTTGTTTGTATGGACGGTTCTTTACCGGTTAAGGCTAAAAAGAATTTAAAAGATACAAACAGAATTTTGCTTTCTGTTCCGTTTGATTATCAGTTTAAAGTTGGATATACATTGCTTAAAAACGGAAAGTTCAAAGAGAAAGCTACTTTTAAGAACTTTTCTTATATTTTTCCCGGTTCAAAATTCGGTGAAGATGTGCTGACAAATGCATATGAAATTGAGGGCGAATTTATTAAAAATGTTGATTTGCCGTTTAACTGGGATTTGAATTACGGAAATAAAAAAGAAGAATTCAAAAGCAAATTTGAATTCTATTTTCCGCAGATAAAGAATAAGAAAGTTATGTCGATTATTACTACAAATTCAGAAAATCATAAAACAAATTTAAAGTTTGATTTAAAGGCTTTTTTAGATAGATTTTCTGATGAATGGTTTGTATTCACAAATAATTGGTATATTATTTCCGAAGCTGCAAAATTAAATTCAGAATACAGCAATTGCTTTGGATATGTTAATAATTTTATACCTGTTCAATGGCTTCTTTATTTTTCTGATTGTTTGATTACTAATGTAGGAAGATATGCTACTGTATTTTCTGCTACCGGTAAACCTACCTACTGTTTGAATCATATTAGAAACTATTTTGAAAAGTATGTAAGAGTTGCTTTTCCTAAAATGTATTTAGAGTCGCTAGACGGATTTGATAATAATTTTATAAAGAATCATGATGAGATTAATGAATTAAAAAGATTTATTGATTACTTTTCATATGATTCTTCTGCAAACCCTTGTGAAAAAATTTATGAAATTATAAATAATAAAACCTCAACACAAAACTAATTGTGTTGAGGTTTTCATTTTTAAGCAAAAATCATATATATAAACAGTATTAATGCAAGAATAATTCGGTAGTAACCAAAGACTTTGAAATCGTGTTTTTTAATATAACCCATCAGGAATTTTATTGCCATTACCGACACTACAAACGAAACTAAAATACCTGTAATTAGACAAATAACAATTTGCGGCGTAAAAGCAATTTCACCAAGAAGTTTTACAGCTTTTAGTGCTGAAGCACCGAACATAACAGGAATTGCAAGGAAAAATGAAAACTCTGCTGCAACTTCTCTTGTACATCCGATTAAGATTGCTCCGAGAATTGTAGAGCCTGAACGAGATGTGCCCGGAATCATAGAAAGCACTTGAAAAGCTCCTATCATAAGTGCGGTTTTAAAAGAAAGTGTTGAGAGGGAAGTGGTTTTAGATTTGATACTTCCGTTATTACGCATATTTTCAACAATGATAAAAGCAATACCGTAAACTAATAATGTGATAGCAACTGTCGGGAAATTATAAAGATGTTCATCCATCCAGTCATCAAACAAAAATCCTAATATTGCGGCAGGAAGACAAGCAACAATAATCTTAAACCACAAAATCATTTTATCTATATAAACATATTTATTGCAGAATTTTTGCATACTGCCAAAGAAACCGTAGTTAACAGGATTTTTCCAAGAAATCTCAGATTTGATTTTTTTTGAGTGAAAAGGCCAAATCTTTTTCCAATACAGAATGACAACTGCCATAATAGCGCCGAGCTGAATGACAACTCGGAAAAATTCCATAAATTCATCACTTAAATTAAAACCAAAGAATTTTTCAAATAAAATCAAGTGACCTGTGCTGCTTATAGGAAGCCATTCAGTAATACCTTCAACTATTCCGTAAAAAATTGATTTTATAAATTCTATCATATTTTCCTCCTTTAAAGCTGCCAATCAATAGGGGATTGACCTGTTTTTATCAAGAATTCATTTGTTCTTGAGAATGGCTTACTTCCGAAAAATCCGTTGTAAGCTGAAAGCGGACTCGGATGTGCTGATTCAATAATCAAATGATTCGGATTAGTTATGAGCTTTTTCTTTGCTCTTGAATTTGCGCCCCACAGTATAAAAACAACCGGTTTTTCGCGTTTGTTAAGAAGCTCGATAACTTTATCTGTAATCTCTTCCCAACCCATACCTTTGTGCGAATTAGGGCTTCCTTCTCGTACAGTAAGAACTGTATTTAGCAGTAAAACTCCTTGTTCAGCCCATTTGGTTAAATCACCGTTATTCATCGGTTGGTCAATACCTAAATCGGTTTTTTGCTCTTTATAAATATTTATGAGAGACGGAGGCGGTTTAATACCTTTTTTAACCGAAAAACACAGACCGTGCGCCTGACCTTTGCCATGGTATGGGTCTTGACCTAAAATCACCGCTTTTACATTGTCAAAATCCGTATATTTAAGAGCATTAAAAATATCACCCATCGGCGGATAAATAACCTTTGTAAAATACTCTTTTTTCAAAAACTCTCTTAATTTTTTATAGTGCGCCGAATTAAAATCGTCTTTTAATAATTCGTCCCAACTGTTGTTTAAACAAACCATTTTTAACAGTCCTTTTGATTGTATATTAAGTTTAGAATTGCAATTTCTTTGCCGTTTTTGTAATAAACACGCGGCACGCGTTTTCCGACTAAACAAATAGTTTCATAATTTATTGTTTGACATAAATGTGAATAATCGTCAATTGTAAGACCGTCTTCACCGAATAAAACTACATTGTTGCCGACTGAAACATTATCAATATCCGTAATATCAACAATACATTGGTCCATACATACTCTGCCTAATATCGGAGCTTTTTTACCGTTTACAAGGACAAAGCCATTATTTGAGAGCAGTCTTGGATAACCGTCTGCATATCCGACGGGAATAGTGGCTACTTTCATATTTTTTTCTGCGGTGAAAGTTCTTCCGTAAGAAATTGAATCACCTTTTTTAATCTCTTTAATCATAGAAATTACGGATTTTAATTTAAAAGCAGGCTTTAAATCATATTTTTCAAAGTATGAAGAAGGATTAAGACCGTAAAGAATAATGCCGGGGCGCACCATATCTAAATGATATTGCGGATAATCAAGGGTTGCCGCAGAATTTGAACAGTGACGCAAAGAAAAATTAACGCCTTTTTGAGAAAGCTTATCAATAATGTCTTTAAACAAATCAAACTGTTTTTTGGTGTGTTGACCGTTTTCATCATTATCGTAATCAGCAGTTGCAAAATGGGTAAAAATACCTTCGCCGATTAAATAATCATTGTTTAAGGAATCAAATATATCATTAACAGCGGTATTATCATCAAAACTATGATGCAAAAAACCGATTCTGTTCATTCCTGTATCTATTTTTACATGTACTTTTACTTTTACATTGTCTTTTTTTGCACATTCAAGCAGCTTTTCAGTATAATCTTTGTCTAATAGTGCCTGAGAAATATTATTTTCTGAAAGTGTTTTTGCAAGATTTGCAGGCGTATATCCTAAAATTAAAATCGGTTTTTTGATTTTGAATTCGCGAAGCTGCAATGCTTCTTCAATATTTGAAACCGCAAACCAGTCTGCGCCCAATTCATCAAGCTCTTTTGCAATTATTTTTGCGCCGTGACCGTAAGCATCAGCTTTTACAACAGCCATAAATTTTGTTTTATTATCTAATTTTGATTTAATTAAATCATAATTATGCTTAATATTATCAAGATTAATTTCAGCCCAAGTTCGTGATAAAAAAAGCGACATTTAATGAAACCTTCTTTTGTAAAAAATAATAAAAATATTATAACTTATACAATATCAAAAGTCAAATAAATTAGCATAAACGAATAATATATTCATATAATAATATATACTTTAATTTAGGGAGTGAGTATAAGTGGATGATAAAAAAGTACCAGAAGATGAAAAACAAGAGTTAGTAGGAGATAACGAGGACTTTATTTTTCAATATTCAGACAACAAACCTCATTCCGAGCGCTGAATTATAAAACGCCTTTAAAATACAGCCCTCGGGTATAGGGTTTATCATATTCGCCATTGCTTTCAAAAATTGACAAAACGTTTTCTACTTCGTCTTTTGTTTCATCAGTAAAGGATAAAAATATAAAATCCAGATTTTTATACAAATTAGGCTTATCACCGACAAAAACAGGTCGGTTATTAAACATTTTTGTAACACCGTCTTCACAATAAATATTAAAATCGATATTCTTTCTGTCAGTTATTTTATGGTTGCAGTTATTGCAGCCATTATTTGCTTTAATAGGGCAATTTCTAAAAACCATTAGCGGCAGCTTGCCGTAGGCATAAATACCTTTTGGCTTGTCGGAGTTTAGATTTTTAATTTGCTTTTCAGACATTTCTACCGAAAGTGTACAATAATCAGCCGGTGAATTTTGAAGTGAAATAGAATTAAATATATTCATATTAGGACCGCTGACAATTATAAATCCAAACTCCTTTAGTGTTCTGTAAGCACCTATATTCTGCATTAAAGCATATTCAACACCTATTGATTTGTATTCTTTTAATTTACTAATCGGTAACTCATCAAAAAAGACAGGAGTTTTGATGCCAATGTTAAAGCCTTGGTCAATGAGTTCTTTTACCTTTGAAATATCGCTTGAAAGCGGAACAAAGACAACATCTGAAACAGCATTTTTCGGAATTTGAGAAACAGAATGAACAGAAATAAATCTTTCAGGCTGAACTTCAAAATTTTCATAACAAATCTTTTCATCATTATAATAAAATGGTATAGGCTTAATTTTGCCGCGGATTTCAGATAATTGTTCAAACGCTTTGTTTTTTAACGTTGAAATTATTTTTCCGCTTATAAATAAATTATCGTCTAAAATGATTTCAGTTTTATTAACAAAATAAGGAGTAGAGCCTGTTTTTTTCAGTTTATCTGCAATATCTTCAACTGTTGTAGGCTTGTTTTGAGCTTTTTCAGGCATTTCATCAACAACCGTAATTTTATTTTCGCCGTCAAACACTGTTAATTTTGATTGACTGTTTTCTTTAAATTCAGCGTATAAATCTACTTTTACACTTTGTCTTTCTCTGCGGTAGAGTTCATGAATAGAATTTTTTATTTGTTTTGATTTTTCAATATCTTCTTGAGAACGGATACCAAACATATCTTTATCAACTTTTTCTTTTAAGTATCCGTCGGTAAATCCTGAACGAGAAAATACATTTTGCAACATTTTTAAGCTGTCTTCTTTGTCAGGAGTATCGTTTTTATAGCAATACGCAGAATATGTTGCAGCTGCAACATATTCGTCATTTTTCATTCTGCCCTCGATTTTTAATGATGCAATATTAAGCTTTTTAAATTCATCAAAATATTCAAATAGATTCATATCTTTTAAGCTTAAATCGTATCCGTTTCCGTTTTTCACTTTAAAAGGCAAACGGCAAGGCTGGGCGCAAAGACCGCGGTTTCCGCTTCTTGCACCTAAAACTGAGCTTAATAAGCATTGCCCTGAAACGCACATACAATGTGCGCCCTGAACAAAAATTTCAAGTTCGATATTGTTTTTGTTTGCATAATCAGCTATTTTTTTAATATCAGATAATGAATTTTCTCTTGCTAAAACAACTCGGCTGAAGCCTTTGTCTTTTAAATATTTGACTCCCTCAATATTATGAACAGTCATTTGAGTAGAAGCATGCAAAGGCATATTAGGTGCGGCCTTTCTAACTGTTTCGTAAAGCCCTGCATCATTAATAATTATTGCGTCAATTCCTGCTTCACATGCAGCCTTAACTAAAGATAATGCGTCTTTCATTTCTTCATCTGAAATAAGGGTGTTTAAAGCAAGATATGCTTTAATTCCTCTTATATGGCAGTATGATGAAATTGTTTTTAAATCATCTTTTGTAAAGTTTTCGGCATTTCTTCGTGCATTAAATTTACCGACACCGAAATAAACAGCGTCAGCTCCTGCTCTTGCAGCGGCATAAAGTGCCGATATGTTTCCGACAGGGGATAATATTTCCATTAAAATTAGTCCTTTAGCAAATTTCTCTTTACATTATACAATAAAAGAGTTAAAATATAAATAGTTTATTAAAATAATTTTTGAAAGGTATTTTAAAATGATTGAAATTAGTAATTTATTAGATACTACCAAAACTATTGCAAAAGATATTTTTGAGGGTAAAAAATATCCGTTTGAGGTTTTACCTGAAATAGGTGATTTTATTTTAAAGCTTCAAAAAACTTTGAATAAAGACGATTTTAATGTTATTAATGAAAATGTATATATTCATAAGTCTGTAAAAGTTTATGAAACCGCTTCTATAACAGGCCCTTGTATTATTGATGAGGGAACTGAAGTTCGTCCGAGCGCATTTATAAGAGGAAATGCCATTGTGGGAAAAAATTGCGTTGTCGGCAATTCTACCGAGCTTAAAAATGTTATTATTTTTGATAATGTTCAGGTACCTCACTATAATTATGTCGGCGATTCTGTTTTGGGATATAAATCACATATGGGTGCCGGCTCGATTACTTCAAATGTAAAGTCAGATAAAACTTTAATTAAAATTAAAGACGGTGAAAAGGTTTTGGAAACCGGACTTAAAAAGATGGGTGCTGTTTTAGGCGATAATGTTGAAGTAGGCTGCAACAGCGTTTTAAATCCGGGTACTGTTATCGGCAGACAAAGCAATATTTATCCGCTTTCAAGCGTTCGCGGTGTTGTGCCTGCAAACAGTATTTTTAAATCTGCTGACAATATTGTTGAAAAATATTAAAATTTTAGAATAAAATCGAATTTAAGACAAATAATTAAGATATAAAATAAAAAAGGAGATTTCTTATATGAAAAAAATTATATCTTATATTATTTGTTTTATTATGTTGTTAACATTTGCTTCTTGCGGCAATAATGATTATATTGGCGTAGATAAGGCAAAGCAGACAGTAGTTGATGATATCGGAGCGGCTATTGAAGATGTTGAGTTTGCATTGAATGACCTTGTTAATGATAAAAACGGTGATTATTATCATATGCGTTTTACCAAAGACGGCACAGAGTATATTTATAAGGTTGACGCTGTAAACGGTAATATTATCGAGAAAAAATCAAACTATACCGACAACGATGATAATTCAAACGGCGTTAATAATCAGGATAATACTGATAATTCAGGCATTACTGATAATTCAAATAATTCAACAAATGCAATTATTGATAATAACGATACTAATAATGCAACATCAAATAATAACGGTGCTTCAAACAATAACAACAACACTTCAAACAGCAGCATTACTTCTACAACAAATATGTAGTTAAAAGCCCACGAAAGTGGGCTTTTTTATTGACTTTATTTAAAAAGTGCGGTAAAATATTAAATTATTACATAAGGGGAGAGAAAAAGGTTGACATTTTTAGCTTGTTTGGTTTGCAGAATTACTTCTTTTTTTCTTCATTCTTTCCTCCATGTTTTCATC
>JBJEIS010000154.1:0-9572 GCA_051877275.1 Acutalibacteraceae bacterium | reverse complement strand
AATTACCGTTCTCTATGCCCTCGAATTTAGATGTAATAACGCCCCCACTGCCGCTGAGCAAATTTGTAGCCATATTCTGCGCCCACGTTTTGCTTGAGCCGTTATCGGTAATTGTATCTTCAGCTTCAATTATCTTATAATTATCGTAATCGTCCTCATTTTCAAGCTGATAAACTCTCGCATAATCTATGTAGAATCTCCAGTCATCAGTGGGACTCTCTTTTATTTCCTTGCCGTATGGACCCATTGCAAGGTCGAACAATATCCAATGCTCATATTCCCTGAACGACTGAGCAAGCTCGGGCTTTGTTATATCAACCACGCCGAAGCAGCCATTATCAACGCCGCACATGATGATTTCATCTGTCCAGTACATCCAGTAATTATGGAACTCTTGTGTCATATCCGCTTTGTTTTCAAACGAGCCCGCACCTGTTGCAACGTGGCTGCCCGAGCCAGACTGACCGTAGCGTGAATGGTGCAATGTTGTCCAAGTGCCGTTCGGTGAATCCGAATCGCCGCCGAGCGCCTCCATAATATCAATTTCTCCCGAATGAGGCCAGTCGCAGGTAGAGGTGCTGTAATCATATCCCATAAGCCAAATTGCAGGAAAAACTTGATGACCTTTCGGCAGCTTTGCACGGAACTCGAAATAACCGTATTTCCATGAGCCTTTACCTTGCGTTGAAATCTCGCCGCTTGTGTATTGTTTTGTTGTGTCTCTTGAGCTGGATGTTCTCTCCTCTTTTTCTGCTTTCAGTACCACGCAGCCGTCCTCCATATAAACGTTTCCGTCATCTGGACCGTTTGCATAAATCTGCGCTTCAGAATTTCTGAATACTCCATCACCGTCATACTGCCATTTGGTAGTATCAAGCGTATCCCCTTCAAAATCATCATTAAACACTAAATCAAAATCATTTCTGATTCGATCTAAAAATCCTCCGGTTGAGTTATCGGCTGGGGTGTCAGCCGATACACTTACTGTTACTGCAACATAACAGGAACAAACCATAAGAATTGCCATTATTAAGCTAACAAATCGTTTTTTCATGATAAAGCCTCCCAAGTTTTACTTCTAACTATATAATATAACAAATCAATTTTCCATTCAAGCGTAAAAAGTAAATCATTTTGTTGCAAAAAGTAAAACCAATATGTTATAATATATAAAAATAATGAAAATCAGGAGTAAATTAAATATGGATTGGCAAGCAGGATACTACAAAGATGACCTTAAAATTTACATTAACTTTATAGAACGATCTAAATACAAACCATATTCTTTTAAAATACATCGTTACCGTATTTTTATTTTACTGCAAGGTGAGGCAGACATTTTCTATAACGGAGAAACTTTTAGATTAAAAGAAAACCAATTAATATTTACAGATCACGATATATCATACGGATATTCATTTGTTGATGAAAAATCAGCAAAATATTTAGAAATAATAATTCATCCAAGTGTTCTTAAAAACACGTTCGATGATGAGGAATTTTTGCGTTCGTTAACAAAAACTCCAATAGATAAACGAATAATTGATCTTAATAATGATAATTATATCTCATTACGTCAAAATGTAAACGATATTATAAAATGCATCGACCATAATTTCGGAAGAGCACACCTACTACCAAGAGTTTATTCTATGATTTCAGAGTTGGATTTATATTTTGATGAAATTATAGAGCCAAAAGAAAGAGTTTTTCAAGACAATTTACCACTGACCATAATTGATTATGTTAATCACAATTTTACAGAAAAAATAACATATAAAACAATTTCTGAGAAATTTTTTGTTTCAAAACCGACTATAATAAAGGTTTTCAAAGCATTTTCAGGCTTAACTATGCATGAATATGTTAAAATATTGCGGCTTGAAGCAGCAGTTAATCTTATTAATGACAACACCAATATTGTAACCGCCGCAAAAATGAGCGGATTTGAATATTACTCAACATTTTTACGTGCATATAAAGAAAAATATAATAAATTCCCCGGAAATTCAAAAAACAAAAACAATAAATATCCGCAATTATAATTTATTTTTACTTCCAATAATCCACTTTATAAGGCAAATTTATGTCTTTAGAATGAAAAACTGGGTCTTTACCTGATTTTATCTTTATTTCATAATCTCTTAATGCTAAAACGGCGTATTTACTCAAGAATAATATAACAGGTATATTAATTAATGCCATTGCACCCATTGTAATATCTGCAATATTCCATAACAAATCTGCATTTAATCCTGACCCGATGAAAATAACAAATGCTGCAGCAATGTGATATATGTGCTGCAATTTATTATTCGGTATATCTCCGAAAATATAAATCAATGCTTTATCAACATAAAATAAATTGCCAAGCAAAGTTGTAAATGCAAACAGCATCATTGCAATTGTAATAAATATTGGACCGAACGAGCCGAGCGTGCTTCTCAAAGCAGCCTGTACATAAGGAGCGCCCGACAGAGCGACAGTAGGCTCAACACCGGAACACATACACATAAACGCTGTTGCGCTGCATATAATTATTGTATCAATAAATACCGAAAGCACCTGAACCAATCCTTGTTTGGCAGGATGACTTATTTCAGCTGATGCAGAAGCATTCGGAGCGGAGCCAACACCTGCTTCATTGCTGAATAAGCCACGTTTAATGCCGTATAATATGCATGAACCGGTGTATCCTCCGAAAATCGCATCAAAATCAAAGGCTTCAGAGAATATTTTACTGAAAACCGACGGAAGAGATGTAATATTTATTATTACAATCAATAAAGAAACTAAAATATATATAACTCCCATAAAAGGGACTAAAAATGTTGTTATTTTAATTATTCGTGAGCCTCCGCCAATTAGACAATAACCTACAACTACTGCCAAAACTGCACCTATAATCCACGGAGAATAAGTTGTGTTATAAAAATCATAAGCAGAAAATGTCGATTGTAAATTGTATGAAGCTAACATATTAAAACCGAATCCATAGGTTAAAATAAGAAATATGCAAAATAGTATTGCCAGAGTGCGGTTATGAAGCGTGTTATCAATGTAATAAGCAGGTCCTCCGCAACATCCGTCATGGCGCTGCTTTTTAAAAATTTGCGCAAGCGTACTTTCTATAAAAGCCGACGCACTGCCGATAATGGCTATTATCCACATCCAGAATACAGAGCCAAATCCACCCAAGCACAAAGCTGTTGAAACTCCGACTATATTACCGGTCCCCACTCGTGAAGCTGTTGAAACCATTAGTGCCTGAAACGATGATACCCCTTCACCGTCACTCGGCTTTTCCATAACTGCTTTAATTTGTTCTTTAAATAGTCTGAATTGAACAAATTTAGTCTTAAAAGTAAAATATAAACCGCCTGCTAATAAAATTACAATCAGAATGTTGCTGTATAATGTTTCGCTTATTACTGAAATGATTCTTTCAAACATATTTTTTCCTCTGTTTTTCTCTATTATAATCATATCTATATTTTTCAAAAATATATTGTATTATTTATTCTTAAATAAAAATAAAGTTTTATTTAAAAAATACTTGCATTAATTAGGCAAATCTGTTATAATCATTTAGTAATTTAAATTTAGGGGTATCGCCAAGCGGTAAGGCACTGGATTTTGATTCCAGCATTCGTAGGTTCAAATCCTGCTACCCCTGCCAAAATCGGAGCAAGTTATGTATCACTTGCTCCGATTTTTTTAGATTCAAGTCCACTTAAAATTTTTTTGTCAACATCTTTTTGGCATATAAAAAACCATCGGCTTTTTTGCCGATGGTTTTTGTTAAAATCCCAAATCTTCATTAACAAGGATAACTTTAATCTTTCCTGCCGGTCTTGAAATTCTGGTAGTAACAATGTTGCAACAAATGCAATCAGGAGTTTTACAATCAACACAGACGCCGGTTTTCAAACAGCCTGTATTCTTTTGAAAACGCTGAACATTAATCGGAGCAGCAACAGTTCTTGCCCTGTTTAATGCGTTTTCATAGCCTTGAACAACTTTATTCATACCTGCAATTACAATAACATTTTTAGGTCCGAAAATAAGCGCTGCACATCTGTTTCCGTTACCGTCAATGTTAATCAGCTGACCGTCATCACAAATTGCGTTTGCACTCATAACATAGTAATCGGCGAAAAAGGCTTCTCTTGCAATATCTTCTCCTTCTTTTGCGTTTTCACGGTCCAGAACATTATAATTGCCTTTTTTCAAAGCATCAATAAGTCCGATTTCTTTTGCAGTAAAAGTTCCGCCCCAGGAAACAGTTGAACCTTCTTTTATCAGTTCTAACGCCTTTTTAAGAGCCTCTTCCCTGTTCTCACAATAATAGCCTTCCATAGAACGAGATTTCATATTTTCAATAACCCGTTTTGCAAGCTCCTTATTTTTCATTTTTGTAAAACTCATATAATTACCTCCAAATTTATGAAACGGTGGCCATACCTCTCTGAGTTAAGACATCAACTGATTTTGCTTTAATAGTCAAATAGGTCTGCTCGCCTTCAGTATACTGATTAAGTTCGCCCTCTACCCTAATCCAGTCATCAGAGCTTGGCATACTACCGTCAAATGTAAACTCAAAACCGCACATTGCACCGTCATTACCGCAGCATCCAGGACCTGTTCTATAAACATAATAATAAGTATTTCCATTATAAACTTCGCTTGTAAAACAGCCCTCAATTAATATGTTTTTACCGAGATATGAATCGGGATTGGTATATATTTCATTGATTTTTGAAATATAACCTATTTCCGAAACCTCAATAGTTTCAGCACTATTAGCAGTGTTTGAAGCAGTTGTTGTCGCTTTGTTAGCAGCTTTTGAATCGGTATTCTTTTCAGAATCCGAAGAACAACCGCATAATAGCAGTGCAAACACAAATACAAAAACAATTATTTTTTTCATAAATTAAACTCTCCTTGTTGTTTTACCTATTACAGAGAAAATAACAAAAGCAACAAGATTAGTAACAACAACACACGGACCGGTTGGCAAAGAAAGTCTGCAACCAAATACAAATCCGATTACAAAGCATACAACCGAAATAACTGCAGAAGAAATTACCACACTTAAAAAGCTTCTGAAAAAGCGCATTGAAGTAAGTGCCGGAAAAACTACTAATGCAGGTATCATAATCGCACCGGTCATTCTAATGCCTAGAACGATAGTAACCGCAGTTAATAATGCAATCATCAAATTATAAAATCCCGGTCTTACACCGGTAGCTTTCGAAAAATTCTCATCAAATGTAACAGTAAATATTTTAGTATAGAAAAATACAAACAGAAAAATTACAACAATTGATAAAACTACTGAAATTATCAAATCCTTATCAGTAATTGATGTAATTGAAGCGCTGCTGAAAAGGTTGTTACAAACATCAGCAGTACCGCCGCTTGAAACATTGTAAATTATATAACCAATAGCCATTGCACTGGTTGAAAACAAAGCAATAGCAGAATCACCCTTAATCTTGCTGTTTTCAGAAATTCTCAACAAGAAAAATGCTGCAATAACTACAATCGGAATAGTAAATTCAAGTTTATGACTTTCATCAATTGCAAAAAGAGTGGCAAGTGCCAAAGCGCCGAATCCGACATGAGAAAGTCCATCACCAATCATCGAAAAACGCTTTAAAACAAGGCTGACACCAAGAAGTGAGGCGCACAAAGCAACCAAAACACCTACTATCAGAACTCTGCCAAATATTTTCATATAAAAACTATCTGAAAACATCTCGGAAAAAGTCATAACATTTGAAGCCGCTGTAACAAAATTCATATGCTTTTTCCTCCTATAAATTTTTTGCTGATTTCAGAATTCAAATACTCTTCTTTAGTTCCGAAAAAAGATGAATTATGATTTAATTGCAAAATATGAGTAGCCTTATCAAGCGCGCCGTAAATATCATGAGAAATCATAATTACGGTAATACCGCTGTCATTGATTGAATTAATAATATCGTATAATTCAGCGGTTACAACAGGGTCAAGTCCTGTTACAGGCTCATCAAGCAATAAAACCTTTTTGGTAGCACACAAAGCTCTGGCAAGCAAAACTCTTTGCTGCTGACCGCCGGAAAGTGTATTATACGGAGTATTTTTTAATTTGGTAATACCCAATCTTTCCATATTAGAAAGCGCAATATTCTTTTCACGCTTGGTATAAAACGGCTTTAATCCCATACTGTTTATACAACCCGAAATAACCACTTCGTAAACCGAAGCAGGAAAATCCCTTTGAATCACAGTTTGTTGCGGTATATAGCCGATTTCATTCTGCTTTAAACCGTCACCGTAAACAATTGAGCCGCTCGAAGGCTTTTTTAACCCTAAAATACTCTTCATAAGAGTTGATTTACCTGAGCCGTTTTCACCGATAATGCAGAGATATTGACCTGAATTTACTTCAAGATTTAAATTTGAAATAACAGTTTTACCGTCATAAGAAAGTGAAACATTATCACATTTAATTAAAGCCATTTAATTTAGTGCCTCCGAAAGATTTGAAAGGTTTTTCTTCATAAGTGAAATATAATCTTCACCTGATTGAAATTCCTCAACAGTTAAATCATGACAGGAATGCAAAAGTAATTCTTTTGCGCCTGTTTTTGATGAAATCTGATTACAAACAGACTTAGTTGAGCCATCTGTATAAAATACAACAGGTATTTTTTCAGATTCAATTTTATTTATTAAAAATGTTATTGTTGTTAACGAAACATCAACTGAGCTTGAACAGCCCGGAAATGCAGCATAATATTCCAAAGAATAACGCTCAGCTAAATATCTAAACGGAAAACGATCACCGACAACAATAGTTTTTCTTTTTGCAGAACTTATTGTTTCTTCAAACGATTTATCAAGCTCTTTTAATTTATCACAATAATTATTATTGTTTTCTTCGTAATAAGAAGCGTTTTCAGCATCAATATTCTTCGCAATTTCGGTTATTTTTTCGCAAATCTTAATTACATTCAAAGGATCAGTCCAAACATGCTCGTCCTTTTCGTCATGATGCTCATCTTCATCTTCATCTTCATGCTCCTCTTCTTCCTGCATACCCTCAACAATCTCTTCTTCATAAGTATCAACAAGACTCATTGCGCGTATGTTTTTAGAAGCATCTCTGTCTTTAAAGCCGTCTGATTCTTCAATAAAAGAATCGGTATCACCGCCGCAATAAATAAAAATATCACTATTATGTACTGCTGATAAATCAGCAATAGTAATGTTAGATTTGTAATCATGCGATGATTTTCCCGGCTCAATTAGCAATTTTACATCCATTTTATCGCCGACAATATTTCTTGCAAAATCATAAAAAGGAAAAATAGTAGCAACAACCATCGGTTTTTCACTTTTTTCTTCCGCTTGCTTTTCTGATGAACAGGAAGAAACACAGAAAAGCATTAATACTGCAAAAAATAATGAAATTATTTTTTTCATAAACAAAAATCTCCTTTCAAAAAAATATTTTAAAAAGAGATTTTTCAACAATTAATTCTCACTCGTTTTTGAACAAGTGAAAATAAAATTCTATTATAAAATTTTAGTACAATTAAAATAATGCCCGAAAAAATTACAGACACAAGAATATTAACGCTTAAGGCCGAAAAAGAAACCAAAGCGTTACAAACAGGACATAAGCTATGATTGGTACAATGATGGAACACCATCAAAGCAGAAGAAATAACAAGCAAAACAAGCAATGCACAAAGTAAAATACTGATTGCTTTTTTCAAAGTTTTATTACTCATTTTAGCTCGCTTCCTTTCATTGTAATCATAATTATAGTTATTATATCACAATTAAAAGGATTTTGCAAATATTATGATTTTCCTTTAAAGCTTGTTCTGCATCTCGGGCAGGTTATTGTAATTTTTCCTTTGCCCTTAGGTACACGAAGCTTAGCGGCACAATTCGGACATTTAAAATATTTATATCCCGGCTCTTTTTTAGCCTTTTTAGGTGAATTATAATCATTGTAATTTACAGTATTAAAATCTTTTTTTCTTGAAAATTTTGCTTTAATGTTTAAAAACTTTTGATTTTCTTTAGCACGTTTAGCAGTGTTTTTTGAAAAAAATCTTACAAAATATAAAACCAGACAGAGAGTTTGAAGTATATAAATCACCGAAAAATGAAAAAACAAATTAATAACAGCCAAAATCACCATTAGAATCAGCAAAAATAAGTTTAATTCATCAGTACCGTATCTTCCATACATAAACTGCATTAATTTATACCTAAACATACTCTCATCCTTTCTATATGCATTATTATAAACTTATTTTTAGATTAAAATGTTAATAAGCAGTAAACAAATTAAAAAAGCATCGAAAAAATCGATGCTTTTTAACCAATATAAGTTTTCATCACAAATTCATGTGCTTTTCTTTCAAACTCATCATTAATTTCCTGCAACTCACATTCACCGTATTTTTGGTTTAATGCCGATTTAATAAGCATATCGGCAAATTCAGGATTTTTCGGCAAAACAGGTCCATGAGAATAAGTACAAAAAGTATTTTTATATTTAACTCCCTCTTTATTGTCTTCCCCATTGTTACCAAAGCCACTTATAACAGTGCCAAGCGGCGAAATATTTTCACCAAGATAAGTTTTACCGGAATGATTTTCAAATCCTACTATTTTAATGCCGTCATCAGTTTCAAAAGCGTAATTTCCTATCATTCTTGTTTTGGAACCTACTGTATAAAAATCAATAGCACCTATAAAATCCATCTGAACGCCGTCATAAGTTTTATAATACTTACCGAGCATCTGATAACCTCCGCAGATTGCGAGCAAAGTCTTTTCGTTTTCAATTGCATCAATAAGTGCTTTTTCTTTATCACCTTTTAAATCCTTAAGCAAAACATCTTGTTCAAAATCCTGACCGCCGCCTATAAAAATTATATCTGCGTCGCAGGAATTAAATTTGTCGCCCATTTTCACTTCAGTAACCTGTGCTTCTATTCCTCTGCGCTCAATACGCTGTTTTAAACAAAGAATATTGCCTCGGTCGCCGTAAAGGTTAAGTAAGTCGGGATAAATATGACAAATATTTAATTTTTTCATTCCCAAAACTCCTTTCCGCCGAATTTCGCAGCAATCTTATGTCTTTGTTCCATCATTGAAGTATAGGTAGGAACAATATAAACATCCTTATCCTCTTTAATTATATATTCAATTTCTTTATCATAATCTTCATTTTCAATAACTGTTATTTTATTTTCATCATAACCGTTATATTTAAGAACCAAAGCCATATCATACGCGCGTTTACCGCAAGTATAAACCTTTTTAAGATAAGGTGACGAAAGCAAATTATGAAAATGAACATCCCAAATCCAGCTTACATCGCGCCCGTCAGCCGCGTTATCGTTCAAACAGAAAACAGCAGCAAAGTCATTAGTAATTCTTGATAAATGTGCAGTTACCTGAGTAAATCCCGCAGGATTTTTTACCAATATCATATTAATACTATGGTTGTTATATGTGAATTTTTCCATTCTGCCGAATGCACGGTCAAATCCTGCAAT
>JBJEIS010000153.1:0-9630 GCA_051877275.1 Acutalibacteraceae bacterium | reverse complement strand
GAGATGTTAAAAAAGTTAAAAAAATAGAAACTATTTGTAATGCTGTGGCGGCAGAGATTTTAGTTCCTTCTGCAATTTTTAAGGATAAATGGAATTTTAATAACAAGCAGACTAATGATAAAGAAAAAATTATAAATACTTTGTCGGGTTACTTTAAATGCGGTACTACTGTAATTGCTCGTAAAGCCCTCGATGATGGATTAATTAATTCGGCACTATATAATAAAATTTCAGAAACTGCTATAAAGTATTATAATGAAAATAAAAAAGCTAAAAAAAATGGCGGTGACTATTATCGAACAGCTGCAAGTCGTATCGACCATCGTTTTTTTAATATGCTAGCCGGAAGTTTAAACGAGGGGAAAACCCTTTATTCTGATGCTTTTCGCCTTACACATACTAATCGTTCTACTTTTGCTAGATTAGTTGAACAAGTAGGAGGTATCAGAGAATGAAAGAATCATTTTTAATTGATGCTAATTCATTTATGACGCCACACCTTACTTTTTATCCTTTTGATTTTGCTCAAAGCTTTTGGAAACAAATGGAATTACATATTAAAAGCGGTTCAATAGTTGTTTTGGATATGGTTAAAAATGAGATACTTCAAGGAAATGATAGTTTAAAAAAATGGATAGAAAAACTTCCAATCGGAGTTTATATTAGCCATAAGGAACAAAGAATAATAGAAAAGTATTCAGAAATTATAGAGTATATAAGAACTCAACCCTGCTATAAACCTGAAGCTCTTAAGGAGTGGTCTGAAATCTCTGTTGCAGACCCCTGGCTTATTGCTACCGCGGCTGTAAATGGATATACTATTATTACATTTGAAAATAGTAATAATGGACTTAATGAATATAATCCAAGTAAAAAAGCCAAAATACCAGATGTCGCAAAAGCTTTTAATGTAAAAACTAATAATTTATACTATATGATGCGATATTTAAATTTTAAACTTTAGAATTTATAAAAAGTACAATAGCCTACCACTCGGTAGGCTCTTTTTTTATGGCAACTTTTGATTTTTTTGTGGTTGTTTTCGTGGTTGTTTTTTGCTCAATGTGGTTGTTTTTTGCTCATTTTCATTGATAATTCATATTTTTGAAAATAGCTTCAAAGCCTTAAATAAAAAGAAAACCGCCTAAAATAGACGGTTTTTAAGTGGTGGAGGCGAGGAGAGTCGAACTCCTGTCCGAAAATTCGTTCCTAAATCTTTCTCCGAGTGCAGTTAATCATTTAAAATTCCCTTATCAAAACGCAGATTAACAAGCTTTTTGATTTGGTAGCCTTTAGTGTGTGACGGAATACAAGGCTACTTTTCCGTTCACATTTACCGCTATTCGACGCCCCGTTACAAGCCGCGGTTTTCTTGTAGGGAACGAGCAGCACTTAGGCTGCTAAAGCAACATTAGTTTTGTTGTTTAATTTGTAAAGTGTTACTTTTAAAGTGGTGCAACTCCACTACTCGCTTAATTTAGTTCAAAATCCCCGTCGAAACCTTTACGCCCCCGAGTATAGAATTTTGTTGCATTAATCTATCTTGAACGCTCTTTTAAAGCGCGGTCGATATCTCTGGCAGCTTGTTTTTTTGCAAGCGTTTCGCGTTTATCGTGAAGATTTTTACCTTTGCACAGCCCGATTTCAATCTTAACTTTTGAATTTTTAAAATATACTGAAGTCGGGATAAGTGTTAGACCGTCTTGTTTGATTTTGCCGAAGAGACGGTCAATTTCTTTGCGGTGCATTAGCAATTTTCTTACACGAAATGGGTCTTTATTAAATATATTACCCTGTTCATAAGGTGAAATATGCATACCGTTTACAAAAATCTCACCGTTTTTAATCATACACCAGCTCTCTTTAAGATTAACTCTGCCGGCTCTGATTGACTTAACTTCTGTACCGACAAGCTCGATTCCTGCTTCGTACTTCTCAAGCACAAAATATTCATGATATGCTTTTTTGTTATTAGCTACTATTTTTACTGAATCTTTGCTCATAGCAGAAACCTCCTTTATCGTTTAGTCTAATTCGCTTCGTCCTTCCAAAGCGCGAAGAAGTGTTACTTCATCAGAATATTCAAGCGACGCGCCTACCGGTATACCGTATGCAAGTCGGGTAACTTTAATTTCAAACGGTTTTAAAAGTCTTGAAATATACATAGCAGTTGCCTCACCGTCGACGGTAGGATTTGTAGCCATTATAACTTCGTTAATATCCTCGTTTGTAACTCTGTAAAGTAATTCTTTTATCTTTAAATTTTCAGGTGTAATGCCGTCAATCGGCGAGAGAAGTCCATGCAAAACATGATATGTTCCGTTATATTCTTTGGTTCGCTCAAATGCCATAACATCCTGCGGAGATTCCACAACACAAATTTGACTTTTATTTCTGCTGTTGTCTGAACATATAGAGCAGATTTCGCTGTCTGTAAGTGTTTGACATACTTTGCAATAATGAATGGATTTTTTTGCATTAACCATTGCATCGGCAAAATCTTTAACCTCATTTTCAGGTAAGCTTAGCAGATGAAATGCTATTCTTTGAGCACTTTTACGCCCGATAGACGGTAAACTTGTAAACTTATCAATTAAAGTTTCAATTGTCGGAATATTATATGCCATAATTTAATCCTTAAAACAATCCCGGAATGTTTAATCCGCCGGTTAAGCTCGACATAGCTGAATCTGATTCATCTGTTGCAGCCTTGACAGCCTGGTTAACAGCTGTGATAATTAAATCTTCAAGCATTTCAGGATCTTCTTTGGCGTCTTCAATCAGGTCAGGACTGATTTCAAGCGAAGTTATATTATGCTTGCCTGTAACAGTTGCCTTAATCATACCTCCGCCTGCTTCAGCAGTATATTCCTTTTCTTCGAGCTCAGCCTGCATTTGCTCCATATTCTGCTGCATTTCCTGTGCCTGTTTTAATAATTCAGCCTGTGATTTAGGCTGATACTCTTTTGGTAATCTTGCTTTCATAATTTATAAATCCTTTCTGAAATTAAACTTCCATAACAATTGGTAAAATCATTGGACTGCGTTTGGTTCTTTCATAAAGGAATTTAGACAAATCGTCACGAATTTTTCCTTTAATCGCAACCCAATCGGTTATATGCTTGTTTGAAAGCGCATCTAAACTATCGTAAACAACATTTTTAACATCTACCATAAGTTCTTCGCTTTCTCGAACATAAACAAAACCTCGTGAAACAATATCAGGTCCCGAAATTATTTCTCCGCTTGCTGAATCGGTAGTCATAACTACAATAATAATTCCGTCTTCGGCAAGGTGTTTTCTGTCGCGAAGAACAATACTTCCGACATCACCGACACCGTATCCGTCTACAAGCACTCTGCCTGACTGCACACTGCCGTTTTGTTTTATTTCTTTTGAAGAAACTTCAATCACCTTACCGTTTTCACTGATAAGAATATTTTTCTTAGGAATACCTACTTGCTCGGCAAGCTCTTTATGATGTGAAAGCTGTTTTTGTTCGCCGTGAACAGGAATAAAGTACTTTGGTTTAACCATTGCAAGCATCATTTTAAGCTCTTCCTGGCACGCGTGACCTGAAACATGAACATCATACATTTTTTCATAAATAACATTAGCGCCGAGTTTCATAAGTCCGTTTACAACATTTGAAACTGTTTTTTCATTGCCCGGAATTGGGCTTGCGCTGATGATTATTGTATCATTTGCAGTAATTGTAACATTTTTATGCTGATTTTGAGCCATGCGGTGTAATGCACTCATAGGTTCGCCCTGTGAGCCTGTTGTTATAATAACAAGCTGGTGAGGCATATACTGGTTCAAATTCTTAATATCAATTAAGACACCCTGCGGAACAGTTAAATATCCAAGTCTTGTTGCAAC
The DNA here is from genome assembly GCA_051877275.1 of Acutalibacteraceae bacterium. GTDB lineage: Bacteria > Bacillota > Clostridia > Oscillospirales > Acutalibacteraceae > RUG11462. Next base: position 5,747 of record JBJEIS010000153.1, on the reverse strand, counting down.
TTCAACTACGTTAACCATTGATCTTCCTGAAACAGCAACTTTTCTGCCGCATTTAACAGCTTCATCAATTATTTGCTGCATTCTGTGAATGTTTGAAGAGAAGGTAGCTACAATAATTCGGTCGTTTTTAGCCATTTTGAAAAGATTTGCAAACGAAGCGCCAACGGTTTTCTCACTATGAGTAATACCTTCGCGCTCTGCATTGGTCGAATCTGATAAAAGTGCTAAAACACCTTGCTTTCCAAGCTCGGAAATTCTCGCAATATCAATCATACTGCCGCTGATAGGCGTAGAATCAATCTTAAAGTCGCCGGTTTGCAAAACAGTACCGGCAGGAGTTGAAATTGCAAAAGCAACCGCATCAGGGATAGAATGATTAACATGGATAAATTCAACCTGAAATTTGCCGCATTTTACAACATCGCCCGGCTTCTTTTCAATCAGTTTTACCTGACCGTAAAGGCCGTGTTCTATAAGTTTTCCTTCAATAAGTCCGAGAGTTAATGCTCTTGAATAAACAGGAACATTAATTTCTTTTAATAAATAAGGTACTGCGCCGATATGGTCTTCATGTCCGTGAGTAATAAAAATACCTTTGATTTTATCTTTGTTTTTAACAAGATAACTTAAATCCGGAATTACAATATCAATTCCAAGCATTTCATCATCAGGGAAAGCCAGACCGCAATCAACAATAATCATTTCATTTTCATATTCGTAGACAGTACAGTTTTTTCCGATTTCTTCAAGACCGCCAAGCGGAATAATTTTAATCGGAGACTTATTAGTTGATTTGCTTTTAGTATTTTTATTTTGTTTCTTTGTAACAACCTTTTTTGAAATATTCTGTTTTGGTTTAGCCGATTTAGAATTAACATTTACTTTTTGATATAAATCTAATTTAGAATTATCGACTTTCTTTTTTTGAGTATTTTTCTTTGGTTGAGACGCTTTTTTAGCGTTTGGCTTATTAGAGCCTTGCATTAAATTCCTCCTTAAAATATACAACAGTAATAAGACAGGCTTAAATTTGTAAGTCTGCCGCTGTGTTTTAGTATGACTGTCTTTTAGTCGCTCAAGACAGTTTTTTGTTTATATATAAATTTAATTACGATCAAAACAGATATTATTATTTTAATCGAAATTAAACAATATGTCAAGGGTTAATTAAATAATAAATACTATATATAGACAAATTGAAGAAAATATATTATAATATTAAAAAGTAAAAGGAGTGAGAGAAATGACAGGTTTGTATATTCATATACCTTTTTGTGCGGTAAAATGTGCATATTGTGATTTCTACTCACTTAAGTATAATAGGGATATTGTAAAAAAATATGTCGAAGTCTTGTGCCAAAGATTAATAAATATTGATACAGTATTTGATACGGTATATTTCGGAGGAGGAACACCTTCTATCATCGGTGCTGATGAACTGAGTAAAATATTAAGCTTTGTTAAATTTAAAAACGGAGCTGAAATAACAGTTGAAGTAAATCCTAAAACTTATAAAAATGATTTTTTTGAAATTTTATTTAAAAATGGTTTTAACAGGATTTCAATCGGATTGCAGTCGGGTGTTGATTCAGAACTTAAAAGTCTTACCAGAAATCATTCATCAAAAGACGTTGAAATTGCTGTTAACCAGGCAAAAAAAGCAGGATTTAAAAATATTTCGCTTGATGTTATGATAGGCGTTGAGGGGCAGACGATGAAAAGCTTGAAACATACTTTGGATTTTTGTATAAAACAGCAGCCTACTCATATTTCAGCCTATATGTTGAAAATTGAAGAAAATACACCTTTTGCAAAGATGAATTTGAACCTGCCTGATGAAGATGAAGTTTCTGATATGTACCTTTATTTATGCGATTATTTAAAACAAAACGGATATGAGCATTATGAAATTTCAAATTTTTCTAAAAAAGGTTTTGAGAGCAAGCATAATTTAATTTATTGGCAATGTGAAAACTATCTCGGTTTAGGACCTGCCGCACACTCTTTTATAAACGGTAAAAGATATTATTTTCCTAATAATATAGATTACTTTTTAGAGGGAAATGAGCCTGTTTTTTTTGAAAACGGCGGAGATTTGTTTGATTATATAATGCTTGGACTGAGGCTTAAAAAAGGGCTTGACTTTAAATTATTAAAGCAAAAAGGTTTTAAATTAGATACAGCTTTTTTGAATAAACTGGGAAAATATAAGGATTGTGGCTTGATTAATATAAAAGACACAGGTTTTAGTTTAACCGATAAAGGCTTTTTGGTTCAAAACACAATACTTTGTGATTTAATGGAGGATTTGTAAATGAGAATAGGAATAGGATATGATGTTCATAAATTAACCGAAGGCAGAAAGTTAATAATCGGGGGAGTGGAAATACCTTTTGAAAAAGGGCTTCTCGGTCATTCAGATGCAGATGTATTGTTACACGCAGTATCAGACGCACTGCTCGGTGCTGCGGCGATTGGGGATATAGGAGTATTATTTCCTGATAACGACGAAAAATTCAAAGACGCTGATTCATTAAAACTATTAAAAGAAGTTGTAAATAAATTAAGAGATAATGGATTTGAAATAGAAAATATTGATTCGATAATTGTGGCGCAAAAGCCTAAGATGCGAAATTATATTGACAAAATGAGAGAAAACATAGCTTTGGCTTGTGAAATACCTATTAATTGCGTGTCTGTTAAAGCAACCACGGAAGAAAACTTAGGCTTTACGGGAAGCGGAGAGGGTATATCTGCTAAAGCGGTTGCGCTACTTAAATAGTATTTACAAATTATAACCTTGGTGCATAAAATGTACTGAGGTTATTTTATTTCCTCAAAAATTACGGAGTATATTTAAGAAGTTTAAGCCAAGACGGCGGAATGGAGATAATTATGGAAAAAGAATTAATATATATAGGCTCGGTAAACAAGGCGTTAAAATCAAGAGAAATATTGAAAAAAAACGGAATAACATCAAAAGTGGAAAGAGGTTTAATGAAGTCGCCGTCTAAAGGATGCGGATACAGCGTCTTAGTTGTTGACGGCAAAAGACAAGATGCAATTCGCATTTTAGAAAAAAACGGCATTATAAAAAACGACGAGAGCTGATAAAATGATATATTTTGATAATGCAGCTACAACTAATCAAAAGCCGCAGTCTGTTTATTTTGCAGTTAACAGAGCAATGAAAAATTTAAGTGCAAATCCGGGCAGAAGTGGGCATGATTTATCAATGAAAACTTCTCAAATGGTGTTTGATGTCAGAGAAAAAACAGCTAATTTTTTTGGTGCAGAATCATATGAAAACGTTGTTTTCACACAAAACTGCACAACCGCTCTTAATTTAGTTATAAAAGGGCTGTTTAAAGCAGGAGACCATATTTTGATTTCCGATTTGGAACACAACAGCGTTTCAAGAACTGTTTTTGATTTAACTAAGAAAGGTGTTAAGTTAAGCATTTTTGAAACAGATATTGACGATGATAAAACTTTAGAAAATATCGCAAAGCTTATTAACCCGAATACCAAAGGCTTAATTTGCACACATGGCTCTAATGTTTTCGGAATAGAAAATCCGATTGCCAGGGTAGGGGAGTTATGCAGAAAGAATAATATTAAATTTATTGTAGATGCTGCACAAACAGCGGGAATTGCAGATATAGATATGTCACGCGATAGTATTGATTATCTCTGCGTAGCACCTCATAAAGGATTATATGCACCGATGGGAACGGGAATTTTGATTACAGATAATAAACCCGAGCCGCTTGTTTTAGGTGGAACAGGAAGTCTGTCGGCCTCTTTAAATCAACCTGATTTTTTGCCTGATAAATATGAAAGCGGTACTATAAATGTACCGGGCATAGCAGGTATAGGAGCGGGTATAGATTTCGTAAACAATAACAAAAAAAGAATAGTTGAAAGAGAAAAGAATATTATTGAGCTTTTTTATAATGAATTTAAAAAGATGCCTGATGTTGAATTGTATAACAAACCAAAATTTCCTGTTTTGTCATTTAATATAAAAGGCGAAGACAGTACTGAGGTTGCTCAGTATTTAAGCAATAATAAAGTTTGTGTGAGAGCAGGGCTGCATTGTGCACCGCTGGCTCATAAAAAATTCGGTACTGAAGAGAGAGGAACAGTAAGAATTTCTCCTTCGTTTTTTAATAATTTTGATGAAGCAAAACGGGTTATATTTTTAATAAAACGATATTAAATCGCTGTAACCGATTGATGCTTTAAAATCGATCGGTTACAGTTTTGTAATAAATAATCTGCTTAAATTTTAGTTTACATACTACTAATAGTGGTTGACATAATGAGTTTACATAAAAATTCGTCACTTAACATAAAAATAAAGTGAGATTTTTGTAACATTATATAAAAAGTAGAAATTTTAATTTTAGTGATTGATTTTATGTTAAGTTTTTGTTATAATATCAAAGCATTGTTTACATAAATAAAAAATAAGTTATGTCATATTGTTTGTAATAAGTTGTCCTATTTTTTCATACATTGAATTAAGTATGAAAATAAAGGGTGATTTTTTTGACTAAAACTTTGGTTTTTAAACACAAAAGAGATTTAACACAATTATTAAAATCGAACATATTACTAATTGTAATATCTGCGGTATTTTTATTTGGAATGTTGATTGGTTCGTTTTCTGTCAGCATTTGTTCAAACAGCAGTTATTATGGATTGAGTGATTACTTTAAAAATTATGTAGAATATTTAAATAACAGCGAGTTTATTTTTATTTTTTTTAATTCTGTTTTTATGTTCGTTTTATTGATACTGATAAATTATATTTTAGGACTTTGCGTTATCGGTAATTTTATCAGTGTTTTTATATTATTTTTGTTTTCTTTCGGTGTTGGAAGCATTTCGGGGTTTCTTTATAAAACATACTCGATAAACGGCGTGTGCTTTTTTGCGCTTGTTATCTTGCCCGGCTTATTTTTATTTTGTATAAATTATATTTTGAGTTTGAAGCATTCTTTTTGTTTTTCAAGAGAGCTTTTTAAGCTTGTTAAGAAAAGCAATTCTGTATCGGTTGATTTTAAGGTTTATTCAATTAAATTTATAATTCATCTGATACTTTCCGTTTTAATTTGTCTGATTAATGCATTTTTTTCAAACACCTTTGCAGCTATGTTTGAATTTTAGGGATATATTTATATTAAAGGATTGTAAAATTACAATGAGGGATTATTTAAACGAATTTACAGACTATTTAAAAACTGTAAAAAAATCATCTGCTAACACAATTGAGTCTTATGTTAGAGACATAAAGGCTTTTTTGTCATACGCAGAGATTAATTCTCTCGATATTTTGATTTTATCTGCCGATGATATTCGTGAATATATCAATTCTTTGGAAAAGAAGGGTAAAACTCATTCTACTTTAGTAAGAAATTTAGCGTCTATTAGATGTTTTTATGAATTTTTAATTTATACAGACAGTGTTTTAAACAATCCTACTAAAAACATTAAATTAAAGAAAGCTGAAACTAAGCTTCCTGAAATCTTAACTCAAAAAGAAGTAGATATATTGTTATCACAGCCTGATGTATCTACCCACAGAGGCTGCAGAGATAAAGCTATGCTGGAGCTTTTATATGCAACGGGTCTTAGAGTCACTGAGCTTATTGAATTAAATGTTGATGATGTTAATCTTCAGATAAATATTGTTATGTGTCATTCAAGTAAGTCTGAACGAATAGTACCTGTTTACAGTT
>JBJEIS010000152.1:0-9754 GCA_051877275.1 Acutalibacteraceae bacterium | reverse complement strand
CAAGGTTCAGTATAAGCCTGAAAATATTGTCAACAGTCTTTCCGACAACGCTTCTTTTGAAAACGAAAAATCATACAATAATTATGTCAATGATTATAAAGGAACTTCATATTACGGAAAAAATCTTTCGAGAAGTCAAGTTAAAAGTGCTATTAATGATCTACAAAGTAATCCGATGGCGGCAGTAAAAGACCCGGATTATTCTTCAAAAATCAAATTTTTAAGCGATTATTCTATGAATTACGGTTATAAGGATAAAAAGTATGCAAAAGAATACACAAAAGAGCTTGAAAATACGATAAAAGAGCTTGAAAATGACGGCTACAAAAACGAAACTTCCGACCCTGATAACATTACTTTTATCAACAAGAATAAAAATAAAATTGACGAATTAAAAAATAAGCTCAGCGAATTTCAAAAAAAGGTCGCAGCTCAGGACAAAATTAACGCCGAAAAAAACACAATTGAAATAATCAAGAAAAACAAGGATTTTTCAGAAAAGACTAAAAATGTTGATTATAACAAGTTTTTTCAGGGATTTGACAAAGCCGGAACGGAATACGATAGAGGTTTTATCGGCGAAGCAAAGGACGAAAACAAAGAAGCTTGGTACAATTATGTTGCAAAAGACGACCGCCTTAAAATTAACGCAGAGCTTTACAATGTAAACATCAATGCTTTGGACGACGATCAGAAAAATACTCTTGTTTATTTATTCAAAAAAATCGGCGATAATAACATTGACGAAGCTATTAAAAACGGTGAAGTCATAACAGATGGTACTGAACAAGGCAAATTAGCAGCTGAAAAGGAATTAAAGGCAAAAGATACGCGAAAGCTTATTAATTTTATTAAGCAGATAAAGAATGACGAGGATTTTAATGCAAGAAATGAATCCGCCCAACAGCAGGCGATTAAGGATTCGAGCGCGGCAAACAAGGTACTTTCTTATGCCGAAACTTTTGCAACTAAGCCTTTAGCCGATACCGCTACAAAAATAGGAAGCTATGTTCAAGCTATAACAGGCGGCATCGATACCGAAAGCGACTTTTACAAAGCTTCTAATCATATCAGGAAAACACGTTCCGGCGTTTCGGAGTCGGTTAAAGAAAATTATGGTAATACTGTAGGATTTGTTTTTGATTTAGGCACAAACGCGGCAGATATAGTAATACAGTTTGCATTAGCACATATTATCGGGAACGGTCTTAAATACGCAAATTACGGCTCGGAAATGAAAAGCGCGCAAAAAGCGTTTAGTTATGCTTCTAAAGCGCTGCTTGCAAATAGCGCTTATGCAGATTCGCTGCTTAGTGCAAAAGAAAAAGGATTAAGCGACGGTCAAAGCTTGGCGCTTGGCACAATTGCCGGAGCTGCAGAAGTGTTGACAGAGCGGTTTGGACTTGAAAATTTATTCCAGATTTTTAACAAAGGGCTTGAAAAAACAACGGGTAAAAGCGTTATTAAAGAGCTTTCAAAACAAATGTTTTTTGAGGGGTCTGAGGAAGTCGCTTCGGACATTATTAATACTATTGCTGATATTGCTATTGCAAAAGACGAGTCGGATTTTATTTCATCCGTTAATCAATACAAGGAACAAGGCCTTTCGGAAGGTAAAGCAGTTGCTAAAACGCTTAAAGACACAGCTTTGGACTACGGTCAGGACTTTTTAAGCGGTGCGCTTATGGGTCTTGTAATGGGCGGAGTCGGCACTGTTAAAAATGTAAAGGCATACAATAGTGCAGTTAAAAGCGAGAGCTTAGGCGTTTCAAAAATTCTTTTATTAGACGAAAATCAAACACAAGAATTAATTAGCAAGGCTAAAGAGCAGGGCGTAAAAACAGAAAAGTTTGAAAATGAATATAAAAAATTAGAAGCAGCTGCCGAAACTGCAATCGACGGAACCGATGAAAGCGCTGAAAAGTATTCAGAGCAGTTTGACAGAACTGCGGCTGAATTTGATAAAATCCGCAACAAAATCAAAGACAAAAGCGGAAAAAAGGCAAAAGATACAAATGATATATTTAATCAGTTTTTTAACAGTAAGAGTAAAAATAATTCGGTTGATGTGCAGGCTGATACTTCTTCAGTTGATAATACAAATAATTCGGTTGAAGATGATAGCCTTGATACAAACGGTGCATTTGTGGATAATACCGAAAGTAATATTAATGCTGAAAATTCGGTTGATGAAAATACAGATAGTACACCATTTGTTATAAACAAGCTACAGCGCGATAACAAATTAGCGAAAATCAAGCAGACTGCTAAAAGTGAAACCGCTGTTAATGATTTAACCGAGCATATTGACGATACTTATTATAAAATTGTATATAATGAAACGGTTAATACTGATGAAAATTCTAAAGATACTTCGGCTACTGCTAAAGTTGGCGAAACTCCTTCAGTCAGCGGTGCTGACAGTTACCTCAAAGAGAGAGCCTTTGCAGGTAATGTAAGTGTTGAGGAACGGTCAGCGGAATTTAACCGTATTTATGATATGGGGCTTGACGAGGATATACCGCCTTATGAGATAGAGTCTGATATTTTTAGTCCCGAACAGGTGCGCCGTATTTATGCGGCAGCGGTTATTGACGATAATATAAGGAATAAATTAGGCCGTGATATAAGTTTTACATCTTTACTCAAAGAGTATGAGGATAAAGCGCTTAAAAATGCGAAAAATAATTCTAAAAAATCAAAACAAGTAAAAGTTGACAAGCTAAGCGGCAACCAATATAATAAAAAACGAGGTGAAGAAAATGAAAAAAATAGCAACTCCGAGTTATTGGAAAGAAGAGGAGTATCAGCCGTTAGCGGAAACTCAAACATTTTACGGCAACAAGATAATGGTACCGCAGAAATTTCTCGAGGCTTGCAAGGTTCAACTGATGTGCTTGGAATCAGCCGACAGAGCAAGACCGAACGGTCAGACTGGCTTGGAAATAATGAAAGAAAACATGCAGGACGTAATAGAAAACAGGGGCAAGAAAGCCGCCGATTTAGCAAAAGTTCTATTGGAAATTTATCACGAGTAACATTAAACGGTAAGGATACGGCCGGTAGAATATTAGACAAAAATGTCATTAAAGAGTTTTCGAATACTGTTTTTAAAACGCAGGACGGTAAATTATTATCGCTTTATCATTGGACCGATAAAAACTTTAAGACTTTTAAATACGGCGATATAGGATTTCATTTCGGTACATATTCTGCTGCTGAAAAAAGAAAAGCAGACATTGAAAGAGAGCGTGCCGTTAATGAAAGTATATATAAGGAAGTATATATAAATATTAAAAATCCCATAATTATTAATTATGATCCTATGAGTTGGAGAGTTTTTTCAGCAGCATATAAATTAGTAGAAACAGGAATAATATCCGAAAGAGATATTAAAAATCTTGAAAACTTAGACGGATTTTATAATGGCAAATATAATTCACCTGCAAGTATTGAATTTAGAAAAATACTTGAATCAAAGGGCTATGACGGTATTATTTACTCAAATGATTATGAGGGTGATTATTCGGTTATTGCACTTTCACCCGGACAAATATATACTGTTTCAGAAAATGATATAGATATAAAAAAAGCAGAGGATAATAATTCCCCTGCTTTTTCAGTTGGTGAGAAAAACAATCAACCCAAACAGTCGGGCAAAAATAAAAAAAGCAGTCTTTCCGACGTAGCAGACGAACAAGACTCTGCCAATACGCTCGAAGCGAACTCCGGTACAACTACCTCTGATAATATTTTATCTAAAAACTCTGAAAATGTTAAGGAAAATGAAAAGAATGCTTTAAAAAAATATTCTGAACATCAGATAGAAAATTGGAAGAATAGTAAAAGTATTGTTGTTTATGAAAATGAGCAACAATTAAAAGATTTTGTTGATGAAGCTTTAAATAATAAAAACCTTAACAAAAAAATGTATTTTGGAATTATATCTGATGATACGGCAAATATAGTTTTGAAAAAAACCGGAGCAAATATTAAAAACTATAATATTAGTCTAAAAGGATATGAAATCAAAAAAATTCTTAATAATTCTCATGGTAATGAAATACAAGAATCATTAAGAGGACAAAGAGCTATTACATTTGATGATATTAAAATGATACCGGAAATAATTTCATATCCTGATGAAATTATGCTTGACAGTAAGTTATATCAAGGTAAACCCGTCTTGAAATTTTTTAAGACGATTAATGGGAAAACAACAGTAGTTACTTATGTATCTGATAAACATAAGGATTTGACAGTGCAAACTATGTATTCGGGCAAAAATAAAAAAGGCAACCTTGCCACCGCGACAGATGTATTACCAAAAAGTAATCCCCTGTCTTTAACGTCCGAAACGACCGTTGGTACAGTTACCTCTGATAATAGTATACTCAATTCTGATGAAAATGTCAAGAACGGTGAAAAAAATTCCGAAAACATTCAAAAATCTATAAAAAATCAAAGTTCTGCAGAAGAATGGACTGCCGATTATAAAAATGAAAATTCGGAATATAAGGAAGCTCCGGCAATAACTGAAATAGTTAAAACTATAAGCGAAGAGTTTAATATTCCGATTTCAAAAGGCAAATACAAAGGCAGAGCTTTGGGGATTTATAAAACACAAGCAAAAACTGCACGAACAAGAGTTACCAATGCTTTGCCGACTGTTTTACACGAAGCACTCGGTCATCATCTGGATAACAAATATCACTTTACTGAAAAAGCTGAAAACATTGAAGAATTAATAAGCAAAATAAAAGAATTATCTCCCGGGTGGATTGAGCAGTATAAAAAGTCCGAACAGCCTTACGAGGCTTTTGCCGAGTTTTTAAGAGAATATGCTACTGATAAAACAAGGGCAAAAGTTAATTTTCCAAATTACTTTGTTGAATTTGAGAAAACACTTAAATCTGCAAATAATGATGATTTCAAAAAACTGCAGAAAGTCGCTGATATGACAAATGCTTATATGGCTTCTACAAGAAATGAACGCAGAAAGTCAGCGGTTATAACAAGAGCTGAAGCTGAACGCAGACATAAAAAAGCGGAAAATTTAAGCACTCGCTTTAATAAAATACGAGCTCGTATTCAAGATGAAGCAATTGCTTTAAAACCGCTTGGAAATGCTTATTCGCAGTATTATTCTGCAAAACAAGCTGATATGAGAATTTACAGCACTATAACAGGAGATTATATGACAGGTATTGACGGTAATTATGCTTATAAAACCGATGATAATGGAAAGTATTTAAGAGATAAAAACGGAAATAAAATTTTGCAAAAGAGCATGGCAAATATACTTTCTGCTTTGCCTGACGGAAAAGCAGATTCTGATTTTTCTGATTATCTTGTAATAAAGCATGCAATTGAGTGGATTAACGAAGATAAGAGGGTTTATGCCGACGATACTTTGAACGACGCTGAATATTTAAAACAGGAAGTTCAAAAATACGAGAAAAAATATCCTATGTATAAGCAGGTTTCTGAAGAACTATACGAGTATCAAAATGAACTTTTAAAGCAATGGCTTGTGGCAGGCGGATTAATGACATATGATGATGTTAAAGAGCTTAAACAAGCTTATCCTTGTTATGTTCCTTTTCAACGAGATGTTGGAGATGTTAAAAACATAAGTTCTAAAGCAAAAGGAAGTATTTCAAATCAAAATACAGGCATAAAACGAGCTAAAGGAAGCGGGCTTGATATTCTCAGCCCGATTGAAAGCATTATGATTAATACAGAGAAGTATATTAAAAGTGCCGAAAGAAATACTGTAATGCGTGAAATAGCTGATTTTGTACAAAAAAATTCCGGATTTGGTTATTTGCTTGAAGAAGTTGAACCTGACAGAAGTCCAAACAGTATAGACGCATTTCCTGTTAAAGCTCAGGTAATGGAAATATTACAAGCTGAAAATATAAATAGCGATCTTTATTTTGACATTGATGAAGCTTTAAATAAGGCTTTAGGAACAAGTCTTACCGAATGGGTTGTAAAAGATAATCAAGGAAGAGATATTGTATATGTTTCGGAAAACGGCGAAAAGAAATTTTTCCAGGTTCACGACAAAGAATTACTTATTGCTTTGAACGGACTGAATAAGCCGCAGCTTAACGGAGTTATAAAATTTATGAGCGGTGCTTCAAGAGTTATGAAAGCAACTACAACCGGATTAAATGTATTTTGGTCTTTGCGCTCAAATATGCTCAGAGACTTTGATTCCGCATACAAATATTCAAAAGAAAAGAACTTTGCTGTATTTGTCAAAGACTATGTTACTGCAATGGGAAATGCTATAACTAAATCGGATAAATATATGGAGTATCAGGCAGCCGGCGGTGGTTACAGTTCAATAATTTCAAATCCCAAGACTTTAACATATATTTTAAACAAGCTGTATAAAACCGATGAAGGAAAAATCAGAACATTTCTGAAAAACAAAATGCAGTTAATTGAACTTATAGAAGGAATATCCGATGTAATTGAAGCAGGACCGAGATTTGCAGAATATGAAAGAGTTCTTAAAGAAACGGGAAATAAAAGAAAAGCTATACTTGCAGCAGATGAAATAACTGTAAACTTTAAGAGAAAAGGTTCTTTGACGAATACAATTGAGCCGTTTTTTTCATATTTTAACGCAGGCGTTCAGGGCGTTTCAAAAGTTGTTACTACTTTGGCAGATAAAAACACAAACAAGTCGTTTATTGTAAAAAGCATGGTAATGGCTGTTATTTCCTCTGCGCTGATATTCGGTTGGAATCGGCTGATTTTTGACGATGACGATGAATATGAAAAATTATCGGCATATAAAAGAAATAATTTTTATAATTTCTATGTCGGAAATGGAAAATTTATAAGTATTCCAAAATCAAAAGATACTGCTTTTTTAAATTCTTTGTTTGAAAATATAATTTATGAACTTACAACAGATAATCACGATTTTTGCGAGAATTTTAAAAACTTCAGCAGCTATGTTTTTGATACTTTTTTACCAGCAGGTATTCCGAATCCTGTTGAAATTAACAGCATTTTCAGTATTCCTGAACAGATACTATCCGATACCACTCTTTTTGGCTCGGTAGCAGAGGCTATGTCAAATCAAAATTATATGGGCTTCCCGATTGTGCCATCGCAGTATGAGAATTTGGAGCCTTGGTCGCAATACGATGAACATACAACAGCAATTGCAAAGTGGCTTGGTAATATTTTTAATTTCTCACCTATGAAAATAGACCATATTATAACAAGCAATACCGGTATGATTGGTGATTTGTTAAAAGATTTAACTGCAGATGAAAAGAATTTTGCTTTAGGATTTGACAGTTATATCAGTGATAGCGCATACAGCAATGACATTGTAAACAATTTTTATGATGATTTTGATTCAGTTGAAAAGAGGAAAAATACTGCGGTAAAACATAATCCAGATACAGCTGGTAAGGATTACGCAGTTTATTCGCAGTACAGTATGTATAAGAGTATAGCAAGCGTATATAATTCTTATGCTGATTCGGATGAAAAGAATGCCGGACAGTATAAAGCACTTCGCCGGGATTTGCTTAACGACTTTAATTTAAACATTGCCGGAAAAGTTGATAAAAGACTTGTTAAACTTTATAACAGTACAAAGGATAGCGAAATATTTTCATCAAAAAGCTTTAATGATGAAGTTACTGTTGATGATAAAAAATACAAAATCAGCCTTGATAATTTTATTAAGTTTTTTGATGAGTATAACAAGCAAATTAAAGAAGCATACGAACCTATTCTTGAAAACGACAGTCTATCAGATGAACAAAAAGTAAAGCAGCTTAAAACAACTAAAACAGAGATATACAATGATTTAGCTGAATATTATGCTGCACAGACAAATAATTTTGATTCAGATATTGCAGAATATGAAAAAGCAGGTATGATGAAACCAGCTGATTTTATTAAGGCAATGAACATTATTAAGCCTGAATTTGCTGATACCGACGGTGACGGCAGTGTTTCTGCTGAGGAAAAAAATAATGCTATTGAAAACAGCAATATATCGGCTGACGTTAAAACACTTATGCAAGCGCTTAACATTATGGGCAGTAAAAAGATTGATACCGATAATGACGGCAGAACCGATACTAATTTTGATGATCTGCCTGCTAAAGAGCAGAAAGCATATATTAACAAAAATAATTCGGATATTCTGAAAATGCTCAAAGAAGATATTATTACTAAAGAAAAATCAGAATACAGCGCCGGATACAGAAAGGAGCTTGAAGAAAAGGTAAATGTTATTTCTTATCCTCAAAATAAGCGAATACAAGCACAATCCGTAATTGATCAGGTTGTTAAGGCTTCGGCAGGTCTTGAAGTTGAAGACGATACAAGCTATGTAGGATATAAAACAGGTATCGAGTTTGATGAAAGCGGTTTTATTGATATTGAAAATTATATTAGATTTAAGACTGAATTAAATTATTATAACAACAAAAAGAAAAAAGAAGCCGAAAAAGAAAAAGCAAAAGCTAAAAAGTCAGGTAAAAGCGAACTTGAAGTTAATATTGCCGGACATGCTGAACAGGCCGGCAAAGCTAAACAGCTTGAATTGATTAATCAATTAAATACTTCAGATGGGCAAAAGAACAGACTTAAATTATGGGTTCTTGCGAGTGGTAGAAAAATTGATATAAACAATGACGGAACAAAAGATGTATATTTCAATGACTTGTCATCAGCTCAAAAAGAGGAGTATTTAAAAAATAACATAAACTACATTATATCAAATACAGATGATGATATTCTTGCTTATTGGAATTACAAAAAAAGCCGTAAGGGATAAAACTCTTACGGCTTTAAATATAAAAGAAAGGATTGATTTTTATGGCAATTGAAAGAGTTATCAAATTCAAAGTGTCAGCGGACGGAAAAGTTACCTGTAACGGTTCTCGCCGTCCTCAATTAGCCGGTGTGCAGGGCGAAAATAAAGTTTGCAGGCTGGATTTTGATGTTAGCGAGATTTGGAGTGACGCGGCAAGATACTTTTTAGAATTTGTGCTCGGCGGCGGTACACCGATTATTACAACGGAAGAAACTGCCGAAATGACTGTTGATGAAGAAAACAGGGTTGTTTCTTTTCTGCTCGGAACTGAAATCACCGGCGAGGGCGGTCAGGTTGAAATTCATCTTGTTGAAGAGCTGCTTGATGAAGCTACAAACAGTTCGGTTGAGGGCAGCACTTATGTTGCATTTATCTATTTTAGGAGCAAGCGCGAAGCAATTTTGTCAGCGAAAAAAACTACCTACGGACTTTTAAGAGAGGTTAACGAAAAGTATGACGAGATGAAGTCGGGCCTTGATAAGCAGGGTGAAGTGATTGAGTATCATACTTCGGAGATTGGGAAACTTCAGAATATTCCTATTGTCTATAATATGTACTATTCTGATGATAAATTCAGTATAGACTATATTATTAATCAAACAACAAGAGAAACACGCTCTTGTGCATTGGATTTGACAAAGACAACTGATATTATTTATCTTGTAAAAGATATGACGAGCAAAGACTACTGGTTTATTGCTACTTCTGAACAAGCTCTTGTTCTTGATTCTACCAACTTCTTTAAATATGCAATTGCAAAAGTTTGTATTGAAGATGGCGAGGTTGTTTCTTACTATCCTTATGACTGCACCAATTTGAAAGAGTATGTAGATAAAAAAGCTGATAAAACACAATTAAACAAGACTAATGCTAATGTTAGTAATATCAATA
>JBJEIS010000151.1:0-9770 GCA_051877275.1 Acutalibacteraceae bacterium | reverse complement strand
AGAGGAAAGAGAAAAATCAATTGAAGAAATGAAAGAAATTTTAAATAATGTAAAATCCACCGAAGAGGCAAAACTTATTGCATCTGAAAAAATAGCATATTATACTACATTAAGCGAAAAAGAAAATTCTATTGAGAGCTTAATTAAAGCAAAAGGCTTTGAAGATTGTGTTGCAGTACTTTCGGATAAATCAATTTCATGCGTCGTAAAAACCGATAAAAGCGGGCTTGCGGCTAATCAAACTGCACAAATACAGGATATAGTTTTATCAAATTGCGATATTTCCTGCGAAAATATTAAAATAATTGAAATAAAATAGTTGTTATTATTTCAATTTCTTGTTATAATATGTTTAACAAGAAATAATATTTTCGTTTGGAGGATGAATATAAATGGAAATCAATAAAAATTCTTCGGGTAATATCGTTATCTCTCCTGAAGTGGTTGAGAAAATAGCTTTGACAGCGGCTACTGATGTTACAGGAATAGCAGGTGCGGTTTCTCGTCCGCAGGATATTAAAACAATTTTAAAATCTCGTCAGGTTTTAAAGCCTGTTATTTGCGTTGTTAAAGACGGTCAGTTTATAATTGATATTTACTTGAAAGTAAATGAAGGCGTTAAATTAACTGAAGTCGCTACAAAAGTTCAAAAGAATATTAAAGAAGCAGTTCAGAATATGACTAATACTGTTGTAAATAAAATTAATGTTCATATTTGTGAAGTTGAGCTTAAAAAGACAGAAGAAAAATAAAGGCGGATTTTTATTTAAATGACAAGAAGTGAGCAAAGAGAAGAAATTTTAATACTTACATTTGAAAAGACTTTTCATGAAGAACCTTTAGAAGAAATTATTGAAGCAGCCAAAAGCCTTCGCGGTGAAAAGGTCAGCGAATATGTTGAAAATGAAGTAAAAGGTATTTTTGAAAAGCTTGATCAGATTGATGAATTAATCGAAAAAAACAGCATTGGCTGGAAAATTAACCGTATTCCAAGAGTAACTCTTTGTATTTTGAGAATAGGTATTTTCGAAATGCTGTTTGATGATACTGTTCCGACAGGCGTCGCCATCAATGAGGCGGTTGAACTTTGTAAAAAATATGCGTCTGATGATGACAAAAAGTTTGTAAACGGCGTTTTGGGCACAGTTTCAAAATCATTATAAAAATATGAGCTTGTTTGTTGGTTTTGATACAAGCAACTATACCACAAGTGTTGCTGTGTATGATAGTGAGAATAAAAAAATGATAAGCCGAAAAAAGCTTCTTCCAGTCATGGAAGGGGAAAAGGGACTTATGCAATCAAAAGCATTGCTTGAACATTTAAGGCAGCTTCCGGAGGTTTCGGGAGCGGCCTTTTCTCCGTTTTCTGAAATAAAAATTTCTGCAGTTGCAGTATCAGACAAGCCGAGAAATATTGAAAATTCTTATATGCCTGTTTTTTTAGCCGGTGTTTCAAGTGCAAGCTCGATTGCATTTTCTCATAATGCACCGTTGTATAAAACCTCTCATCAGGTAGGTCATATTTTATCGGCACTTTTTAGCTGTAACAGACTTGATTTAATTAATCGTCAGTTTATTGCTTTTCACGTTTCCGGTGGAACAACAGAGGCATTGCTTGTTAATCCCGATAAAGAAAATATTATAAACTGTGAGTTAGTAGCGCAGTCGATGGATTTAAAAGCCGGTCAGGCGATTGACAGAGCCGGGGTTATGCTCGGACTCAGGTTTCCGGCAGGTGCTGAGCTTGATTTGCTTGCGCAAAAAGGTGTAAGCCCAATTAAACCAAAACCTGTTTTAAACGGTTTGAATTGTAGCATTTCGGGTGTTGAAAATAAGTTTAAAGAGCTTTTTTCAAAAGGCGAGAGTAAAGAGAATATTGCAAGATATACAATTGAATTTATATGTACAACTATTGAAAAAATGACTTCTTTATTAAAAGAGAAATACGGTGATATTCCTTTTGTTTATGCTGGAGGAGTAATGAGTAATTCTTTGATTAAAGAACGTATCGGTGAAACGGGTGGAATTTTTTGTGAACCGCAGTATTCTTCGGATAATGCAGCGGGAATTGCAATATATTCTTATTTAAAATGCAATGAAGGTGTAACCAATGGAAAATAAAAAGGTTTTAACCGTTACACAACTTAATATGTATGTTAAATCTCTTCTTGATAGCAGTACGGTTTTAAATGATATTTATATTACCGGTGAAATTTCTAACTTCACCAATCATTATAAATCGGGTCACTTATATATGTCTATTAAAGATGAAACAGGTGTAATTAAGGCTGTAATGTTCAGACAATATGCTTCAGCGCTTAAAATGGAGCCTAAAAGCGGAATGAAAATTGTTGCCAGAGGCAGAGTTTCATTATATGAGCGTGACGGAACATATCAGTTTTATATCACTGCTATGCGTCAGGCAGGACTCGGGGATTTGCAATTAGCTTATGAACAGTTAAAAGACAAGCTTGAAAAAGAGGGCTTGTTTGATTCAAAATTCAAAAAACCTATACCAAGAATTCCTTCAAGGGTTGCTGTTATAACAAGTCCAACAGGTGCGGCTGTGCAAGATATTTTTAATATTTTAAAACGTCGTTTTCCTGCTGTTGAGGTCATTATGTGTCCTGTTCAGGTACAGGGTGAGCTTGCAGCGCCGCAACTGATTGAGGCTGTGAAGGAAGTAAACCTAAAGAATTGCGCTGATGTTATAATTATCGGCCGCGGCGGAGGCTCTATTGAAGACTTATGGGCGTTTAATGATGAAGCTTTGGCAAGAGAGATTTTTGATTCAAAAATTCCTGTTATTTCTGCGGTAGGGCACGAAACGGATTTTACTATATGTGATTACGTTGCTGATAAAAGAGCTCCTACACCGTCAGCAGCCGCTGAACTTGCGGTTCCTGATAGAGAAGAGCTTGTTTTAAGACTTGGCAGGGTAAAATCAAATTTAATAACCGCATTAAAGCGTACTTTTGAGCAAAATTCATTAAAACTTGAGGCTTTATTGAATAAGCAGTGTATGAAGAACCCTTATTTTAATATTACTGTTAAAAGTCAATCGGTTGATTTGATAGAAAACCGTATGAATAAAGCTTTTGAAAAGGTATATGCAGATTCAAATGCATCTTTTTTAAAAGCGGCGTCAAAATTAAATTCTTTAAGCCCTACTAATGTATTATTACGTGGTTATTCGGTAGTTTATAAAGATGAAAAAATCATTTCTTCAAAAAATGATTTGACTATCGGTGATAAGATTAAATTAAATTTTTCTGACGGTGTTCGAAACGCCGAAATTGTTGATTAGGAGAAAAATATGAGTGAAATTACTTTTGAACAGGCAATAAAAGAGCTTGAAAAAATCACAGTCGCACTTGAAAGCGGAAATTTAGGACTTGAAGAGTCAATGAAATACTATGAAAAGGGAACAAAATTAGCTGATTTTTGTTCAAAAAAGTTAAAAGAAGCTGAGCTTAAAATACAAAAAATTAGTGAAGTCGAGGAAGCAGAATGAGTGAAAATAAAATTTTTGAATATAAAAGCAGAATAGAAAGCTTTCTTGATGAATATGTTGATAAGCATAATTCACCGAAGGTTCTTAAGGATGCAATGAAATATTCTTTGGAAGCCGGAGGTAAAAGAATAAGACCTTGTTTGATGCTTGAATTTTACAGAGTTTTAGGAAAAAATCCTGATGAAATTCTTAATTTTGCAGCTGCTGTTGAGATGATTCATACATATTCTTTGATTCATGATGATTTACCTTGTATGGACGATGATGATATGCGAAGAGGAAAGCCTTCTAATCATAAGGTTTTCGGTGAGGCAAATGCTTTGTTAGCGGGTGACGCATTGCTTACATTGGCTTTTGAGGCTGCATCAGATACCGGTGAGAATATTAATTCTAAAGCTGCTTTGAAAGCGGTAAAATATCTTGCTGATGCCGCAGGAATGTGCAAAATGATAGGCGGTCAGGTGCTGGATTTAGATACGCAAGGAAAAGAAATCAGTATTGATGAGTTAGAGAAAATTCAGACTGGTAAAACTGTTGCTCTACTAAAAGTTAATGCTTCGGTTGCGTGTGTCTTGGCCGGCGCTGATGAAAAAACCACGCAATTGATGGAACAGTATTGTATTGATATAGGCAAGGCGTTTCAAATTCGTGATGATATTCTTGATGTTATCGGTACACAAGAAAGTCTTGGAAAGCCTATCGGTTCTGACGAACAAATGAATAAGAATACTTATGTATCATTGATTGGACTTCAAAAATCGCAAAGTCTTGTTAACGAATTAACTGAAAGTGCAAAGGGGAATATTTTAAAAATTTCAGAAGAATGCAGTGATTTGGCTGAACTTGCTGATTTACTTGCAAACAGAGAAAATTAAGGAAGGAAAATATTATGTATAACAATACTTTTTCGAAATTTTGTTTTAAAATATTCGCAAGAATTCTTGGACTTGATATTTGCTGCTTTATTTTATCAGCATTCGGCATTTCTTCAAGCGGCAGTCAGATTATCAGAACTTTGATTCAGATTGCCTGTATAATCGGAATAGTTTCATTCGTTTATCCTGTATGCCACCGTTTTGGAGATATGGACGCTCCGCTTGTTAATGTAGGGCAGAAAAAATATTCGCCTTTAAAAGGATTGTATGCTGGACTTTTGGCTAATTCACCATTCATTTTATCAGGTATTTTGTTGTTAATATTTAAAATGTTTAATATTTTTCCTGTGTTTGTTAATTATTTTAAAATTATTAATTCATTTTTCTTTCCTTATTTATATTCGATAATGCCTGTTGACTTTACACTCGCTGAGATTTCATATTCAAGTATTTTTGCTTCTCTTGCGACGCTGGTTGTAATTCCGCTTGTTTGTATGTTTGCTTATATGTTAGGTCTCGGAAGATTCTCATTTGGAGAAAAAGTTTTTTACAAGAAAAAAGCTTCTTAAAGCATTGCTTTAAGAAGCTTTTATTATTTTTACCGCATTTGAAATTTCAGTTTTGTTTTTATCAAAATATGAGTATGAAAAAACAATATATCCGTCTGCATTATTTTCAATTAAATATTTAATTTGTCTTGAAATTATATCGGATTTAGTTTTCCATTCTCCGTCTTCATCACCGCATTTGTATAATGCTAAGCCAATATACATCGGCTTGTTATAGGAATGTTTTTTCCAGTATTGAAAACATTCCTTAAATGATAACGGCTGACTTTCTTCTGTTTTTTCATTGGTTTCAAATCCAAAATATATCTGTGGAGCGATATAATCAATATAATTTTGTTGTTTACACCATTTTTCAATATCAGCATATTGAGTGTTGTAATTATAGTAAAAACTGCAATGAGGACTTATACCGAAGATTTTACCTGATTTTTTTACAGTTTTATAAACCTGTTTAACAAGCTTGTTAATATTCTCTCTGCGCCAATCATAAAGTGATAGGGAAGTGTTTGATTTCTCATATTCAGCTTTATCAAATGATTTATCTGTTGTAGGATAAAAATAATCGTCAAAGTGTATGCCGTCAATATTATAATTTTCCAATATTTCTTTTATTCCGTTGATAATAAGTGTTCTGACTGACTTGTAAGCAGGGTTGAAATAATAACCGCCGGATACAAATTTTACTTTATTGCTTTTGCTTATAATCAGCTGTTTTGCGGGATTGTTTTCAGAAAGTGAATCAACATTATCATCGCTTAAAATTCTAAATGGATTAATCCATGCATGAATTTTAAGAGAATACAGCTTTGCAAAATAACACATTATTTCAAGCGGATCATATCCGGGGTCAACTCCTTGTTTACCTGAAACGAAGGACGAAAAGGGATAGTATTTTGATTTATAAAATGCGTCGCAATGGCTTCTGATATGGACAAAAACTGTGTTAAAGCCTTTGTGTTTGATATCACAAAACATTTTGTCAATCTGTTTTACAAAGTTAATCTCTGATTTGTCGCTAAAGTTTAACTCGTAACAACTTATCCATACACCCTTTATAGTTGATGATTCGAAGGCGCTTTTTGTTGTTTCTTCCGACACTTTTTTGGTATTCATATGAAAAGTACAAGAGGAAAGCAATAGAAGCATTAGAATAAGAGCAAAAAGTCTTTTCATTAAAAACTTCTTTTATGAGTTATATTTACCCCTATAACTCCTCCAACCAATGAAGCGAGCGTAAATACAAGAAGTTTAATCAATGAAATCATTGTTATTGCATTTTGATTAACAATAAATGCTATTATCGTGGTCAAAAGGAAAAAAGCGGCACCGTTTAATGCACCTATAAGAAAACCTTTTTCTTTAAGCATTTTTGCGGCAGATATTCCTCCTATAAATGCGCCAAGTGACATGCTTACAAGGGCCATAATTAAAATTGCTTCGTCTGATACCGAAAGATTTGTTGAGGCAATTGCACATATAGCAACAATAATAAGAGATGAAACTACAGAAACAATTAATCCTATTAAAAGAGGTTTAATCATATAATTTTTTGATGCTTTTGCTGAAAACAAAAAAATCACTCCTAATCCTTTTTATAAAAGGTATTCAGGAGTGATTGATTTTAGAACTGAAAACTTACTCTTCGCCTCTGTTTTTCTTGTCTTTCTTTTCTTTTTTAGCTTTTATAGTTTCTTTCGGTTCAGCTTCTTTTGCAGAGAAGTTTTGCTGAATTGCCCATTTTGCGATTCTAATTTTTGAACGTTCAGGACCGGATTCAACAATAAAAGAATCCTCTTTAACAGCAACAACTTTGCCAAAAATACCGCCGATAGTAAGAATTTCATTTCCTACTTCGATACTGTTTCTCATTTCGTCTTCTTTTTTCTGTTTCTTCTTATTAGGTCTAATCATAAAGAAGTACAAAGCAGCTATGATTACTACAATGTAAATAATAAGAATGATTGATTGAGAACCGGCGTTTGCGGTGGTTTGTGCTTGAGCAGCAAGTAAATTAAAATTCATTTTGTTTTCTCCTATTTATTAATTTTCTAGTCTATTTTATACTATATTGCATTAAAATGCAAGTGTTTTTATTAATTTATAAGTAAACAATTGATTAATATTATAAAATAATGCATATAAGACCGCTGCAACCTTCGTTTATCAAGCGCTCGAGAGTTTGAGATAATCTGAGTCTTGCTTCATCAGGCAAACGAGAAAGCTTTGAATGCAAACCTTCGTTTACAAGCTCATTAAGTGATTTGCCGAATATATTGGAATCCCAAATTTTAAGCGGATCTTCATCAAATTCACTCATGAGAGACATAACTAAATCCTCTGATTGCTTTTCACTTCCGACAATAGGGCTTACTTCGGTAGAAATATTTGCTTTCATTAAATGAATTGAAGGGGCGCTTGCTTTTAGTCTTACTCCGTATCTGCCGCCTTGTTTCATAATTTCCGGAGCCTCAAGTTTTAGCTCTTCAAGCGTTGGCATAACAATACCGTAGCCTGTTGCTTCGACTTGTTCAAGTGCGTCTTTGATTCTGTCATAATGTTTTTTTGTAGCCGCCAATGAACACATTATATCAATTAATTCTCTGTCGTTTTTAACAGTCATACCCGATTTTTCGGAAATGACATCATAGAATAAATTATTATTTAGAACAACTTTAATGTTAATACTTCCGTTTCCTAAATCAATATCCGAAAGCATAGCGTTGTCAATCATTTCACATTCACATATTTTTTCACTTAAAGCATCGCAATCGCTGATTTTTTCTATTTGTGAGGTTTTTTCTGAAATTGTAGAAAAAATTTCGGATTTTATTTTATCATCTTTAGAGAGTGAATTAATCCATTTTGGAATATCAAATCTAATTTCTTTAACAGGGAAGCAGAAGAGTATTTTTGAAATTATTTCTTTTATTTTTTGCTCGTCAAGGTCAAGACAATTTACCGGCAATACAGGTACTGAATATTTTTCCGAAAGCTCTGTACATAATGCTTTTGAATTTTCACTTTCAGGATACATACAGTTCATTAAAACTATAAAAGGCTTGTTTATTTCTTTTAATTCGTTTATTACGCGTTCTTCAGCTTCTTTGTATTCATCACGTTCAATATCGCTGATAGAGCCGTCTGTTGTAATAACAAGACCTATTGTTGAATGTTCGGTAATTACTTTTTTAGTGCCAATTTCAGCTGCCATATTAAAAGGAATAGGTTCTTCGTACCAAGGCGTCATCACCATTCGCGGATTTTCATCTTCGATATATCCTATGGCACTTGGAACTATGTAGCCTACGCAATCAATCATTCTTACATTAAAATTTGCATTTTTATCAAGTGAAATATTAATGGCGTCTTCGGGAATGAATTTAGGTTCAGTTGTCATAATCGTTCTGCCTGCTGCAGATTGAGGCAATTCATCATTTGCTCTTTCTCTTTGAAAATCATCTTTTATATTAGGAATAACTAAATTATCCATAAATTTTTTAATAAAAGTAGATTTTCCGGTTCTTACCGGACCAACAACGCCTATATAAATGTCGCCGTTGGTTCTGGTAGCAATATCTTTGTAAATTTTGTTGTTTTCCATATTAAAATCCTCCGCTTAGAATTATTTATAAAATTCTATGCATTAAATTTTTATTATATGACAAGCAACTGAAAAAGGCCGTCTTAAACGACGACCTTTTGGCTTTCAGTATTCAAAATACTAGCAAGCGCTGTTGCATCCGCAACCGTTGTTGTTACCGCAGCATACGAAGATTATTAAAAGAATGATAATCCATTCGCAGCAGCCGTTGTTACCAAAATTGAAACAGCCCACGAGTCATTTCCTCCTTTCCGCCTTCACTAATAGTTTATGACAGACAGAAAAAATTGCTACTATTAGACAAAAATATTTTGAAAATATTAATTTTTTGTAAATATGAAATTATTTTTAAAAAATATATTGACTTTTCCTGACCATTGATGTATCATAAGGTCAGAGAAAGTCAAAGTGAGGTTTTCAATATGAGATTAAGTGATTTAATAAGTCAAACGATTTTAGATATGCTGGCGGAGTCTGAATCAGGCGCTACCGAAATTAAGAGAAATGAATTTGCTAATATGCTTGGTTGCGTACCAAGCCAGATAAATTATGTTTTATCATCAAGATTTACACCTGAAAACGGATTTATTGTTGAAAGCCGAAGAGGCGGCGGTGGATATATTAAGATAAAGCGTATAAGTCTTGACCGTTCAAGCGCTATTATGCATATAGTAAATTCAATCGGAGATGAAATAAGCGTTAATTCAGCGAGAATTATTCTTGAAAATCTTTTTGAACAGAATATTATTACCGCTGAACAAAATGTTTTGATTTCAACGGCAGTTTCCGACAAATGTTATGCAAGCATTCCGCCTATAATAAGAAATACGCTAAGAGCGTCCATTTTTAAGAATATGCTTGTTGCTTGTATTTAAGGAGTGATATTTATGTTGTGTGAAAATTGTTTAAAAAGGGTTGCTACAACACATATTAAAAGAACTGTAAACGGTGTTACAAAAGAACACTACTTATGTCCTCAGTGTGCAGCTGAACTCGGTCTTGGAGGTTTTAATCTGTTTGAAGATGCCTCAAATTTTTGGAATTCATTTTTTAACAGCAATACAAAACTCCAAAACAATACAAAAAGATGTAAAAGCTGTAATACATCATTTAGTGAAATAATCGACAGCGGAAAAATGGGCTGCCCTGACTGCTATTCTGAATTTAGGGAAGAAATTATGCCGACCTTGGTTAAAATTCACGGAAAGGCA
>JBJEIS010000150.1:0-2359 GCA_051877275.1 Acutalibacteraceae bacterium | reverse complement strand
AATATTACAAGAGATTTTGTAGGCAGAGGCTATGTAAAAGTTACAGATAAAGACAATAAGGTAACAATAACCTACGCTGATTATGCAAGCAATGATGTTTTAAACAATACCCGTTCGCTAAAAACTGTTGCACTTGCTATGCAGAATGATACTGCAAACTTCAGTGAATTAACCGAAGCTCAACAGGCGATGGTAAACGCATGGGCAGAGGGTAAAGCCTACAACTAAATAAGCTATTAGTTTTTTCATAATTTTCTTTACAAAAAGCAGTTACTAAAAAGGTAACTGCTTTTTGCATTTATATATTCAGTTAGTTATCCATAGGCCAAGTATACTGTTTAGGTTTTTTATTAGTAACCGGAGCTATACCGTATTTTGCTTTATATGCTCTGAAAAAGCTTGAGTATGAATGAAATCCGCTTAATTCAGCAACTTTAGCAAGTGACTTTTTATTTGTTTTCATAAAATTTTCTGCTTCTCTTAAACGCAAAGAATTTAATAAATTATGAAAGGTCTGACCTCGCATTATTTTACACATTCTGTTGATTGTTTTATCAGATATGAAAAATTTATCCTCCAATGTTTTAAGCGTAATATTTTCGGTATAATGATTCTCAATATAATTAATTACCGTTACCGTAAGATTATCTTTAATTTGTGGTTTACGGCCGATGATTTTATCATAAGCAAAATTTAGTTCTGAGATAATTATTTGTAATCTCAGTATAAATTCAAAACGGCTTCTGTTTTCAAGAATGCAATGATATAAAGATTGTATAGCGCTGATACAAAGCTTGCGGTCGAATTTTTCTATATTGAATACAATGTATTTGTTTTCATAAAAAACTCTTAAAAAATCATTTTCGGTATCTTTTAAGGCAGAGGGAAGAAAAAAGGCAGAGAGAGACTTTTTTTCTTTGGTTAAATTAGCTATTTTTACAATTGTACCGCGGTTTGCCAAGAATATTTCACCCGGTTTAAGTTCAATGGTCTCATCATTAACAATGATTTTTGATATACCGTAAATATTATAAAACATTAAATAGAAGTTTTGAGAAAATGAACTATATTTTTCCTCGTTAACATCTTCTCTGAAAACATAGTACTGCACTATAAGATCATCTTGAACAAAAGCCGGACTGCATTTGTCATTGAATTCCATATTTATTCGATTCCTTTTTATTTTTTTATCATATTATACTACACAATTCCGATAATTGCAATGTATTTAGTCTGATTTTGATATTGAAAGTGATTTTGTATGTATATATAATAAAAATGTAAATTACAAAACTTTTAAGTGTTTAGGGATGAATTTTATGAAGAAACTTTTAGCAATTATTATGGCTGTTGTGATGATATCTTCGCTTTGCAGTGTATCTTTGATAAGTTCTGAAGCTGATGTTACAACTGCGGCAAATATTGAAAATCCTAATCCGCAGGCTGCGGAAATAGGCTCTGTTGAAGCAATAAGAAATTCGCTGAAGCTCGTATGGAACGACGAATTTGGCGGTGATATCGGCTGCGGTGCAGAAAAAGAAGCGCTTGTTACGACAAACGGCTTCGATTCGGAGGGTAATCCGACTTCTGCCGAAGTGCGCGCAACTGCAAAATGGTCGCATGAGCGTTATGCTAATGATATGCCGGTTAGCCGTAACGGTCAGTTGCAGCACTATGTCATCGAGGACGGACGAAACTCGTGGACTGAAGACGGCGTTTTGCATATTCGCGGTCAGAGAGAAGAAACGGGGTATACCGATCCTGTCACCGGAAAAACCTACAAATGGACAGCAGACGGTCTGCGTTCAAGTTATTTTGACACCGAAACAGGAAAATCTCATTTTCAAACATTCCGATTCGGCATGATGGAAGCAAGAATCTATACTGTAAACGGCAAGGCGCTTGAAGATGAAAACGGCAATCCCGTATATGACAAAGACGGAAACATTCAGCAAGACCCGAAGTATTCGCAGGGGCTTTGGAACGGATTTTGGACCTACGGAAACGCTGATATGAGTTCAGACGCTTCGCTATTCCGCAACGCAGGCGACAAAAATACCTGGCCTTACTGCGGTGAAATTGACATTTGCGAGGCATTTACGGACTCAAGCGGATATTCAACCTATGACTCAAAGACTGGCGGGATTAACTGTGATGAAAACGGAATCATTATTTCATTCAGCACCTTCTATATTAAATATGATGAAAACGGCAAGGTTCTGATAACCGATACGAGCGATAATACCGCTGTTTCATATGATACCGAAACATCGGCTTATGTTGTGGCTGAGGATTTTGCAGAGAAATTCACCGTTTCGGATGAGGGAATCTACATTGTTTCCAAAAAAGCCACTATAAA
>JBJEIS010000149.1:0-9870 GCA_051877275.1 Acutalibacteraceae bacterium | reverse complement strand
AAAGTCTTCAAGCGTTACAGCGTCAACAATATCGGTTTTCTTAACTTCATCAACCGAAACGCCGCCTTGCTGCACAAGGCGTCTTGCCTCACCCTTTGACGGAGTAAGCTTTGTATTGCAAAGCAGGTCAATAACAGTCATTTTACCGTCTGCAAACAAATCTTTTGATAATTCAAATGTCGGCATATTGCTGTTATCAGCACCGCCGCCGAAAAGTGCTTTTGCCGCAGTCTGCGCCTTGATTGCCTCTTCTTCTCCGTGAACGAGTTTTGTAAGCTCAAAAGCTAAAATTTCTTTAGCTGTGTTAAGCTGAGCGCCCTCCCACTTATCCATTTTATCAATTTCTTCAA
This sequence comes from Acutalibacteraceae bacterium, assembly GCA_051877275.1. Classification (GTDB taxonomy): domain Bacteria; phylum Bacillota; class Clostridia; order Oscillospirales; family Acutalibacteraceae; genus RUG11462. The sequence goes on along the minus strand of JBJEIS010000149.1, from coordinate 9,520 downwards.
GCGGTAAAAATGTCAACATTCTGATACATTTTAAAACATCGGCGTCCTCAACATTTCTCCAATACTGATAGAAGTCATAAGGCGAAGTCTTTTCAGGGTCAAGCCATACGGCGCCCGATGAAGTTTTGCCCATTTTCTTACCCTCAGAATTAAGAAGCAAGGTAATTGTCATAGCGTAAGCGTCTTTACCGAGTTTTTTACGGATAAGCTCAGTACCGCCGAGCATATTTGACCACTGGTCGTCACCGCCGAACTCCATATTACAGCCATATTCTTTATATAGATGATAAAAGTCATAAGACTGCATAATCATATAGTTAAACTCTAAAAAGCTCAAACCTTTTTCCATTCTCTGCTTGTAACATTCAGCACGAAGCATATTGTTTACAGAGAAGCAGGCACCGACATCACGAAGCACATCAATATATTTAAGGTCTGAAAGCCAATCGGCATTATTTACAAGAAGTGCTTTTCCGTCAGAAAAATCAATAAATCTTTCCATCTGTTTTTTGAAACAAGCTATATTATGGTCAATATCCTCTTTAGTAAGCATTTTTCTCATATCGGTTCTGCCGGAAGGATCACCAATCATACCTGTACCGCCGCCGATAAGGGCAATAGGCTTATTGCCTGCCATCTGAAGTCTTTTCATAAGGCAAAGCGCCATAAAATGACCTACATGAAGACTATCAGCTGTCGGGTCAAAACCAATATAAAATGTAGCCTTTCCGTTATTGATTAAATCTCTGATTTCATCTTCATCGGTTACTTGTGCAATAAGTCCGCGGGCAACCAATTCTTCGTAAATTTCCATTTTCTTTTCTCCTTTATATCTTTTTTAACTTAATTTATCAATGAATTTTTTAAATTTATCCATATCAGTTTGGTCAGGGTGATTTTTTGATATACCGCCTATTAGCTTAAAAGGTCCGTAAGTATCAAAGCCTTTGCAGGAATAAACACCTAAAACATTAAGTCCTGAATTTTCAAGTTCCTTTTTTAAATTAACACCGTATTTTTCGTTATTACTGCCACTTGTATATACCAAAAAAACGTCTTTTAATTCATTAAGATGTTTTTTAATAAAATCAGTAATACTATTATGAAACTTTCCCATATATATTCCGGAAGCAAATCCAACCAAATCATATTGAGAAAAATTGATATCCTTAATATCATTAATATTATAAATATCTGCATTCTTTGTTGAATTAACTAATTTTTCTGTATTGTTATGATGAACAGAATAATATATTATCGCTGTTTTTTTCAAAAAACTCACCTTTTCTTAATACTCAAATAAAAACGCCCTTTATCTTTAATTAGATAAAGGGCGAAAATTATTCCGCGGTACCACCTTAATTTTATCAGCACATCACTGCGCTGACCTTTGAGAGTACAACTAATACTCATTCGCTTTAACGGGCGAAACCCGTATTCCCCTACTTTTATTTCAAGAAACAAACTCAAAGAGGTAACTTCAGATAAAGTCCTTGCTTTCTCACACCGACCGAAAGCTCTCTAAAAAGAAACATTTATCCTACTTCATCTTATCAAAGTCTTTAGAATATGAAGATAGTTTAACACATATTAACGCATGTGTCAAGAATTTAATTATTCAGCATCTCTTCGGCTGCTGCTAATGATGCGTCGGTAATGCTTGAGCCTATTATACGCGCAAGCTCATTCTTTCTGCCTTCATAATCAAGCGTTGTTACAGTAGTAACTGCTCGGTCGTTTTCAATGTTTTTCTCAATTTTAAGCTGGGTATCTGCCTTTGCGGCAATCTGCGCTAAATGCGTTACGCAGATAACCTGTTTGCCTTTTGAAACAGCTTTCAACCTGTCGGCGACCTTTGCGGCGGCATTGCCTGAAATACCTGTATCAATTTCATCAAAAATAAGCGTCGGCACAATATCTGCATCAGAAAGCACATTTTTTATGCTGAGCATTATTCTTGACATTTCACCGCCCGAAGCGATTTTTGAAAGCGGTTTTAACGGCTCGCCCGGATTGGTTGAAATTAAAAATTCAATTTTATCTGCACCGAGTGTTGAATAAGCGCATTTTTGAATATCAACTGCAATATTTACATTAGGCATATCAAGAAATTCAAGCTGCTTTTTTACACCTTTTTCAAACAAATCAGCTGCTTTTCTGCGGCTCTCGGTTAATGCGGCGCCTTTTTCCTTAACTTCTTCAATTTGTTTTGGTAACAAAAGCTGCTCCTCAATCGCAGTTTCCTCAGCATTTTCAAGTTCGAATAACTCTTGCTTAGCTTTATTTAAAAACTCAAGCATTTCTTCTTCTGTTTCACCGTATTTTGATTTAAAAGAATAGTAAGTATCAAGCCTAAGCTCTACTGTTTCCAATTCATTTTCATCAACATAAGCATTATCAATAAAATTTTCTACATTAGCCTTTAAATCTTCGAGCTCATATTTCAAATTCTCTATTTTATCCGCTGCTGACGAATACTCCTCTGAAAACGAAGCAATTTTCATTAGCTCTTGCGAAGCTTTTTCGATTAATTCATAAGCTCCCGGCTGTTCTTCTTCATCACCTGAAAGGCTCTGATCGGCAATTTGCAATGAATCTGCAATTTTTTTGGAATTTAAAATTTCTTCTCGACGGTTCTTAAGCTTTTCTATTTCTCCGGCAGAAATACCCGCAGCTTCAAGCTCATTAATCTGATAACTTAAAATCTCTTTTTTACGCTCGTTTTCCTGCTTATTATTCTCAAATTGCTTAACGGTTTTTCTGGTTTTGAGCATTGCTGAAAAAGCAGTTTTATACTCATTTAAAACCGCCTCGTTTTTCGCAAGCAAATCTATGTAAATATAATGCATATCAGGATTTAAAAGCGTTTGAGAATCATGCTGACCGTGAATATTAATAAGAAACGGCGCAATTTCTTTTAACACAAAAGCCGGTGCATTCTGCCCGTTTATTTTACAAGAACTCTTTGAATCGGTAAGCGTCCTTTTTATAATAAGACTTTCATCGGATACTTCAATTCCGAAATCCGAAAGTTTGGATTTTACTTCTTTTGAGATACTGTTAAAAATTGCAGTAACGCTCGCTTTATCACAGCCGTTTCTGATGAGTTCTTTTGAAGTACGCTCACCCAAAACCGCATTGATAGAATCTATTATTATTGACTTACCTGCGCCTGTTTCACCAGTCAGCGCAGTAAAACCGCTTGAAAAATCAACATCTGTTTTTTCGATAACGGCAATATTTTCAATATGCAATGATTCAAGCATTTAAAACTACCTCTGTTACTTTAATAAATTGATTTTTTTATAAAGAATTTCCGCTTCTCTTTCACTTTTTGCGATAACCAAAATTGTATCATCACCTGCAAGTGTGCCGACAACCTCAGGAAAATCCATATTATCCAACACAGTACAAGCGGCATTTGCCATACCCGGATAACATTTAATTACAATATCATTAACCGCATAATCAACAGAAATCACACTTCCTGAAAAAATGTAATCATGGTTAGCATTTTCCTTCTTTTGAGGCATACGCGCAATGTATCTCTGAATACCGGTGTTATCTGTGGTTTTAATAAGCCCTAACTTTTTAATATCTCTGGAAACAGTTGCCTGAGTAACATTAAATCCTGCCTTTGTAAGAAGTGAAATTAATTCGTCTTGTGTCGAAACAACATTTTCCTTTACAATCTGCAGAATTGCATTTTGCCTGGACTGTTTCATATCAAATTACCTCGCTCATAAAGTTTATTGTGCAAAATATTCATAAAGCTCTCGCTTTTTATTCTGATTAGTCTTACAGCAATATTTTCGGCTTTTTTAACAGTTACAATATCGTTTTCCGATAGCTTTATTGATGTTTCACCGTCAATTGTGAGAAATGCCTCTTCTTTACTGCGTTTATTCACCTTTACTTTTACAACCTCATTTTCACTTAAAACAACAGGTCGTCCGAAAAAAGAATGAGGGCATATTGTTGTTATAAGTATACTGTTTATAGACGGGTCTAAAATAGGTCCGCCTGCCGAAAGCGAATAGGCAGTTGAACCTGTCGGAGTTGAAATAATAACACCGTCGGAACAGGTATGAATAATCTCTTTACCGCCTGCAGTTAAAGAAATATCAATAATTCTTGAAACAGCGCCTTTTGAAATAACTGCTTCATTTATACAGTAATATTTATTCTCTTTACCTCCTGTTTGAACCGAAACCTCAAGCATCATTCTTTTATCTATCGAATAATCATTTGTTTTCAATTTTGAAAGCAATTGAAGTTCATCAACCTCAATATCCGCGTTATATCCCAAATGACCGCCGTTAATGCCCAAAACGCTTTTATTAAAAGGCACCATCATTTTGGCAGCATGAAGAATAGTTCCGTCACCGCCGAATGCAACGGCAAAATCACAGGAATCTAAATCTATTTTGTCTTCAAACATAAGCGGTGTTATACCAAGAGATAAAAGTCTTGCTTTTATCTCTTCTAATTTTTCTTCATCCACACCGTCCGGATTGATAAAAATAACTGCTTTCATCTTTACACCTTTCAAGCTATGATAATTCAATATGAGATTGATTTATCAATTCTTCTGCGGTGATTTCAGAACGAAATTCACCTTTGTCATCATTTTTAATATGTATTAAATACTCTATATTTCCCTGAGGACCTTTTATCGGAGAAAACTCTAAATTCTCAACCGAAAATCCTATTGAAACAGCAAAGTCTATAATTTTATTAACTACCTCTAAATGAGTTGAAGCCTCTCTGACAACGCCTTTTTTACCCACTTTTTCTTTGCCTGCCTCAAATTGAGGTTTAATAAGACAAACACTCTCGGCATTCTTTTTCATCAGCGTTTGCATAACCGGTAAAATTTTAGTAAGCGAAATAAAAGAAACGTCTACTGATGCAAAATCCAATTCATCGGGTACCTGTTCATTTGTGCAATATCTGAAATTTGTACGCTCAAGGTTTACAACTCGCTCATCTGTACGAAGTTTCCATGCAAGCTGACCATAGCCGACATCAATTGAATATACTTTTTTTGCACCGTTTTGAAGCATACAGTCGGTAAAACCGCCTGTTGAAGCGCCGATATCTGCGCATATTTTATCTTTCAGCGTAATTTGAAAATTCTCCATCGCCTTTTCAAGCTTTAGTCCGCCGCGGCTGACATATTTAAGAGTTTCGCCTCTTATCTCAACATTTGCTTCTTCTTTCACCTGAAAACCGGGTTTATCAACCTTCTGGTTGTTCACAAAAACAATGCCTGCCATAATAAGCGCTTTGCCCTTTTCCCTTGACTCTACAAGTCCCTTTTCACAAAGATATACATCAAGTCTTTCAGCCAATTTATTTTATTCTCCTTCTAATTTTCTGATAATGCTTTCACTGTCTAATTTCAAATCAGCTAATGCTTCGCTGACAGTAGAATGAGGAACAAATCCGTCAATAGCAGTAATATCAATCTTTCCCTCAAAGCCTTTTTGATAAAGCATCGAAACAAAATGCTCAGAAAAGCTTCCTACTCGCATACCTTCCTCAAAGAAGTATACTTTTTTACATTTCATTGCTTCATTTATGCCGTTTTCGTCAATAGGTTTAATCTTATTAAAATGAATTATCTTTACATTGAGTTTTTCATTTGCTTTTAAAACTTCCTCAAGCTCTCTGCCGTAAGTTACAATAGCAATATCAGACTCGGTATTGCCCAAAACATAATAAGCTTTCGGCTCGGTTTCAATGCCTGTTTCAATCTCGTTTCCTCTCGGATAACGGATTGCAACTACGCCGGTATCGTTATATATCGCATGTTTCATATCACAACGCAGCTCGGCAAAAGTAGACGGTGAATAAACAGTAACATTAGGGATTGAATTTAAAAACGCAACATCAAAAATACCCTGATGTGTTTCGCCGTCAGCACCGACAATACCTGCACGGTCAATGCACAAAATGACCTTTAAATTCTGCAAGGCTGCATCATGAATAATCATATCATAAGAACGCTGCAAAAATGTTGAATAAACCGCAAAAATCGGTATCATTCCGCTTATTGCAAGTCCGCTCGCAAAAGTAACCGCATGCTGTTCGGCTATTCCGACATCATAAAATCTTGTCTTGAATTTTTTAGAAAACTCGGTAAGACCGGTACTGTCACGCATTGCGGCAGTAATAGCGCAAATTCTTTTATCATTCTCAGCAAATCCGACCAGCGCTTTACCGAATTCTTCAGAAAAATTCGGACCTGACGGAGCAGATTCGCCTGTTTCAACATCAAAAGGATTTACACCGTGATAAATATTAGGAATTTTTTCGGCATAAGAATATCCCTTACCTTTAACGGTATTGATATGCAGTAAAACAGGGCCTTTCTCTGTTTTTGCAAGCTGAAGCATATATTCAAGCTTTTCAATATCGTGACCGTCAATCGGGCCGAGATAAGTAAAACCGAAATCCTCAAAAATCGTGCTTTTAAAGAACATTCCTTTAAACGCCTGTTTAACCCTGATAGCAACACGAACCAATTTATGACCGACAAGCGGAATATGACCGAGGATTTTTTCTGTTCGAACTTTAAATTTATGGTAACTGCGCTTTGAACGCACCTTTGCCAAATAGCGCGACATAGCACCGACATTTTTTGAAATAGACATTTTATTATCATTTAAAATAACAATAAGCTTGTCCTTTGAACGTCCGGCATTGTTAAGCCCCTCATAAATAAGCCCACCCGAAATTGCACCGTCACCAACAACAGCAACAACATAGCCGTTATCATGTTTTTCTCTTTTTGCCTCGGCAATACCAAACGCCGCCGAAACGCTGGTGCTTGAATGACCTGCGGCAAAAGCGTCATATTCACTCTCATCAGGTCGCGGAAATCCGGAAATACCGCCTTTTTGGCGCAAAGTATCAAAACGCTCAAGTCTGCCTGTAAGCATTTTATGTACATAGCACTGATGACCTACATCAAATACGATTTTGTCTTTATTAAGATTAAATTTTCGGTGCAATGCAACAGTAAGCTCAACAGCACCGAGATTTGAAGCTAAATGTCCGCCTGTTTTGGCTAATGTATTTAATAATTCTTCTCTTATTTCTTCACAAAGCTGATTTACCTGAGAATTATCTAACTTTTTTATTTCGTTCGGCGAGTCAGAAACCCGCTTTAACAAACTCTCTTCCATAATCTCTTCCTGTTTTCATTTTTAATTAGATTAATTATAACACATTTTTGAATAAATATACAACCCTTTGTTTGAATTTATACATAGCTATACGAAAAAGAGCGCTTATAAAGCGCTCTTTTTATTCTTCTATAACAGGTATTACTAAATTACTTATTGCTTTACAAAGCCTCGGATGTCTAATCACAAAATGAATTGCAGGTGCTTTATTTTTTGAAATAACAATCAATTTATCCTTTAAAACGCTTATTTCAATGTTATTAAAACCTTTTTGCTCATCAAAAATTACAAAATAGTTTTTGTTTGTTTTTGAATATTGCAGAGTCGACTCAATATGCTTTTTATACAGCTCGTAAGTGTACTTTATATCTTTTTCGTAAAACAATGACGAAAGAGATAGATTAGGACACATATTTTCAAACTCTTCCTCTGAAATTAACTTTATTCTGTCAGTTACGTTATTATTCTCAGTAATTTTTTCGATTGCCTCGCGGCTTTTTATTACCTCATTCCTGATTTCTTCCTTCTCTTGTAAGGAAACATTGTTATTATTTAAAATCTGCTCAAGCACTTCATCTTCCAAAGTATAAAGCGGCGGAATGGTAAAAATATTGTTTCTCTCAGTATCAAGTAATGAATTTTCTAACATAAATGAAGCATAACTATCTTTTTTTGATACATCATAAATATCCATAAGCGGATGTGCTTTTTGTAAAATAAAATCTGCCTTTTTTCTATAATATTTTACTTCTGACTGCGACTTTGACAAATAATACTTTCCATCTTTGTGATGCCCGACGATACACTCGCCGTAAAGAGCAGCAGCACCAGAACAGTAATTTAAACAATTAAAAATGCTTGTATTTTTGCTTTTTATATAATACGGTGTAATTTGTCCTGTCATATAAATAGGCATCCAGCTTTCAAGTCCCAGCATCATCTCGTGAAAAGGTCTGTCAAGATTATGTATCATATCTAATTGCAAACCCTTTTTTAGCATTAATGCAATGCCAAACATCCATTTTTTTGAAAAATCTATATCTTTGGCCATATCATCCATTTGCATTTCGCTATACATAAAAACTCTGTCATTTGATTTTGACAAAACAGTTGCTTTTAAAAAATCAAGCTCAGCCTGTTTCATTTCTTCAAGAGAATAATAGTTTTTAGATGTCGGCAAAATAAAAGGTGCTTTAGGTACTTTTAAAGTATCAAAGTGAATTGAACGAATATAATCGTTTAAATTAAATTCATCTAATTTTTTTAAAAATCCGTTAACATCATTATCAGCAGGCTCATTTTCAGAAAAAAGCCATAATTTTAATTTTTCAAAACAATCGATGCTGTTTGAAATTTCATTAGGCTCACATTGAATTAAATCCGATAAATTCAGAATACTTTCTTTATCAATATATTTTGTGCTGATATACTTTAAAACATTAACAAAAAAACTATTCAGACTTTTCGGCACTCTTTTTCCGCTGCGAATTCTGGAAATATAAGACGAATCATAATTAGTAGCTTTAGCAAGCGAATTTATTCTTATTTCAAGACGGTCTATCAATAAATTAAAATTCCTGATAGCAGTATTAATGCTATATTGCTGCAAATTAGATATTTTTAACAGCGTTGATGTAATATTTTCATTTTTAATACTGTCTATTCCCTTTTCGCGATAAATTTTTTCAAGCGCATTTGAAATTGCAATGACCGAACTTTTGTTAGGCATTCTCTCGCCGCTTTTATAACGGCTGATAACAGAAGCCGAAAGTCCGCTCTCTTCTGCTAATTGTTTTGCAGTAATATTAAGCTCATCAAGATACTGTTCAAGTTTCTCACTAAAATTCATAAAATCAACCTCATAAAGCTTTTTTATATTATATAATAAAATCCCGCCGGTTGTCAATTTTGTCAATGACAAACTGTCAATATTTCACATTCGTTATTTTTCCAATTGTATAATTAAGTTAATAAAAAGTATTTTTATCTAAGAACTTTGTTAGGAGGAAAGATTTATGAAATCAATCAAGAAAAAACTTTTAGTATTTGTAATCGTTTTGAGTATTATGATTATGTCAATCGCAATGCCGGTTTCTGCCGGAAACGGTCCTAATCCGGATCCTGAAAACAGCAATGCGTGGATTCTTGTATCCAATGATGAAAGCGAGGAGACATACCTTTACAATACACAAAATCCTGAAAAGATATCCTCAATGGATGGAATATCCTATGATAAATCCACAAATACTCTTACGCTAAACAATTTCAATGCCCCAACCAAAAGAATTGTTACCAATGAAATGGGTGATGATTTTACAATTATGGTT
>JBJEIS010000148.1:0-2387 GCA_051877275.1 Acutalibacteraceae bacterium | reverse complement strand
AATACTACAACTCATTAATTGAATTTGGAACATTTGAAAATAAAATTTCGTATGTATATGTAGAGTTTGGAAAAATGCCATCAATGGATTATAAATTTTCATTTTTTGGGTTTGATGAAAACACCTCAAAGCAAGAAATAGAAGAAAAATACAAATCTAAAATAACAGCAAATGAAAAAGATTACATAGCAATGCCAACAGGTGAGTATCAAGGGGCTAAGTTTTATTTTACAAATAATAAATTATCATCCGGTACTATTTTCTATGTGGATTAATAAAAAAATTAAGGAGAATTATTATGAATAAAATCAATTTAAACACAATCTTAAAACATCTCACAGGAATACTTTGCGCACTGTTTTTAGTGTCGTTTTTGTTCCCATTCGGTTCAGCTGAAGCAACGGCAAGCTCTGGTGGAACTTCAGTTGATGGTCCAGAAGTGTCAATATCAGGTACTAGCATAGTAACAAGCGGCGGACTTTGGGGAATTCTTATTCTTGCCTCACTTCTCGCTATTGCGTTATCAAGCTATCTTCCGCAGTTAGCAGGTTATAAAAAAATGATTTGCTTGGCAGGTTCAGGTATATTAATTCTATCACTGTTTATGGTTACCGGAACGGTAGCTTCAGCTGTTAGTACCGGCGGTGAAGCAGGTGCAGGTATTACAGGAAGTGCTGATATAGATGTAGATGTTAAAATAAATTATCTTATCGGCTTTTGGATTATGTTAGTTGACTCAGTTTTGCTTTTAGGTTTGTCGATAATTAATTTCTTTGATTTAAAGGGCAATCCTGTTTTTGATGCAGTTAATACCGCTAATGAATCAAATGAAAGTATGGGCGGCGGCTCCGCTTCAATCGATTTTTCGGAACAGTTAGGAAATATCAAAGAAAAAGTTACATCAGTAGCACAAAATATCGGCGAAAGTGTTTCTAATGTTGCAGGCAATATTTCATCATCTGCTACATCTGCAACATCAAGCGAGAGTAATTCTGTTGCTGTAGGTGCAAAGAGCACACAAAAACCTGCTGTAAAAAAGCTTGACCCTGATTATATTATGGAAAATATCAAAAAACTTCACGAAATGAAAGAATCAGGCATTTTAACCGAAGAAGAATTTGCACAGAAGAAAAAAGAGTTTTTAGAAAAAATGTAGTGGAAAAATTAACAACAAGGAGCTTTTTAAATGATACGAAAAATTGTTTCAATTTTAATGAGTATTATAATGTTCATTTGTACATTGTCTCTTACAGGGTTGACGGTAAATGCATATTATGATTGTTATTATGATGGTCATAATTATGTTTGCACAGAAACTAAAGCCGCTACTTGTAAAGAGGAAGGATATGAAAAGTATGTATGTTCGGTGTGTGGCGACAGCTATACTTATACTATAAGCACTACATTTCACAACTATGTTTGTACGGAAACAAAAGATTCAACTTGCACTAAAGAAGGATATAAAAAGTATGTATGTACAATATGCGGCGATAGTATTACTAATACTATTTATACTAAAAGTCATGTTTATTATGACGCCAATATTAGAAAGGCTACATATTTTCAAAACGGTTATACAGGAGACAGAAAGTGTAAGTTTTGCGGATATATATTAAAAGGCGGTCAAAATGTTGGTCAATCTATTCCAAAGTTGAAACTAAGTACACCTAATTTTACATACACAGTAAAGAAAAATAAACTTATAGTTCGTTATAAAAAAGTAAAAGATGCTTCAGGTTTTCAAGCTAAAATTAACAATAAAATTTATACGGTTTATGCGAATACCTCTGTCAATAAGACTTTTAAACTAAAAGTCGGAAATTATAAAGTAAAATATAGGGCGTTTATAAAACAAGGCAGTAACATAGCCTACAGCGATTGGACTAATAATGCTAATATTTCAATTGTTAATTATAATGCGGTCAAAAAAGCATATAAAAATTGGATGAAACACAAAAAAGGCATTTACGAAATAATAGATGTCGACGGAAATGGCTCACCCGAACTGCTATTTCAGGATAACAACAATCCGTATGACGGAAAAGAAAACTATGCTTGGGTTTTATCTTACAATCCAAAAACAAAAAAAATAAAAAAATTGATAAAATATAATACGAGTTGGGCTACTTCACCTATAAAATATGACTTAGAAAATTCATTGGTCGTTTTATATTCAGATGTTCGTTCAGCTCAAGGCGTTGCATTTTACAGAATTAACGGTTTAAAAGCAACTGAAGAGATTTCTTTTTCCCGTTGGTACGGTAGTGAATATTATATTGACAATGAAGAGGTAAGCAAATCGACCTTTAATAGTAAATTGGATTATTGGTTAGATGGTTGTAGAAAATGTAAAAAGAAATCTAAATAATTAAGATATTTTAAAATCC
>JBJEIS010000147.1:0-10058 GCA_051877275.1 Acutalibacteraceae bacterium | reverse complement strand
TCGGCGGTTTCAGGTTTATCAATCACAATATCTGTTTTATCTGCTGTAACGGTATATTCATTTTGCAAAGTGTTTCCGTAATAAACATAACAGCTTACTGTTTCAGGATCTGAATTGGTAAGTTTTGATTTACTTAAGGTAACTGTTGCACTGCCGCTGTTAATCACAAAGCGAATTTCAACACCTGTAGCAAAGTGATTTACTTTTTGACCTGTTTCTGTTAACGAAGCAGCAACAGTAGTCGGCATACGGTTTACAAGATATCCGTCTGTATCTTCGGTTAAATCAGATACATTATGCAAAAGCGCATTTTTATAAATAATCTGATTTTTATTCGCAACCTTTGCGTACTGAACTATTTCTCCGTCATAGTCAGACTTTTTGCCTGCCGACCAATTGGTAACCAGCTTTTTCACGCTTTCATCCAATGCATCATAGGTTGTAGTATCATTTTTAAGCTTTGTCGATACCAATTGCAAAGAACGACTGTTAGTTGTTATATCGTCATTGTAATATTTTGCGTAATAGATATATGTAGTACCATCAACAATTACTTTAACATATCCTCGGCCAACAAATTCTCTGGTTATATTACCAGATTCAGTATTATCTGTTGTTGTTTCTTTAATATTTATAAGCGAACCAACAACTCCTGTAAAGTCGTTTTGAGTAAAATAAGTATCCGAATTAAACTCAACATCAACAAAGCTACCGCTTTCCAAGTCAAAATCAAGCTCTTTTGAGCCTAATAAATTTTTCGGAGCAATAAGAGTACCCATTTTTATTTCAGCACCGTTTGATTTCAGCTCATCAATTTTTGCTTGGTCAACACATGTATAAAAACGTATTCCTGTTTGATTATTAAGACGTATTGCCGCACCGTAGCACATCAAAGAATTTACCTCATAAGGATCGGTAATTGAAGGATTAAGTGTACCGGCTGAAATCATATTAAGCAATTCCTGAGACGCAGTAACAGTTCCTCCGGCATCATATACCGAGACACTTATATAGTTAACATTACTTGGCAATGTAATTAAGTCTTTTATAGTTGTGGTAGAATACACTTTATTAGACGACACACTTGCATCATTAGCAGAATATCCGCGAATAATCAATTTAATATTTGAGTCATCACAGCCTGTATCAAACGAGTATGTTCTACCTGCGACAACAGGAACAAGATCTGTGTTACTTCCTCCAAATGCTATACGTTTAATAGAAGCACCGTCATTTGAATTATAATAAAAATAGCCTGTTTGAGTATAATGACCTTTTACCCATTTACTATTATCTTCAATAATATTATAAGATTCTGCTGAAGGATCAGGAATAGGATACTCTTCGGTAGTCGGATCTTCTTCACTGCCCGGGTCTGTTTCAGAAGCAGAAGTAACTGTTGCAGAAAGCGCTAATGTGCCATTTGCTACTGTCTTTTTAAGCGAAACCGTATTTTCACTTGAATCAGGAATATACATTGAAAGACCGATATATGCGGTGCTTTCAGACGGAGTGTAATCCGCACCGGGTGCAAAAACGCCTGCATTATTGATAAATGTTCCGCTCGAATCATATTCGCGAACAATATACTTATAGTCGCAATCTGTAAGATTTACATTAAAATTATACTTTTTATCGGTTGAAACTTCGATAAGCTTTCTTACACGAATTCTATTAACCGCTTTTGCTTGAGCGCCTGAAGTACTATAATGTCCCATCTGCCAGAAGAAAGGCTCTGAAATCTGTTCGGCATGGAGATATTCACCGGCTGTCGGCTTTGCATCAGGAGTTACCCATTCGCCGTCTTTAATCAGCGAGACTGCTAAAGTACCCGCATCAATTTTTGCGATAATATTACTGCCTGCATCACCGCTTAATGAAAGTGTTATATATCCGCAGTTTTCACTTGTAGTAAAGGCGTCACCCGAATTATATTCAGCAGTTTTAATAAAGTTACCGCTTAAATCGTATTCGCAAACTTTTACAGCACAGTCAGTTGCATTTACAGTATATTTCTTATTGGCATTTACAGAAATATATTTTGCTGTACAAGCTGAATCGGAATTATCGGTTTTTATTCCGCTGTCATCATAGCTTCCGATTGTCCAAGTAGATAAATCACCTACAGTATCTGTGTTGATAACATTTGTATCATCAAAGCTATCGCTTAAAGAAAGTGTTAGTGTATTTGTGCCGTCTTTCAGCACACTGAATTTGCCTGCGGCATATCCGTCATCTGTTTTAGCAGTAACAGTATAACCACCGTTAAATCCTCTGAATGAAACTTCACCGTTTTCATCGGTTGTAAGTGTAAGATTAGTTCTCCATTCATTGTTTATGTAATTCTGTATTACATAATAAGCAGGCTTTGGATTTAAATCGCTGTCAACCAAGCAGCCGAGAGCGTCGCCCTCAGAACCCCACTGCTCGCCGTCAGCTAAATTCCAATATATAATACCGTTCATATTAGGAATACTGAACCACAATTTATAAAGTCTTTTAACAACCTCTGCCTGAATTGCGTAAGCCTGTTCAGTTGTATATCCGTCTAAATTTGTCGGCATGGTAATTTCTGAGATATACATAGGTACACCGACTTCGCTCATGCTTTTTAAATTGCTGTAGGTGTTTTCAATATTATAATAATTACTATTCAAATGATTAATCATATTTGCACCGGAGAAAATATGATACTGAATACCAATAGAATCAATTAAATTTTCACTTGCCAAGCTTTCAACTCTTGTAGATTTATAGTTAGCGAAATAAGCATAAGAGTCGTTGATTTCAAGCTTTGTCTTGCTGTCTCCCCAAATTTCCTGAGCAGTCTGATAAGCCCACTTAACATTACCAGCAACATCACTGTTAAAAGGAAAACTCGGAGTTCTCGAACTCCAGAGGGATGTTGATTCGTTTACAACATCAACAATATCCAAATCGTCGCCGAATTCATCATAAACAGCTTGGAACCAGTTTTTATAAATCTGTCTTAACTCTGTTACATTAGTAGTAGTGGCCCAAGACGGATTCCAACCGTCTGCCAAAAGCGGCTGAGCCTTAAAATTCATATTGTTTGCCTTTGCAAAAGTGCGAATCACCTTTGGCGAAGGACGGCGGAATTCGCCGTAATCAAAATCATAGTCATTATCGCCGTCAGAGTAAATATCAAAACACATTGTAGTTGTTACTGTGTTAAAAGTATCCGTTAACAGCTTCTCATATTTTTCATTTTTCTCTTTTGTATCATACTGGCCGAGCATTAAAGCATTGCAGCCGAAATCGAAATCATGAGAGGTCTGATTAACAGTAACAGTTGCGTTTTTGACAGGATTACCGTCTTTATCAACTACCTTTACAGTTGCGTCAGACTTTCTGTAGGTTTCAATATTTGCATCAATTTCATCTTCCATAGCGGCGAATTTTGAATTATAATCGCTCATAAGCGATGAAACTTTTGAATCCACAGTATAATCCGCTCCTTCCGCCTGAGAAATAATTGTCATAGGTAAAACTCCAATTACAAGCATAATGCTAAGCACTATTGAGATAATTTTTAAAAATATTTTCATATATGTCTCCTCCTACTATTCTTTTAACTTTATTAAAGCAAACTTTTCTTATGCTTTCAAGAAACAGACATAACCATCAATAAAAAAATCTTAACTTTTTTTACTCAATATAAAAACCTTGTTCAATATATGAACAAGGTTTTTATAAAGCTTATTATATTTTAAAATGAACCTTTTCTATTTCTTTTGCTCAATAGGTTGTTCATACTCACCTACTTCGAGCAATAAGTCACCATATTGCTTTTGACCGTTGTAATATAAATCTCCTTTGTAATTATCAACTCCAAAAGAATGTTTTTTGAGTATTCCGACTTTTGAATCACCTGAAAAACCTGTAATATTAATAATATATTTTTGGCTTCCTGATATTTCATCAAGTTTCATACTAAAAACCGAAGTTCCGTCACTTTTGCGTTTAAAAGCGTCTTGAGTAATATCTTGAGTTATAATATTTTTTCCGTTTTCATCAGCAATTGAAAATTTACAAGAAAAGCTCTTTGTTTTGCTGACTTTAGCATAAATTCTTATATAATTAAACGCATTATCGGTATAAAACTGCTGAGTAATTTCAGAACTGCTGTCTTTTAAATATAAAGGTTCACTAATATAATTACTTGTTGATTTAACAGAATAATCATAACCGCTGTATACATAGAATTTTTCATTATATCCTAAAGCAATAAATGCATAAGAAATAAAAAGTGTAATTGCAATAAAAGCTGAAAGTATATTCAACTTTGATTTTTTAAACAACTTAATTCTACTGTCAAGATTGCTAAGACCGTATATTCCTATAGTCAACATAGGCAAGGTAAACGGCAGACTGTATGCCTGTTTTGTTTCCCAAAGCAAATAGAAAACAAATCCACCTAAAACAGTGATAACAAAAGGCATTAAGCCCCACTCATCTTTTTTAACCAAATAATATATACCTACTAAGCAAAATGCAAAAGTAAATAATCTAAATCCCTGGCAATAAAGCACAAACCAAAAATTATTATCCCCCACCACAACATCACTCAAAGCAGAATAAGACTCTTGCTGCCTCATTCTGTGCAAAGTAGCGTGTGTACCGTCTAAAAAAGTATTTCCGAGTTTTTTTACCAAATGGTTATCAATTTGCGAAAAACCTTTTTCCTCAACGCGTTTTTTGATTTCATCTACATTTCCGTCTATTTTTTCCTGTTTTGTATCACCAAAACTATTGGTTTTTGAAACTTCGCCGGAATCATATGAGCCGTCATTAGAAAGCCCCATCATTATCCAATGGGTTATAGGCAGATTATAAGGAATAGTTTTTTCAAATCTATGATTTGCATAAGCTAAACAAGATTGAAAAACAATAAAAAACACTAATGTAAAGATTGCAACACAAGAAAAAAATCTTTTCCAATACTCTTTGTTAAGCTTAATCCTCATTAATAATATTATTGCAAATGCAATCAAAGGAAAAATCGATGTAGGTCTTATTAAATATCCTATTGCCGATAAAACAGCAATAGTTGCAGATAAAGCAGCTATTTTAATAATCGATTTTTGCCTTGGTATTAATAATCCGATATAAAAAATTGCCATCATAAAAGGCAGACTGAAGGTTAATGTATAAACCCATTGAATATGAAAATAAAGCGATGGGTTTAGCACAAAAACAACCATAGCCTTAAGCGCTGTCTTTTCACCGAAAAGCAATTTAACTGAAAGATAAGCAAATACTACCGCAACAAAAATCAAAACAGCGTTTAATATTTTAGACGCAAAAACATAATTGCTTATTCTGAAAATTTTAAAATACAAATACAGTATCATAATAAACAAATTATTGTTACTGTAATGACAAAAATAATTATAATAACGGTGGTTTTCATCAACAATCAGATTTTTGTCATTTAAAAAGCCGACAGCTGTGTCTATACAATTATAAGCGTCAGCAGACGGAATAGAAGAAAACGCGAATAAGAATACTAATTCACCAACTATAAAAAGACCAAATAACGAAACTGTAAGTATTTTTATTAACTTACCTTCAGCCTTATTTACAGCTTTAAATAAAAAGAAAATAAGAACAGAAATTACAATAAATTCGCCTACGGTAAGCAAAATATTTGAATAGCTCATACTTTGCCCGTCAAAATACATAGTCGCCGCGTTAAACGAAATAAGCAAAAAAATTGCAGTTAAAAATGAAATTCCGATATAAACAATACTTTGTACTTTTGCCCGCAAACTTCACACCATCCTATTTCAAATATTCTTCAATTATATATCGCGGTCGACGCTTGGTTTCCATAAACACTTTTCCGATATACTCACCTATAATACCGATAGCAATCATCTGAAGACCGCCCAAAGCCCAAATCGATATAACTATACTGGTCCAACCGCTGACAGTATTTCCGCAAAAATGCTGAACAAGCGAATAAATAAGTATTACAATGCTTATCAAAAAGCAGATTACACCTAAATTTATTATCATCTTAATAGGTTTAATACTTAATGAGCTTATTCCGTCGAAAGCAAATGACAACATTTTTTTGAGCGGATATTTGCTTTCACCCGCAAAGCGTTCATTTCGTTCATAATAAACCTTTGTTGATTTATAACCGACTAAAGGAACCAATCCTCTTAAAAAAAGATTTACTTCGCTGAATTCAAACAGCCCTTCCAAAGCCTTGGAGCCTAAAAGACGGTAATCTGCGTGATTAAAAACAACCTCAGCACCCATAAAATTCATAAATTTATAAAATCCTTCAGCAGTTATCTTTTTAAATGCGCTGTCTTTTTTTCGGCTGTTTCTCACACCGTAAACAACCTCATAACCGTCTTCATATGCCTCGACAAATTTATCAATGGCGTCTATATCGTCTTGCAAATCCGCATCCATAGAAATTACGGCGTCACACTCACCTTTAGCGCAAGAAAGCCCTGCCAACAAAGCATTCTGATGTCCTCTGTTTCTTGATAATTTGCAACCTGAAAACAATTCATTTTCACTATGCAGCTTTTCAATTATCTCCCATGTATTATCCTTTGAGCCGTCATCTACAAAAATAATTCGACTGTCTTTTGTGATTTTACCGTTATCTATCATTCCACCTATTTTTTCATTAAGTCTTTTTGAAGTTTCAAAAAGAACTTCACCCTCATTATAACAAGGAATAACAATAAACAGTTTAGTCATTTTTTAATTCCTCCTATAAGAACTTATCTTATGTAATTCATTTAACATTTATAACGCACAATATACTAATTTTACCTTATTATTAACCAAAAGTCAACAAATATAACATAAAATAAAAAACCTACATCACTATTACAGCTAAAAACTTATAGTTCGTAGGTTTTTAAAATATTCTCTGATACTTTTTTTCTTGTTATACACTGATCCATTGCCTGCTTTTCAATATACCTATGTGCCTCAGGCTCGGAAAACCCGAGCTGGTCTATCAGCACCCATTTTGCGCGGTTGACAATTCTGATCTCTTCCATTTTAGACTGCAAAGTAGCCGTTTCTTTTTTGGCTCTTGCGAGTCTTGAATGAGTTGCTGTCATAAGGCGCATCACCTGAAGCAAGCGTTCTTTTGAAGTAGGTTTAGGCAAACAAAAAACGCCGTAGTCCTCTACTTTATATGCTACCTGGTCGAAAGCATCCGCTTTTACTATAAGCATAACAGATGTAAAATCTCTTTCGGCAATTTCAAGAGCAAGATCAATCCCCGCTCCGTCTTTGAGCGGAGTATTAATTAATACAATATCAAAATCCTGTGAAAGCAAAAGTCGTCTTGCTTCAGCGGAATTGGTAAGCGACACAGTGGGGTAAAAAAGCTCCATAGGCAAATTTTTGCTTATAAAATCCATTCCTTTTTCAGAGCCTGAAACAATGAGAACACTGTATGAATGTTTTTCAATACTCATCAAATTCTCCTTTACATATTTTTAAAATATTTTTAGGAATGGTAAGCTTCAATAATTTTTTCAGGCAACACCGATTTTACAAATTCGCTGTTTTGTGCAAGATTAAATGCTTTGTCAATGGTATCAGGCAATCTGTCAAGATTATCGTATTCACTGTTATACTCTTTAGTTAAGTTTACATCTATAGAATCACACAGTACAAGATTCTCTTCAACTCCCCTAATTCCTGCATAAATAAGCAGTGCACACGCAAGATAAGGATTAGCCTGCGGGTCAGGTGAACGAAGCTCGATTTTTTCAAAATCCTCATTATCATTACAAATACGGATTAACTGCGATAAATTATGATTTGACCAGCTTATGATATTAGGCGAATTTTTATCACTGAGTCTTAAATAAGACTGTCTTGTAGGATTCAAGAAAAGTGTAATATCTTTAATATATTTTATAATACCCGCAGTAAAAGGCTTTAAAATATCCTCGCCGCTATTACTTTTAGCAATAATATCAATAAACATAGCGTTGCCTAATTCATTTTCAAGCGGTTTTGGCATAAACGATGCATAAAGTCCCGATCTTGCCGCAATAGTTTCTACCGCCATTTTAAAGTTTGTAGCATTATCCGCCGATGAAAGCGGATCGCTTCTTCTGAAAACAATTTCATGCTGTCCCGGGCCTACTTCATGATAAGAATACATCGGATGAATATCCATTTCTTCAAGAGAAAGGCAGATTTCTCTTCTAATATTCTCACCCTTATCTTCAGGCGCTATATCCATATATCCCGCGGTATCATGAGTTTCATCGGTCGGGTTACCCTCTTCATCTGTTTTAAAAAGATAAAACTCATATTTAGCGGCAAAATTTGTTTTAATCCCTGCCGCTTTAGCAGCTTTTACCGCATTTCTTAAAATATATCTGCTGTCAAATTCATAAGGTGAGCCGTCAGGATAGTTTACATCGCAGAAGAACTTAACAACTCTGCCGTGAGTAGGACGCCAAGGCAAAACCGTAAGAGTTGACGGATCAGGTACCAAAACCAAACTGCCGTTACTCTCACATCCAAGCCCGGTCATTTTAGAAGCATCAATAAAAATACCCTTTGTAAAAGCGCGTTCTAATTCACTTGGGGTAATAGATACATTTTTGGTTTTACCGAAAATATCGCAAAATGCAAGTCTGATAAACTTAACATTTTCCTGCTCCACATAAGTTAAAACTTCTTCATATGAGTACATGTTTTTTCTCCGTTCTGCCTTAAAGGCTCTATAAAAATCACAAAAAGTGAATAGCAAAGCTATTCACTTTTTGTTCTAACGATTTAATTTAGCAAACAGTTATGCGCCAACCGAATGGGTCGTCAATTTTGCCCCACTGAATACCTGTTAAGGTATCATATAACTTTTGGCTTACTTCACCGATTTTATTATCGCCGATAACAATAACATCACTTCCGCAGCGAAGTTTGCCAACAGGCGAAATAACTGCAGCAGTACCTGTTCCGAAACACTCTTCTAATGCGCCTGATTTAGCGGCATCCATTAATTCATCAACAGATATTCTGCGTTCTTCAACTTCAAAACCGAACTTTTTGCAAAGTTCAATTGTAGATTTACGGGTAATACCCGGCAAAATGCTGCCGGTGAGCATAGGAGTAACAATTTTTCCGTTAATTTTAAAGAAGATATTCATTGCTCCTACTTCTTCGATATATTTACGCTCAACACCGTCAAGCCATAAAACCTGAGAATAACCCTCATCATGAGCTTTATCCTGAGCAATCAAGCTTGCAGCGTAGTTACCGCCTGTTTTAATATATCCCATACCGCCTTTAACAGCACGAACATATTCATCTTCAATCCAAATGCCGACAGGCTCCAAGCCGTTTTCATAATAAGCACCGCTTGGCGACAAAATAATCATAAATAAGTATGTTTCTGACGGAGCAACGCCTAAAAATTCATCAGTTGCAATCACAAACGGTCTGATATAAAGCGATGTGCCTTCTGCCTCGGGAACCCAGTCTTTTTCTACCTTTACAAGTTCAGTTACTGCTTGAACGAAATCGTCTTCAGGGATTTCAGGAATAACCAAACGGCGATTTGAAGAATTTGCACGTTTTGCATTCATATCAGGTCTGAAAAGATAAATTTTATCGTCAACACCGCGATATGCTTTCATGCCTTCAAACATTTCCTGACCGTAATGAAATACCATAGCAGCAGGTGACAAAGAAATATTTTCAAAAGGAACAATTCTCGGGTCAAACCAACCCTTACCTTTTTCATAGTTCATTACAAACATATGGTCGGTAAAAATATGACCAAAGCCAAGATTGTCACCTTTTTTAGGTTTTTCTTTAGGTGTAGTAGTTTTTTCGATTTTGATGTTAAGCATAAAATTAAGACTCCTTTGCTTTAAAACTTTAAAACATAAGGTTTAGAAGTAACACAGTTAAGGTTAAGTTGCCTTAGCCTCATTGCCATAATCGCTTGAAAACCAATACTTTTTCAATAATTTTAGCACTAAAACACTGATTTGTCAATTATTTTATAAGTATTTGTATGTAAAAATGCA
>JBJEIS010000146.1:0-10066 GCA_051877275.1 Acutalibacteraceae bacterium | reverse complement strand
TATTCTGTATCGCCGATTACAGCAACAGTATCTTCATTAAGCGCAGATGCCGAAATAGCAAACGCCGGTACTAATGAAAACACCATTAACAGTGAAAGTATAAGAGATAGAAGTTTTTTCATTTTTTTCTCTCCTTAATTAAAATTTTTTGCAACAAATAAATATGGTTGCTTACGATTTTATATTACCATAAAAAGCATATTTTTTCAACAAAAAAATTATACATAAACTAAAATTTGAGAGTTTTGACATAATTTAATCACTATTTTTATGAATTTTGCATAAACAATGTGTTTAAATAATTATGTCTTTAAAAAAATATTGAAAGTTTTCTTTTGATATGATACAATTAATTGGTTATTATTTAAGAAAGAGGGTATATATTGTTATGGATAAGCGTCCGATAGGCATTTTTGATTCGGGTTTGGGCGGACTTTCGGTTGTAAAAGAGTTTATAAGAATTTTACCCTGTGAAAATATTGTTTATTTTGGTGATACGGGAAGAGTTCCTTACGGAACTAAAAGCCGTGATACCATTTTAAGATATGCACGTCAAGACGAGCAATTTTTGCTTGAAAATGATGTAAAAATGGTCATTGCCGCATGCGGAACAGTTTCATCGGTAGCTTATGATACAGGTAAAGATTTAAGCGTGCCTTTTTTAGGTGTTGTTGAGCCTTCTGCAAGAGCGGCGGTAAGCCTTACAAAAAACAAAAAAGTCGGTGTTATCGGCACACCTACCACCGTTTCAAGCAATTCTTATAAAAAAGCGATAAACGCAATCGACGACGAGATTGAAGTCTATCAGCAAGGCTGTCCGCTTTTTGTTTCTATTGTTGAACAAGGTTGGATTGATGAAAATGATGAAATAGCATTTTTAACTGCGAAAAGATACCTTAATCCTTTGAAAGAGGCAGGGGTTGATACTCTTATTCTCGGTTGCACTCATTTCCCGCTTATTGCTCCTACAATAGCAAGAGTAATGGGCAAAAACGTTAAACTTATAAGTTCGGGAAGTGCAACTGCAGCTGAAGCGGCACAAGTTTTAAAAGAAAATAATATGCTCAACGAAAATAATGATAAACCAAGCAGAAAGTACTTTGTTTCTGACAGTCCTGTTTCCTTTTCAAAAACCGCTCAAATATTTTTAAATTCGGAAATCAAGGAACCTGTTGAACAAATTCAAATCGAAAAATATGGAAAAGAATAATATAAAAATAAAAATTACTACGGTTTCTTCCAATAACCCCGTAAATGTTATAAAAGGAAGCGGTGTTTTGCGTGAAGGTAACGGCAAAAGCCTATTAACCCACACCGATAATGAAAATACCAAAACCTCAGTTATTATTACCGAAGATAAGGTTTTGCTCTGCCGTTCTTCTAATCTTTACTCACTGAAAATTCCCGTAAAGCAAGGTGAAACACTGCTCGGAATCATGGGTGAAGAAAGTACCTTTACCGTTATCGGAAAAACCGCTGAATATACCAGAGATAACAAAGGCGGCAATATTGAAATTGAATATAACCTGCCTGATTTAGCAGATGAAGCTTTGGATTTTAAAGTTACTATAGATTTTAAATTTGAGAAAGGGAAATAAAAATGTCTTTAAAAGTCTTTGAAGTAGAAAAAAATATTATCGACACCGTTAAAGCTGCAATTGAAAGCGCGCAGAAAAACGGTGAATTGGCAAATGGTGAAATACCTGAATTCAATATTGAAATTCCTAATGACCGCACTCACGGCGACTATGCGGTAAACGCAGCTATGATCGGTGCAAGAGTATTTAAAAAATCTCCTCGTGATATTGCAACTGCAATTGTAAATAATCTCGATACTAAGAATACTTGTATAAAATCTGTTGAAATTGCCGGTCCGGGATTCATTAATATCACTTTAACCGACAGATATTACAGTGATATTTTAATTGATGTAGCTGAAAAAGGTGAAGACTACGGCAAATCGGATTTCGGTAAAAACCAAAAAGTTTTAGTTGAGTTTGTAAGTGCAAACCCTACCGGACCGATGCATATAGGCAACGCCCGCGGTGGCGCTTTGGGTGACTGTTTAGCATCAGTTTTAAATGCGGCAGGATTTGATGCAAAACGCGAATTTTACGTTAATGACGCAGGAAATCAGATTGAAAAATTCAAAGCCTCGCTTGAAACCAGGTATTTGCAGCTGTTTGATGACTCAATTGAAATGCCTGAAGACGCTTATCTCGGTGAAGATATTATAAATCACGCAAAAGCTTTTAAAGAAATTAACGGAGATAAATATGTAAACGCTGACAACGAAGAACGCAGACAAGCACTTTGCGATTTTGCTTTGCCGAAAAATATTCAGGGATTAAAAGACGACCTCGAAAAATACCGCATTATTTATGACCGTTGGTATCACGAATCTGAACTTCATAATTCCGGCGCTGTTAAAGAAATTGTAGATAAACTCATTAAAAGCGGTCATACTTACGAAAAAGAAGGCGCTTTATGGTTTAAATCCACCGATTTTGGCGATGAAAAAGACAGAGTCTTAATCCGTGATAACGGAATTCCTACCTACTTTGTACCTGATATTGCTTATCATTACGATAAGCTTGTAACCCGCGGTTTTGATAAAGCTATTGACGTTTTAGGCGCTGACCACCACGGATATATTCCGAGAATGAAAGCCGCTATGCAGGCACTCGGCGTTGATCCTAACCGTCTTGAAATGCTTATTATGCAGATGGTCCGTCTTGTTAAAAACGGTGAAACCTATAAACTTTCAAAACGTTCCGGAAAAGCGATTACACTTTCTACGTTGCTTGATGAAATGCCGATTGACGCCGCAAGATTTTTCTTCAATCTTCGTGAGCCTAACTCACATCTTGAAATAGACCTTGATCTTGCTATAAGCGAAAGCTCGCAAAACCCTGTTTATTATGTACAGTATGCACACGCGCGAATCTGTTCTATTCTTCGTAACCTTGAGGCTCAAGGAATAAAACCGGTTTCGCTTAAGGCCGAAGATCTTGATTGTCTGAACACTTCAGAGGAACGCGAGCTTATTAGACACATCGCCGCTTATACAGGTGAAATTATTTTATCGGCAAAAGAATATAATCCATCGGTTATTACACGCTATGCGGTAACCCTTGCAACTCTTTTCCATAAGTTCTATAATGCCTGCCCGGTTAAAAATTCCGAAGAAAATCTTCGAAACGCAAGACTTATGCTCTGTATTGCAACAAAAACCGTCATTAAAAATGTGCTTGATTTATTAAAAATCAATGCTCCTGACCAAATGTAATTTAAATATCATAAAAACACAATAAAAGTCATAACATTAACAAGGTGATGTTATGACTTTTTTTATTTGTAAAAATAAAATTAACGCCAAAACCGCAGCTTTGGCGATTGCTTTGGTTGTAACGATTCTTTTATGCCTTTTCATTCCTGCTTTTGGCAACTGCGACAAAACGCTAACTTCAAAATCGGACTATATAAAATGGGTGGATTTCGGAATTACATTGCCTGTTTTAAAGCAAGCTATGCAATATGACATCAAATCGTACGGCACAAAAAATCATATCGACTGGATTTCGCTTTTGGCAATTGCCGCTTGCAAAAACGGAGGTAATTTTAAAGATAAGCCTAATGAAGTAATAGACTCTTATGCAAAAAGAATTCAAAACGGAGAAAATTTAAAAACAATTACAAAAGACCTTAACTATTATAACTATTATTACTCTTCCTATTCGGCGGTTTTAGGCAATTTTTTAGGCAAAAAGTCAAACGGAGAATACGGCATCATCGCCTACTCGCCTATTGCAAACGGCTACGGTTATTCACATAGCGACGATTTCGGTAATTCGCGTTCATACGGATTCAAGCGAAAACATCTCGGCAACGATTTAATCGGCTCTGTAGGTACGCCGATAATATCCGTTGAAGACGGAATTGTTGAAAATTTGGGCTGGAATAAATACGGCGGGTGGCGAGTAGGAATTCGCTCAAAGGATTTTAAAAGGTATTACTATTACGCTCATCTTCGTAAAGGACACCCTTTTGCTCCGAATCTAATGGAAGGCGACGAAGTAAAAGCCGGTGATGTTATAGGCTATCTCGGAATGACAGGTTATTCCGATAACGAAGATTATAACGGAATGACTATACCTCATCTTCATTTCGGTATGCAGTTAATTTTTGATGACAGCCAAGTTGAAGGCAACAATGAAATATGGGTTGATGTTTACAATATCGTACGGCTTCTTTATCAAAACCGCATGAGCGTAACCAAAGTAGATAACGACTATATAAGAAACGATAAAGCTACATAAAGAAATGATTATGCGGCAAAACTTCCGATTTTAAGAATATAGTTAAATTATCTTCGCTGTCTCCTACGCCGAGAATTATTTCTTTAACACTGTTTACCTTCTGCTCTTTTATTTTTGAATTTAACCATTGTTCATCTTTTCCGTAATGCTTTAAGTTTTCATGCATTATTTCGCCGTCGATAATAAGATTGTATTCTAAAGCCGACTCTGAAGGCTTCATTGCCATATCATACGGAGTCAGCGGAGCTTTATCAGCCTTTGGCATAACAGATAATTCACCGTTGCTTTCTAAAATCGCAAAAGCAATATCTTCAATCTTAAAATACCCTTGCAGTCTGCAGTTTAATAACAAATCGTTAATATCAAAATGATTCTTTTTCAATGATTTCTCAATTATTTTACCGTTATAAATCATAATTGAGGGTTTTCCTGAAAAAAATCTTCGCATAACTATACTTTTATCGGTCCATAAAGCAAACAATATTGCAAAGCCTCCGAAGATTACCATTGAAATAATCATTTCATACAGTTTTATATTGCTTTCAACAGCCATTGCGGCGATAGAACCTATTGAAATACCTACAATGTAATCATAAAAAGTAAGCTGTGCAATTTGTCGCGGACCCGTTAATCTTGATATTATAAACAAAACCAATACCGAGATTATTGAACGATATATAACAACACCTATATCACTGAGAATTTCCATAAAAACACTCCTTAAAACTCTTGATTATATTATTAACAAAAAGGTGGTAATTTATTTATGAATTATTCAGATGATTTCAGAGAAATGATTGCAAAATACAATGAGGAACTGCGAAAAATAAACAAAAAAGCAAAACCTTATAACGAAAACGAAGTTATTCCGGCTCAAGCGGCTGTTGAAAACGCACAAACATCACAAACACCGCAAACCGACGGTAAAACCACAGCTTTTCCTTTCACAAATGATTATACGCTGCCGAATATTTCACCCGACCAGATGATTAAAGGGCAGACAACAGGTCTTACGGGCGAGGGCAGTCTCATTGTACGCGTCTCGGTTGCAAATGCCGCTGCACCTATTCAAGGAGCGTCAGTTTTAATTTCGTTTGAAGACGGCAGCGGTGAAAAGCTTGTCAAAAGTATGATTACGGATGTAAACGGAGAAACAAAAAAAATTATGCTGCCGACCGTACCGTTAGATGAATCTTTAGAACCGGGAATTAAAAATCCTTATGCCTCTTATTTAATAAGGGTTTCCGCTGACGGATATTTTACAATCGACTCTATTAATGTTCCGATTTTTGATAAACAAACTGCAATTCAGCCTGTTGAAATGCTGCCGCTGCCAGAAAACTTTAAAGGCGAAACCGTTTTAAAATCAAATGACACAGGCTCAATCACTTTAAACTAAGGAATCGGTGATACTATGGCTGAATTTACAATACCTGAATTTATTACAGTTCATTTAGGCTCGCCTGCTTCGGGAGCGCAAAATGTTACAGTAGCTTTTGCGGATTATATTAAAAATGTTGCATCAAGCGAAATTTACCCTACATGGCCGGAAAATGCCATTCGGGCAAATATCTATGCACAGATTACATATGCCTTAAACAGAGTTTTTACCGAGCATTACCCAAGCCAGGGTTATGACTTTGATATAACCAACAGCACCGCTTACGACCAGTTCTATGTTCCTAACCGAGATATTTTTCAAAATATTTCAACCATTGTTGATGAGATTTTTAATTCATATATCAACCGTTCGGGTACAGTAGGGCCTATTTTTGCGGCATACTGCAACGGAACAACCGTAACCTGTGAAGGACTTTCGCAATGGGGTACTGTTCCTCTGGCAAACAGCGGTTACACTCCTTATGAAATTTTACGAAACTACTACGGTGATAATATCAACATAATAAAAAATGTAGCCGTTGCACCGAATGTACCTTCTTATGGTAGTATTCCTATACAATACGGCGATAAATCAGAAGCAGTTGAAGCTATCCAATCAAGGCTGAATGATATTTCAAACAATTATCCTTCAATTCCGAAAATACATCCTGTCGACGGAATTTTCGGTGACAGAACATTATCGGCTGTAAAACAGTTTCAGAGTATTTTCGGTTTGACTCCCGATGGAATCGTTGGCTCAGCGACCTGGTATAAATTGATTTTTGTCAGCAATGCGGTACGGCGCCTTTCCGAAATTGACAGTCAGGGAATCACAATAGAAGAATACAATCAACATTTTCCTCATGTACTTCGTCCCGGTGACAAAGGTCAAACAATTGAAGTTTTACAGCATTATCTGTTGGTAGTAGGCTCAT
The DNA here is from genome assembly GCA_051877275.1 of Acutalibacteraceae bacterium. Lineage (GTDB taxonomy): Bacteria > Bacillota > Clostridia > Oscillospirales > Acutalibacteraceae > RUG11462. Next base: position 3,432 of record JBJEIS010000146.1, on the reverse strand, counting down.
ATTATGATGAAATACCTATAATTCAGATGACCGGAGTATATGACGAGCCTACGCAAAATGCGGTAGTCGCATTCCAAAAAGCTTTTTCTCTGACTCCCGACGGAATTGTCGGCGTGCAGACCTGGCAGGAATTATACCGTGTTTATCTCGGCGTTCTGCCGTTTTTCAAAAATGACTCCGACGCCACAAAAATCAACGAGGGTCAATTTCCGGGTTACACATTGAAAATGGAGGGTTAAACTATGCCGAACGAGAACATTTCACAAGTTCCAAACGAAAAAAACACACAGGAAATAGACCAAGCGGACAGAAAAGAAAGAATTAAGCTTTTGCAAAAATATCTGCGTACAATTGCGCTTGAAGATACCAGAATTCCGATTGTTGCAATAGACGGATTTTTTTATCAAAACACCGCTGACGCAGTTACGGCCTTTCAGGAAATCTACGCTTTGCCGATAAACGGCGAGGTTGATGAGCAAACCTGGAATTCTATTTATCAAAAATACATTGAGCTTGTGGGGCTTGAGCAATCCTGCTTGTGTTTAAATGTGTTTGATAATCCCGACGCAGAGCTTAAAATGGGAAACGAAGGTTATGTGGTTTACTTCTTGCAGGTAATGCTGCTGCGTATTTCAGATAAATACAAAAATTTTCCCGAAATTAAAATAAGCGGAGTTATAGATGAAGATACCGACAAGGCTCTGCGCGAGATAAGAAAAACAAGCGATTTGCACGAAACCGATGCTTCCGACGAAGATACATTACAAGCAATTGCTACCGTTTATTGCTCAATAACCAAAAAATGAAAAAGAAAAAAACTTTTTTAATCAACACAGTTATTTTAACTGTTACCGCTCTGCTGCTGCGCAGTATCGGATTGTTTTTCAGAGTTTACCTTTCAAATGTCATCGGCGCCGAAGGAATGGGACTTTATCAGCTAATCTTTTCGGTTTATATGCTGGCGGCAACCTTTGCGACCAGCGGAGTTTCCACAGCGGTAACACGACTTTGCGCTGATGAAATGGTCTGCGGAAATAAACATACTGTTTTTAAAGTTTTAAAACGCGCTATTGAGCTTTCAATAATCATTGGGGCTGTATTAAACGCGGCGGTATTTATGTTTTCAAATCCTATTGCCGATATATTTATCGGTGATATGCGTGCGGCGCCTTCGCTTCGCATACTATCGTTTTCGCTTGTTCCGATGGGAGTTTCCGCTTGCTTTAAAGGATATTTTATGGCAAGGCGAAAAACATTCACACCGTCATGCGCTTCAATTATTGAGCAATTAGTGCGAATTGCGGTAATTGTAATTTTACTTTCGCATTTTGCTTCAGACGGTCTTGAAACTTCATGTTTTGCGGTGCTCGCCGCTGATACAATAGCCGAAACGGTAAGCTGTATATTCATATTCTTCAGTTGTATGAGAGATAAAAAAATAATGACAACCGCAGAAGGAAGCGGGAAAATTAAAGGAAGCTTTACTGCGGAAATTTTAAAAATTGCAGCGCCGATTACCGCAGGAAAATACCTAACCAGCGGACTTCATACCGCAGAAAGCCTGATTGTTCCGAAATGTTTATCTTCATTTTCGGGCGATAAGTCAAGCGGTCTTGAGGTTTTCGGAATGTTAAAAGGTATGGCGCTTCCTATAATCTTCTTTCCTTCATCGTTTTTGTTGTCGGTTTCTACGCTTTTGATTCCCGAAATCTCCGAATCTGCTGCGCTCAATGACCAAGGAGCAATAAGAAGTGATGTTGAAAAAGTCATCGGCATTACAATAATAGGCTCGATTTTGGCAGGCGGCTGTTTTTATCTATGTTCACATCAGGTCGGAGTTGCACTTTACAGCAGTCCGCAAACAGGTGTTTTGATTAATGTTTTAGCTCCTTTTATCCCCGTAATGTACCTTGAATCTGTAGTTGACGGTATTTTAAAAGGGTTGAACAAACAAAACGCAACATTTTTATACAGCACAATTGACTCTGCGCTGAGAATTGCATTAATTCTTATATTTGTACCGAAATTCGGTATGGACGGCTTCTTGGCTATAATGATTTTTTCAAATCTTCTTACCTGCTCACTCAATTTTATAAAGCTTTTGCGTGTAACAGTTTTAAAATTCGACATAAAAAACTGGTTTATAAAACCTACTGCGTCAATCGCAATTGCCATTTGTTTTGCCAAACAAATCTGCTCAAAAATAACCAATAATATCGCTTATATTATTATAAGCGCAACAATAATTTCATCAGTTTACTTTCTGCTTATATTAATAACAAAAACTATTGATATAAACGATTATAAAAGAAAAAAAGCGGCTGCAGCTTAATAAAAACTGCAACCGCTTTTTTATATTTTTTATACATTAACAGTAAGAACTGCTTTATCTAAACCGTCTGCTTTTGCAAAAACTTTTAATTCACCATTGTTTTCACCGAGCCTTACCGCAACGCCTATTCTTCCTGCATACATTTTTCTTTCAGGATTTGTTACAGGAATATGGTCATTTACTGCACCGCCGGTACCGACGATTTTCCCGATTTCATTAGAAGAAAAAAGTACTGTTGGCTCTGCATCAGGAACTTCAATACCATTTTCATCAACACAGTAACAGGTTATCATAGCAATATCCTGACCGTTTGCAGTAACATCGCCCGCATTATCAAGACGAAGCTTCAAAGCTACCGCTTTGCCTGTTGTCTGTACACAATCGTAAGCAACCTGCTCGCCGTCAATAAATGCAAGACACTCAAGCTTACCCGGTTCATAAGGAACATACCATTCACAATGGGTATAAGGCTCAGCCTTAACCTTTTCAATAGTTTTGCCGTTTAATTTCAGCTCTACTTCATCACAGTTTGTATAAGCATAAACCTTAATCGGCTCGCCCTCCATACCCTGCCAGTTCCAATGAGGCAAAATATGTACCATAGGATTTTTTCTGCCTTCGGTAAAATGCGACTGATTTTGATAAAAAGCGTCTTTCTTTTGCATGAACAAATCAATTGCGCCTGACTGTGAGCATACTCTCGGCCATACCGCCTCACCGCGATGCTCAAAAGCAATCCACTGGAAAAATCCAAACATCCAAGGACGCTCTTTAAAAGTTTTAATAAACTTTTCTCTTGAAGTCCACCATTCGTTTGCGTCGGTATCATAGGCGTGCACAAAACCGTTTTCAGGCGAATCAGGATAATACCATCCGCGGGTTGTGCTTGTAGCGCAACATTCACTTGCATAAATAGCGGTATTAGGATGCTGTTTATGCAATAAATCATAATTCCAATGATTATAATTCACACCGATAGCGTCACATTCATCAAAAACAGTAGAATTTTCCGGCTGAATTGAAACCGCCGAAGTTATAATTCTTTGATTATCAAGCTTTTTAGCAAGATGGTAAAGAGTTTTATTAATTCTTCTGCCCTC
>JBJEIS010000145.1:0-2426 GCA_051877275.1 Acutalibacteraceae bacterium | reverse complement strand
TGAAGAAATCTTACTGTATCGGATTTAACATTTCCTTTAACAGTTGAATTCCAAATAACATAAGTATCATATCCTGTAAAGTCAGAAGTGAAATCTCCGTATACCGTAGCTCCGTTTAATTTACCCATACAATTGCCTGAAACGAAGTCTCCGTTGACATTACCTACAAGATATATAGTCTTTGTGTTTGAAACAGTTGATTTAAACAAAGGTCCGTTTTCATAGCCTGCAAATGTCTGTGTGCCGCCGACAGCAGCGCCTGTTGTGAATTTAAGAGTACCGTTACCTGATGCAGATATATAAACACCTATTTTATCAGGATTTTCAGCTAATACTTCTTCAGACGGATTGTAACTGATAGTAAATCCGCACATATTAATATTAATTGTACTGTTAACTCCTACTGTTGCAGGTGTTTCAAGTACAAAATCCTGATTTAAAAATAATGTTTGTGTTGTATCAGACATTACAAGGTTAATTGCAGCTACGAAAGCCTCGGAAGCAGTAGCATATTGGTTATTTTCTGCATCGGTTACATCTGATTTATAAATAATTGTGTCAGCGCTTGCAGCAGTACCTTTTGCAGTTCCTGTGTAAGCCCATACAGATGTATCACCGACTGTAACTGTATCAGCCATAGCTATGATGCCTGTAACAGTAAGCGTTGTAAAAACAATTGCAATACTTAAAAATAGTGATAATAATTTTTTCATACATTTCGCTCCTTTGTTTTTCTTTAATTATATAGTATTGTATATTTTTTGAAAATTCAATTGCGATTTCTTAACATAAACATTGCAATTTCTTAATTTTTTGGTATAATAAACATATAGCTCAATGTTAAATTGTGCATTTTTACAAAGGAGGAATAAATTATGTCATTTACAACAGGATTTTTTCAGAATGATGTGAACTTTTACTATGTAGGATGCACCAAGTCTAATGATACTTTTATAAAAAATACTAATTATAAATATACAGATAATGTTTACCAAATGCTTTATATAATTAAAGGATCTGCAAAAGTTATAAGCGGAAATATAAATCAACGAATTAATGAAAATATGCTAATTATTTCACGACCGCATAATCCGCTTCGTTACCGATTTCAGTATTCACAAGGATTTGAATATATTTTTATAGATGTTCACCCGAGTGTTTTTAAAAATATCGAATCTGATGATGACTTTTTTTCTGCGTTTAATACCAAAACAGATGAGCATAGAATTTTTGATCTTAATGCAAGCGAATGCGAGCTTTTAAAATCATTACTGAACGGTATTAAAATGGCGATTGATGAGCATTATAACCGTAATCATATGATAGCTAGGCTTTATGCACTTTTTTCTGAAACATACTCGGTTTTTTCATCCAGAAATCAACATTCAGATATGAATACTGATTCAATATCACTCAAAATTATGAATTATATCACAGACAATTATCAGAAAAAACAGATTACATATGATGAGTTGAGCGAGAAATTCTTTGTTTCAGTGCCGACTGTTAATAAAATATTATATAAATGGACCGGCAGACCGCTTAATGTTTTTATAAATGATACGCGTCTTGATGACGCTAAAAAGCTTATGAAAAAAGGCGATATTTCACTTGCTCAGGCAGCTGAAATATGCGGATTCGGTAATTATTCAACTTTTTATCGTGCTTATAAAAGAAAGTTTGGTCGATCTCCGAAACAAGATAAGCCAAAGCAAGAAAGCTGGCTGAAAATATAATGTTAAAGTATAAATATATATAGTAAAAGAGCCACCAAAAAAGGTGGCTCTTTTGAGAGTAAGTATATGAAAAAATTAGTAAATAGTAATATATTGCCTAAGAATTTTGTAATTTACTTGCCCAATTATCAATTAAATCTTTAATTTCTTGGTCAAGAGAACCATAGCCGCTGTTTCCATCAGCTTTATATGCATTTGCTACATATGCTAATGAACGTGTGTTGTTTGCAACTGAAGATACTTCGTTATTGCCTTTTGCGTAATCAGCATAAGTAATTGTTTCATTGCCTTTTGTATCTGTAACCTTTACATAGCCTCTGCCTACAAAATCTTTTGCAATATTTTCGTCTTTGATTTTTGCAAGCGAACCTACAATACCGGTGAACTCACCCTCGGTATAATATGTTGCTGAATTGAATTTTACATCAACATATTTACCTGCTTCAAGATTAAAGCTTAATTCTGTATCTTGAATATTATCAGCAGGAGCGATAAGTGTACCGAGTTCTACTGTATAACCCGCACTGCGAAGCGCTGCGATTTTTGCAGTATCTACTGTTGTATAAAATCTGATACCGTTTATATCTCCAAGTCTGATTGAAGCGCCTGATACCATTGAACAATCCACATTAGGATCTACATAAACCCAATATTCTGTTGTGAATGAGGTTGTTGCAGTATCTTTAGATC
>JBJEIS010000144.1:2405-10162 GCA_051877275.1 Acutalibacteraceae bacterium | reverse complement strand
TATAATATTTTTAGCATTTTGTTATTACGAAAAGAGAGATTTTGATGAAATCAATTTTAAAGGTAATATCAGGATTTTTAGTGGTTTTAATTGCAACTTCTTTTGTTGCTTATTCTGTGGTTTCTATGAATTTAAAACCTGTATCTGATTTTGCCGTAACGGAAAAAGGACTTACATATCAGGTGTTTTCCTGGAAAAAAGTCAAGTTTGCCAAGGGATATAAAATTTATCAGCAAAATGCCAAATCTACGGATTTTACACTTGTTAAAACCATAGATTCAGGAGATATTTTAAGCTGTAGGCTTGAAAACCTTGATATGGAGACTTTTTATACATTTAAAATAACTGCTTTTAACAGTATTTTAGGCTTTGAAAAGGAAAGCAAAGAGAGTAAGGAACTTAAAACATGCACTTTACCGAAAGGCGAGGTTATTAAAGACGTTGTTGAAAACACACCAAAAAAACTTACGGTTTCTTGGACTGCCGGCGTAAACTGTGACGGTTATGAGATTGAATATGCATTGAATAAAGATTTTTCAGACGCAAAGGTTAAGGTTGTAAACGGCGCAACTACTCTTTTGTGTAAGTTAGATAATCTTATCGAGGGAAAAACATACTACATAAGAATGCGTTCATTTATGGTTTTTGAGGGTGAAACGCTTTACAGTGAATACAGTGATTGTTTCGGTGCAACTATTAAAAATGTGGTTACCGAAACGGTTATTGACCCTACTAAACCGGTTGTTGCGCTCACTTTTGACGACGGCCCTGATTTTAACGGCGCAAGCAAGCGTATTCTTGATGTGATTGAAAAGCATGGCATTAAAGCTACATTTTTCACAGTAGGTAAAAATGCAGAAGAAAATTCTGAAAATATAAAGCGTAAAGTGTCTTTGGGTTGCGAGATAGGCAATCATACTTATAATCATGAGCATTACGGTAAAAGTGTAACAGCTTCGGATATTTCAAAATGCTCGGATACTATTGAGAAAATTACCGGTACAAGACCGAGTGTTTTTCGTTCAACCGGCGGTCTTACTACCGTTGCTATCAGAAATGAATGTAAAAAAGAAGGAATGTCGCTTTATTATTGGACAATTGACACAGAGGATTGGAAAAGCCGAAATGCAAAAAAGATAATAAAGAAAGTTATGCAAGCCGAAGACGGAGATATAATTCTTATGCACGATATTTATTCAACCACCGCTGATGCGGTTGAAAAAATTGTGCCGAGATTAAAGAAAAAAGGTTTTCAATTTGTAACTGTTTCTGAACTGATTAAATATAAAACCGGTGCCAACCCTAAAGCCGGCACCCAGTATTTAAGCGGTACAAGAATTAAAAATAGTTAAAAATATAAAAAAAGAGGTTGTTTAAAATGGGAAAAAACAAAACAAGATTAGTGGTAGTTACTGCTTTGTTTACAGCAATCACAGCAGTATGCACCGCGTTGATTTCGGTACCTATGCCGCCGTTTGGATATGTTCATTTCGGTGACGCGGTAATTATGCTTGCAGCAGCATTGCTGCCAACGCCTTTTGCTGCATTTGTAGGCGCGGTCGGCGGTGCAATGGGTGATGTGATTACAGGATATTATATTTATGTTCCTTTCACATTAGTTGTTAAGCTTTTGGTATCATTGTGCTTCTCAAATAAAAATGAGAAAATGCTTTGTAAAAGAAATATAATCGGTATTCCTTTTATGGCAGTAGCTACAATAGGCGGTTACTACATAACAGATGTAATTTTGTCAAAGAGTTTTGTTGCACCGGCAGCGTCTGTGCTTGGAAATGTAGTTCAGGTTGTTGGAAGCACTGTTATTTTCTTGATTTTTGCATTTGCTTTGGATAGATTTAATTTCAAATCAAAGCTTGGTAAAATGCTTTAATATTAAGGAGATTATTTTTTGAAGAAAGTTATAAGCGCGATAGTGGCAGTTGTATTTATTCTCGGTCTTTATGTTGTAAAGGCCGAGTTTTATAACAAACCCGAATCGGTTTCGCCGAATACAAATTACAGTCAGCTGAAAGTTCATTACATAGATGTCGGACAAGGTGACAGTTGCTTTATTGAATTGCCGAACAGCGAAACAATGCTGATTGACGGCGGTCAGCCAAAATACGGCGAAACTGTTTCAAATTATATTGCTTCTTTGGGGTATAATTCAATTGATTATGTTGTTGCAACTCATGCTGACTCAGACCATATAGGCGGACTTTATAAGGTTTTTGAGGATTTTGAGGTTGAAAATTGCATGACTTCGTTTGTAACTTCAAAAACCAAAACTTATGAAAAGTTTTGTCAATCGGTTGAAGATGAGGGGATAGAGCTTGAAACTCCATCAACCGGTTATTCGGTGATTGATGAAAATAATCTTGATGTAAAAGTAATAGGGCCGGATAAAAATAAAAAATATAAAGATACAAATGATGCTTCTGTTGTTTTGATGATAAGCTTTTTTGAAAATGATTTTCTTTTTACCGGAGATGCACCGAAAGAAGTGCTGGAAGATTACGATATCGGAGATATTGAAGTTTTAAAAGTCAGTCATCATGGCAGCAGAACAGGAATTTCTAAAACGCTGGTTAATGAAATTTCGCCTGAATACTCTGTTATAAGCGCTGCGGCTAAAAACAAGTATAATCATCCGCATAATGAAACTTTGGAGCTGTTAAATAATTCGGTTATTTATAAAACAAGCGAGTGTGGTACTGTTACTGCGGTTTGTGACGAAAAAAACATAGATTTTACCACAGAAAAAGGAGAGTAATTAATGAAAAAAACAATACTCATTTTATTGGCGGCGGTGCTTCTTGTTTTCAGTGCCTGCGGTGCCCAAAAAGATACTTCTGCAAATAATGAAAGCTCGGCGAATTCAGCTGAAAACGATAATACTATCGAAACCGTAAAAGGCAATGAGGAAATGCCTCAAAATATTGCTCCAAGCTCTACGGGATTTTTTGTCACAGCAAAAAGGAATAATGATGACAGTAATGACAGCGAAGAAGAGACAACTGAAAAAACGACTACTGTAAAAACCAAAGCAACGGTTAAGGGTAAAAACACAAAAACAACCGCACAGATTTATGAAATGCAGATTAAATACAGTAGTATTGCAAATCTTAAAAGTAAAGTCAGCGGTTATAAAACATTTAAAGATTTAATGAAATCGGTTGATGAGAAAAAGAATAATTTATGCATAAATCCGTTTCGTCAGGAATATCTGATGATGATTTTTACAGATAAAAAAGTATATACTCCAAATCTTCCGAAGGATTATAAATTTAAAAGCTGTTATCTTTCTTCAAGAAACTTTTTTTGCTTTGAATTTACAGAGCCTAAAGGCGAAAAACAGAATATAAAGATTTATACTGTTAACAATAATAATTCTTTAAAAACCAATAAGTATAACCTATCTTTTAAAAGCGACCAAGGTGATGATATTTATAAGAATACAAGCGGTAAATACTGCTGGTTTTTAGATGATAAATATGTTGTGGAATATAGCGGAAAAAGCCGTGATTTTATAAATCAGGTTTACTTCTCAACAACATATATAGGATATTAAAAAAAACTCCTGTATTTATTAAATACAGGAGTTTTTTTATATTTTATTTTCGTCATAATGTGTTCGTCCGCCACCGATAAATTTCGGTCTGGTTCTTGCACAAATAATGTTAGCCTGTCCGATTTTAGAAATTGATACCCGAACAGGAACCGCAACATCTTTTAAATGCATACCGATTAGAGTTCCTCCGATGTCAATACCGGCGTTGGCTTTTATATGTTCAACAGCAACAGGATTTTTGAAATTCTGATAAGCGGCAGTAGCAAAAGAGCCGCCTGCTTTTGGCTGAGGAACTATATTAACCTCTTCCAAATTCTTTTTTTCAGCATATTCCTGTTCTATAATAATAGCGCGGTTTAAATGTTCGCAACATTGCGCAGCCAGGTACATACCCTTTTTATTTAAAACCGAATAAATAGCGTCGAACAAATCGTTTGCGGTCTGTACCGATGAATTTGTTCCTATTTTTTCACCAATTACTTCGCTTGAAGAACAACCTACAACAAAAAGGTCTCCTTTTTTGAGTTTTGCCGCTTCTATTAATTCTTTTACGGCGGTTTGCGCCTGTGTTTTTATGTCTGACATTATATCACCTTACAAAAACGACCACTTTTAATAAAAATAAAAAGCGGTCGAAAAATTTATTGTTATTAAGTTAGATTCCGATTTCCAAAGCAATCTTGTAAAGGTCGGTTTCGAATTCCTTTTTCATCTGTAAAGCTTCGTAGATATCAAAATCAACAATCTTATTATCTTTCTGAGCAATAACTCGATTGCCGATTCCTTTTTCAAGAAGAGATACAGCAGCAGAGCCCATAGCAGAAGCGCATACTCTGTCGCGAACAGATGGATTACCGCCACGCTGAACATGACCCAAAACCGAAGCACGAGATTCAATTCCGGTTGCTGCCTGAATTTTTTTAGCAAGCTCTTCAACACCGCCGATGCCTTCTGCAACAACGATTATAAAGTGCTTTTTACCGCTTGCCTGACCTTTATTAATTTTTGTAACAATTTCTTCAAAAGTAAATTCAACTTCCGGTACTAAAATACATGTTGCACCTACTGCGATACCGGTATGAAGAGCGATATCTCCGCAGTTTCTGCCCATAACCTCACAAACTGTGCAACGCTCGTGAGATTGAGAAGTATCACGGATTTTATCAATCATTTCAACCGCTGTGTTCATAGCAGTATCAAAACCGATAGTATAGTCTGTGCAGGAAATATCATTATCAATTGTACCCGGAATACCAACACATGGAATACCGCGCAATGACAAGTCACGAGCGCCTCTGTAAGAGCCGTCGCCGCCGATAACAATACAGCCTTCTATATTATATTTTTTGCAAGTAGCAATTGCTTTTTGCATACCTTCCTCTGTTTTAAACTCAGGACTGCGGGCAGTATAAAGAACAGTACCGCCACGATGAATAATATCAGAAACAGTTCTGAGATTCATTTCAAAAACATCATCATGAATAAGTCCGTTATAACCACGGCGAATACCGTAAACGCGTATACCTCTTGAAATTGCTGTACGAACAACTGCACGAACAGCAGCGTTCATACCCGGTGCGTCACCGCCGCTTGTCAAAACACCGATTGTTTTTACTGACATTTATAAGTACCTCCCAAAAAGTAACTAACCAACATCTATTATAATCAATTTCTTTGATAAATTCAAGTGCTTTTTTAATCTTTATTAAAAAAATGCCCTTTATAATACATATTATTTGATATTTTTATATAAACAATTAAATAATTCTTGTTTTTTGTGATATATGTGTTATAATTTAGTAATGATAATTTTGATAGCTTTATAACAGAAATCGAGGATATTATGGCAAAAAAATTAAAGAAAAACGGATTTGTTGACGGCACTTTGATATCTTATATTTCCATTCTATTTACAAAAATTCTCGGAATGCTTTATATTATTCCGTTTACAGCGCTTATCGGCGAAGACGGAATGGTTATTTATTCATGTGCATATTTGATTTATAACCTTGTTCTAAATGCTTCTACATCAGGTATTCCTACTGCTACGAGTATATTAATATCTGAATATAACACCAGAGAGATGCATAAAACAAAAATGAAAATTTACAGGGTGGGAAATGCTGTTTCAATGTCAATGGGAATTGCATTTTTCATTCTGCTTGAGATTTTTGCAAATAACATTGCGGATTTTTATATTAATGAAATTGCATCAAGCTCTGCTCCTGTAAGCGTTTCGCAGGTTGCCGCGGCTATAAGATGTATAGGAGTTTGCCTTTTGGTAGTTCCGTTTTTGTCTATTTACCGCGGATTTTTGCAAGGGCACAAGGTCTTAACCGTTTCGGCTTTTTCACAGGTTATTGAGCAAATTACCCGAATAGCCGCAGTGCTTATCGGTGCTTATGTTGCAGTAAAAGTATTCAACCTTTCTTCATCTGTTGGTGTAAATATTGCTCTCTTGGGTGCCGGTATCGGTGCTTTGGCTGCTATTTTGTATTTGAAGCTGAAAACCAGAAACAGCGATGATGTAATAATTAAGGTTTCAAATGAGAGTGAAGTTTTAAGTTCAAAACAAATAGTAAAGAGATTTTTATTCTATTGTATTCCTATTTTAATTGTTGCGGTTTCAGCAAATATTTATGAAATTGTAGATAATGTTCTTGTTGTTTATACAATGTCCAATCTCGGTATAAAAGACAGCGTGCTTGTAGGTTCGGTTATTTCAACCTATGCGCCGAAAATTGCAATGATTATCAGCGCTTTGGCTATGGGACTTACAAATACAATTGTGCCTGAAATGGCGGCGCTTGTTGCTAAAGAAGATTTTAAACAGGCAAACGTAAAGCTTTGTTCTGCAATTAATATTATATTTGGTATTTCTTTGCCGATAACAATGGGCATTGTAATTTTGGCAGGGCCGGTTTATTCGTTGTTCTACGGCTCAAATGCGGCGCAATACGGCAGCCTTATTTTACGCTTTGTAGTCCCTGTCAATGTTATTTCGTGTATAAAAATAACGCTTTGTATGGCAATGCAGGGGCTTAAAAAGACAAAAGCGGTATGTATTGCAACTATTGTAGGTATTATCGCAAATATTATTTTTGATGTTCCGCTTATGTATTTGCTTTATTATATGGGTGCGACTGGTACTTGCTATATCGGTGCTGTTATTTCAACATTTATCGGACAGTCGATGTGCATTGTTATAATTCTCGGAGTGCTTAGAAAATCTTTCAATTTCAGATACGGCAGTATTTTAAAATCATTCTTTAAAGTGCTTTATCCGACTGTGATAATGGGTGTTGTGGTTTTCGCTTTGAATTATTTTCTGCCTGTTACAAATATAAGAAGCTTTTTACAGGTGATTCACCTTGGCGCTTATGCTGTTATCGGCGCTGCAATTTATTTTGCTCTTATTTTTAAAAACAGAGCAGTTTATGAGGTTTTCGGTGAAAAAGCAGTTGAAAACATTTTAGTAAAATTAAGATTAAAGAAAAAATCGTACTGATTAATCAGTACGATTTTTTAGTTGTTCATGTTTATAACTGGATTTTGAAAAGGTTATAATTACTGTCACAAATAAAAAGCTTTGCTTTGCGGTAAAGCGGCAAAATTATTTCAGGATTTTGTTCCGGATAAAGTCTTTTTAGCACGACTGTATCGTCTTTGACAAGCGCTGTGAAGAGAATATAATTATCTTTTGACATAGAATGGTCAATTGTTATAAAGTATTCGTTGTCAATAATTTTGGCATTAATATTAATCTCTTTTTGCGTGATTTGCAGTTCGTTCAGTTTTCTGCCGCAGCAATAAGCACCTGTGCTGCTTGTGCTGAAAATGATATTGTTGCAGGTTTCACAGACATAGAATTTAATTCGGTCTATATTGCCGTTATCAGGCTTGTTTTGCTCTAATTCGCCTTCTAATAAGCCGTTAATATCGGCGCCTAAAATAACTGATAAATCAGCCCAAAGCGAAGTATCGGGGAATCCTAAGCCGCATTCCCATTTTGAAACAGTTTTATCGCATATTCCAAGTGCGTCTGCAATATTTTTCTGCGTAAGCTTTTTTTCCTGGCGCAAGCGTCTTATGAGCGCGCCTGTTTTTGCGCAATCCATAAATATCTCTCCTTTCGTAAGAATAGTATATATGAATTTTGCAAAAAAGCCAACCCACTAATCGTAGAGTG
>JBJEIS010000144.1:0-2305 GCA_051877275.1 Acutalibacteraceae bacterium | reverse complement strand
GATTGCAAATTCGCAGATAAGATTCGAAAATTCAGACGGATTTTCAATCTCAAGTCCGCTTATTAGTCTTGCCTGATAATAAAGAAGCTTTGCAAATTTTTTGAGCGTTTCTTTGTCATCATTATATAGCTTGTTTAGTTTGTCGTTGATAGAATGGTTACTGTTAATTTCAAGAACCAGCTGCGCTTTCATTGAGTCATTTGCGTTCGGCATTGTTTTAAGTACTTTTTCCATTTCCATTGAAAGATATCCTTCGCTTGAAAGGCAGACTGCCGAAGATTTTAATTTATCGGTGAATTTAACATCTGTAACTTCATCTTTCAGTGATTCTTTAATGAATCCGAGCATATCTTTAGCTTCTTCGTTTTTGGTTTTTAACTGCTCTTTTTCTTCTTCGGTATCAAGGTCGAGTGCACCGTCGCAAATATTTTTAAACTTTTTACCGTCATATTCCATTAACATCTGAAGTGCAAATTCATCAACGTTATCGGTCATATAAAGTATTTCGTAGCCTTTGTCTTTAACTGCCTCTGTTTGCGGTAAAAGCTTGATTTTATCAATTGAATCACCGCAGGCATAGTAAATGGTGTCCTGACCGTCTTTCATTCTAAGAACATATTCTGCAAGAGTAGTGTATTTTTCTTCAGCGCTTGAAATATAAATAAGCAAGTCTTTTAAAGAGTCTTTATACATACCGTAATTATTGTAAACGCCGAATTTTAGCTGTATTCCAAATGCTTTGAAAAATTCTTCGTAATTCTCGCGCTCGTTTGAAAGCATCTTTTTAAGCTCTGAACAAATCTTTTTATCAATAGCTTTTGCTATTATTTTTAGCTGATGGTCATGCTGTAAAATTTCACGCGAGATATTTAAGCTTAAATCTGCGCTGTCAACAAGACCTTTAACAAAGCTGAAGTGATCAGGAAGCAAATCCTTGCATTTTTCCATAATCAAAACGCCGTTGGCATAAAGCGCGAGACCCTTTTCGTAGTCCTTTGTATAAAAGTCATAAGGCGGGCGTTTCGGAATAAACATAAGTGAGTCGTATGATACCTGACCTTCGGTTTTTGAGTGAATAACCTTTGCAGGATCTTCGTAATCGTGGAATCTGTCTTTATAGAACTGATTGTATTCATCTTCGCTGATTTCATTTTTGTTTTTATGCCAAAGAGGAACCATACTGTTTAAGGTTTCTATTTCTTTGACTGTAGTAAATTCCGGCTCTTTGTCTTCTTCGCCGTCTTTGTCATCAGTTTCAACAGGTACCGATTTTTCAACTTCCATCTTGATAGGGTATCTGATATAGTCGCTGTATTTTTTAACCAGCTCTTTTATTTTGTACTGCTCTAAGAATTCATCATAGCTGTCGTTTTCGGTGTTTTCTTTAATCTCAAGAGTGATAACAGTGCCGCAGTCATCTTTTTCACAATCGGTAATAGTGTAACCGTCTGCACCTGATGATACCCATTTATGAGCAGTATCCTCGCCGTAAGCTTTTGATTCTACTGTTATTTTTTTAGCTACCATAAATGCGCTGTAAAATCCTACGCCAAACTGACCGATTACATCAATGTCTTCGGTTTTTTCGTTTTCTGTTTTAAAATCAAGTGAGCCGGATTTTGCAATAACACCGAGGTTGTTTTCAAGCTCATCTTTAGTCATACCGATTCCGTTATCGGCAATGGTAATTGTTCTTTTTTCTTTGTCAGCGGTGATATTTATGCATAAATCATCTTTAGAAAAATCGCCGTTGTGCTCACCAAGCTTCTTGAAATATAACTTATCCAAAGCGTCGGAAGCGTTTGAAATTAATTCTCTCATAAAAATTTCTTTATGAGTATAAATAGAATTAATCATCATATCAAGCAGTTTTTTAGATTCTGCCTTGAATTGTTTTTTTGCCATTTTTTAATCACCTTTCAATTTTTAAAAATCTATATTTAACCGCAAACGTCATATGCGTTTGCGGTTAAGAATCTTATTTTCTTTTGTTGAGCGGAACATATTCCATTCTGTCACCGACTGCTTTGTAAGCCGGGCGAATTATTTTTCCGGCGTTAATAATCTCTTCCATACGGTGAGCAGACCATCCGGAAATTCTTGAAATCGCAAAAAGCGGAGTGAAAAGCTCGCGCGGAATACCGAGCATTTCATAAACGAATCCCGAATAGAAGTCAACATTGGCGCTTACGCCCTTGTACATTGTTTTGCTACCTGAAATAAGTTTCGGAGCGATTTCCTCAACCGCTGAGTAAAGGGCATATTCATTTTCTTTTTGCTTTGCTGAAGAAAGACGCTCAACAAA
>JBJEIS010000143.1:0-2451 GCA_051877275.1 Acutalibacteraceae bacterium | reverse complement strand
AGATTTATTTTTAGCTGCATGCCATTTTTTGTATCAAAGGATGTGAGAAAGAATGCCAATTAAAAAAATCGATGAAAGCATCTTAAAGCTTGCTGATAAATGCACATCTCATCATATTAAACCTGAACTTTATATAAAACACCAGGTAAATCGCGGACTTCGTGATTTAAACGGAAAAGGCGTTTTAACAGGCCTTACCGAGATTTCTACTATGAATGGTATGAAAGAAGTTGACGGCGTTCGTATTCCTTGTGAGGGCGAACTGTTTTACAGAGGTTATGATATAAAAGAACTTGTTAAAGGCTTTAAAGCAGATAATCGTTTCGGATTTGAAGAAACAACTTATCTTCTTCTTTTCGGCAAATTACCAAGTAAACAAGAATTAAAAGAATTCAATGAACTTATCGGTCGTTACCGCGTTTTGCCTAAAAACTTTATTCGCGATGTTATTATGACTTCACCGTCAAAAGACCTTATGAATTCGCTTGCAAGAAGTGTTTTAATGCTTTATTCTTATGATGATAATGCTGATGACACTTCTATACCGAATGTTCTTCGTCAGTGCATTCAGCTTATTGCTACAATGCCGAGACTTGCGGTTTACAGTTATCAAGCTTACAGTCATTACATTCTTGATAAATCACTTTATATACATTATCCGTCTGCTGAACTTTCAACCGCTGAAAATATTTTAAGAATGCTGCGTTCAAATAAAAAATATACAGAGCTTGAAGCAAAAGTGCTTGATATGGCGCTTGTTCTTCACGCTGAACACGGCGGCGGTAATAACTCAACATTTACTAACCATGTTGTTACATCTTCGGGTACAGACACTTACTCAGCGGTTGCGGCTTCTCTTTGCTCGCTTAAAGGTCCTAAACACGGCGGAGCCAACAAAAAAGTAATGGGTATGTTTGATGTTATTAAAAAGCAGGTTAAAGACTGGAATGATGACGAGGAAATCACAAATTGTCTTACAAAAATAGTTAATAAAGAGCTTTTTGATAAATCAGGTCTTATTTACGGAATGGGACATGCTGTTTACACCAAATCCGACCCGCGTGCGGAGATTTTCGAAGAATTTGTTTCTCGCCTTTCAAAAGAGAAAAACAGAACTGATGAATATAATCTTTATGCTAATGTTGCAAGACTTGCACCACAGGTAATCGGCGAGAAAAAACAACTTCACAAGGCTGTCAGTCCAAATGTTGATTTCTACTCGGGATTTGTTTATGATATGCTTAATCTACCTAAAGAGCTTTACACCCCTATTTTTGCGATTGCAAGAATTTCTGGTTGGGCGGCTCACAGAATTGAAGAGCTTAATAATTCATCAAGAATTATCCGTCCGGCTTATATGAGCGTTATGCCTGAACAGGAATATATTCCGCTTGAAGAAAGATAATTTTAAAAAATTTTTTTGAAAAACAGTATATTTCATTCTTTCTTACAGATACTATCTATGTATCTTAAATAAGGAGGAAATGACTAATGGATAAATGTAACTGTAACAAAAGCATCGAATGTTCAGTAGTTTCTTGCAAAAACCATAGTACAGAAGCTGATTACTGCGCACTCGATAAAATCAGAATTGGTACACATGAATGCGATCCAACTGTTGACCAATGCACCGATTGTCTTTCTTTTGAAATGAAATAAGATATGAAAAACAGCCGAGAAATTTCTCGGCTGTTTTCGTTCTTATGATTTTTATAAAAAACAGTGTAAAATAATATAAAGATTAGATAGTAAAATAAACCACCGTTTTTTTTACTGCTTATCTATCAAAGTAAACAACCCAACCGGCATTACCATTTTTAACAGCTCTAAAGCCGGCATTATTTGATACCGTAAAACTTTTATCAAATTTTCTTTCATCAATATCTTCTTTTAATCTTCTAAAAGCAGTATCAAAGTTGTAATCTCTTAACGGCATACTGCCGGCATAAGTACCGGTTAGTTCTGTTGTTAATCCAAGACTTTGTGCATAAGCATTACATTTTTTACCCAATGCCTTTAATCTATCTTTAGTCCATTTATAGCTATTTCTTTTAACACTATAATCAACCGGTTTTTTTTCATCACTATAACAAGTATCTATAACTTTACCGTTTTTTAAAGCAACAACTTTGAATTGGTAACAATCCCATAAACTTTCAAAAAAGTAATAAGTGCCGTTATCATCTTTATTTAAGTTTTCTTTTTCCCAAAAAGTTTTACCGCCGTTAATATCAAACATTCTTTTACGAACATAAATATTATATTTATCTGCCTCTGCAATTTCGTTAAATTTAATTTTATATTCAACAGTACCGGCAGTAGCTTTTACATTAAGGTCACTTAACTTAACAGAAGTTTTAGAAACAGCAGTATCTATAACTTTACCGTTTTTTAAAGCAACAACTTTATATTTATATCCGATACCTTGTTTAACCTTTGCATCTTCAAACA
>JBJEIS010000142.1:0-10393 GCA_051877275.1 Acutalibacteraceae bacterium | reverse complement strand
ATAAGCGCCGCATCATTAAGCTGAAGTTTTTCAAGCGCCTCGCGAAGATCGGTATACTGCGCGCCGTCAGCCGGATAAATACCGCAGAAAACAACAGGATTAACCTGTCGGTATCCCGGCAGCGGCTCATCCGCTCCGTTTTCAACTGAAGTAATCGTATCACCAACGCGCGCTTCAGCCGCATTTTTAATTGAAGCGGCAATATAACCTACCTCACCGGCACGAAGCTCATCACAAGGCTCCATCGAGATAGCGTTTTTTCTTCCGACCTCAACAACATTAAACTGTGCGCCCGTTGACATCATTTTTATATTCATACCGGTTTTAATAACACCGTCAACAACTCTGAAATATACAATTACACCCTTATAAGCATCATAATATGAGTCGAAAATAAGTGCTTTAAGCGGTTTATTATCATCAGCTTGCGGTGCAGGAACTTGCTTAACAATAGCCTCTAAAACCTGCTCAATATTAATTCCGGATTTTGCAGAAACTCTCGGCGCCGATTTTGCTTCAATCCCTATAATATTCTCAATATCTTCAGCACATTTATCGGGATCTGCTGACGCCAAATCAATTTTATTGATTACAGGAACAATCTCAAGGTCATGGTCAAGAGCTAAATATGTGTTAGCGAGAGTCTGTGCCTCAATGCCCTGTGAAGCATCAACAACAAGCAATGCACCCTCACAAGCCGCCAAAGAACGCGAAACCTCATAATTAAAGTCAACGTGACCCGGAGTGTCAATTAAATTAAGCTCATACTTTTTACCGTCATCCGCATTGTAATATAAGGTTACAGGGTGAGATTTAATAGTAATACCCCTCTCACGCTCTAAATCCATACTGTCAAGCAGCTGATCGGTCATTTGTCTTTGTTCAACTGATTTAGTTGCTTCAAGTAATCTGTCGGCAAGTGTTGATTTGCCGTGGTCTATATGTGCGATAATGCAAAAATTTCTTATTTGATCTTTATTAATCTGCATTATAAACCTCTTTCTTTTAAATAAATATATTACAAGATATTATAACATAAAATAATTTTTTAATCAACATTAAACTGTTGCTTTTTACAAAAATATATGATAGAATAATTTTAATCGATTTTTGGAGGAATTTAATTGGCAAAACGCAGAAAAGAAAAGGTACATTGGGGTAATTTAGAGCCGGGCAGTCTTATAAAAGTTGCTGATATAAAAATATTAATATGTATTATTTTATATAACACTAAAAAAGCTTTTTCGGCAGACACAATTACTCATATTATAAGATATAATTCAATCGCTACTTACTTTGATATTGCCGAGGCAATTTCACAGCTTGAACGCGATAATAATATTGTTAAAAACGAAAATGATGAATATACTTTAACAGAAAACGGAATTACCATTGCAAAAATGCTCAACTATGATATTCCATATACTATTCGCGAAAGCGCTATGGACGCAGCAAAATATGAGATTTTACTGCAGCAGAGGCTTAAAGATAACCGAATAGAAATCATTAAAGACGATGAAAAATTTATTGTCAAAATATCAATGCTTGAAAATGAAAAAGAAATAATGGGATTTTCTATCAGAGTCAGCTCGGCTGAGGAAGCCGAAAAAGTAAAACATAACTTTTTACAAGACCCGAACGGTTTTTATGTAATGAATTTCAGAAAGCTTTTCGGAGTTAATCAGGAGGATTAAAATGAGTCTTTTCTTTCAAGCGGCTGTTTTAGGCGTTACTCTTGCTATGGATGCGCTTTCAATCTCAATTTCAAAGGCTTTGGCAGCGCAAAAGGTCCGCATTTCAATTGCATTGAAAATTGCTTTTGTATTCGGTTTATTTCAGGCGGTAATGCCGCTTATCGGATATTTGGTGGGCAACAGCTTTTATTCTCTGATTAAAGATTATTTTAATTTTATAAGCTTTGGAATACTTGTATTTTTAGGCTCAAAAATGGTTTATGAGCGATTAAAATGTGAAGAGAACGAAAATAATGCGGTTATAACATTCCGCGAATTAATAATACTCGGTATCGCAACCAGTATAGACGCTTTAGCCGCAGGATTTGTTTTTTCGGGAAACGATATTATAACAGTAATTTTAAACTGTCTGATTATAGGCGCGATTACTTTCATAATCTGTGCACTCGGCTATTTATTCGGAAGTAAAATAGGCTGTATTTTAGGCGCAAAAGGCGAAATCATCGGCGGTATAGTTCTAATTCTCCTCGGTGTAAAATTTTTAATTGAATATTTTATATAATATATAATAAAACAAAAACTCCCCAACCTATATAGGTTAGGGAGTTTTTTGGTGCCGATGACCGGAATCGAACCGGTACGGGTTATTCACCCACGGGATTTTAAGTCCCGGGCGTCTGCCAGTTCCGCCACATCGGCAAGTGACTAGCACTTAAAATATTATACTTAATTTGCTTGCAAATGTCAAGAACTTTTTATGATAAATTCAAAAAATTATATATTAAACATTTTTTCAAGTATGCTTAAACCTGTTTTGGTTTTAAAGATTTTCTCTTTTGCGGTTTTGATGGATTCAACCGAAGAATTATCCTCATACAAATTAACTAAAAAATCTGCCTCAACAAGAATTTGATAATCCAAAGCTTTAATATGGTCATATGTGTGGTGATGAGCAATAAGAAAGCAGATACGCTCAATCAAATAAGCGTCCATACCAAGCTTTTCAAACATCTCCCTCGCAACATTCGGACCAAGCGCCTCCTGAAACTTTCCGTTTGTGCTGCCGAAAAGCTCCTCAGCGCGTTTAATACCGATATCATGGGTCAAAGCCGCAGCACGAAGAATAAACATTTCCTGATCGCTTAAATTCTCTGCTTCTCCTATCATCTCGCAAAAGAAATAAACTTTTATAAAATGTTGAATTCGTTTCGGGTCGCCTTTAAAATATTCAATCATTTCAGCTTTAATTTTTTCTATCATAACATCTCATCCTTTATATATTGCAAAAGAGCATCGCATCCGCGTTTTACATCGCGGTAAGTTGTTTCAAATTCGCCTGTGTACCAAGGGTCGGCAATCGAAGCGCTCTCCCCTGCATATTCCAGCAAAAGATGAATTTTTTCATCGTTGTCATTAGGTAAAATATATTTAATATTTCTAATATTATTTTTATCCATAAGCAGTATTAAATCAAAATTCTCATAATCATCATAAGTAAATCTTACAGCCTTTCGCGGATAAAACGGAATATTATGCGAGCTTAAAACCGATTTTGTTCCGTAATGAGTATCATTTCCGATTTCCTCCATACTTGTAGCAGATGATGCAATGTAAATTTCTTTTTCCAAGCCTGATTTTTCCACAATATGCTTCATATAAAACTCCGCCATTGGACTTCGGCAGATATTACCATGGCAAACAAACATTATTTTTATCATTTTAAAATCTCCAAAATAGTATAAAGCAATATATTTAAGTTTATTTCATATTTTTCTCAAATCTAAAGAAATAATCCCCACCTAACATATCATCGGGAATAGTCGGGTCTTTATGGTGCGGATTAAAAAACTCAACAGCTTGAAATCCCAATTGATTAATATAAAAATGAATATTTCTCTTTTCAAAATACGGAGTTACAGTTTCCCAAACCTTTGTATTAGAGTGATTTCTTTCAATTTGACGCCAAATCGCCTGCCCGATACCTTTGCTTTGAACTCCGTATTTTACATATAAAAAATCAAGATGATTATGCTGACTAATTTCATCAATAACAATGATAGCTCCACCTACCATTTCACCATCCATAACTGCTTTATATGCAACGGCTCCATTTTTCGAAAGAGATCGGTCGATATCTTCTTCGGGAAGAATCTCAGAATCGATTTCACCAAATTCATTGACTGCTCCCATTTTAAATGCATACTGCATATCTTTTTTAAATTCAACCATATCTTCATTACACAGAGGTAAAAGCTTGAAATTCATTTCTAATCTCCTTTTTGTTCTGTATGTTTTATTTATTCTCAATAAAAGAATTTATAATGTGCGGTAATAAGGGCAAATATCTTCATAATGCCCGTCCTTCATGCGAAAACCTTTTTTAATTGTACCTAACTGAATAAAACCCAAACGTTCATACAAATGCCTTGCATGAATATTTGTTGCTACTACCGCATTAAACTGTAAAACACCGAAATTATGCAAACGACCTTGGTCTATACAATCCAAAACTAATTTTTCACCTATATGTAATCCGCGGCTTGCAGATTTTACAGCAAAGCTTGCATTACAAATATGACCGCATCTTCCAACATTATTTGGATGCAATATATACAATCCAAATATTTTTTCTGATTCAGTATCGACAGCAACTCCGCAGTAAGACTGAGACGCAAAGAAATCTGCTGCATTCTCAACAGTTAAAAGTTCTTCTTGCGGAAACGAGGTTCCTTCTTCAACGACCTCATTCCATATTTCAATCATTTCAACTAAGTCTTTTTCTTGATACTCTCTAATAACTATATCCATAACCTATTTTCTCACAGCTATTACTGTATATTCTTGCAAACATCCACCCATTTTTTATAGCCGGATGTTTTTTCTAATTCACTCAAAGTAAGTTTAACTGCACTGTTTGAACTTCCGCAAGCAGGATAAACTATTTCAAAGCGTTTTAATGAATTATCTAAATATATATCTACATTTTCATTAACCCCGAAAGGACAAACTCCGCCTACAGCGTGTCCTATCAATTCTTCAACGCTGTCAAAAGGAAGCATTTTTGCTTTTGTATGGAATTCTGCTTTAAATTTGCTGTTGTCTATTTTGCAATCTCCGGCAACTACAATTAAAATCGGTTTTTCGTCTACGAGAAACGACATAGATTTTGCAATCTCTTCTTCTTTACAATTAATTGCTTTTGCGGCTTGTTCAACAGTAGCTGATGAAACCGAAAACTCCATAATTTTTTCTTCTAATCCGTATTTTCCCAAATGCTCTTTTGCTTTTATAAAAGACATCTTTTATACCTCCGTTTGATTTTATTTAAACTAAAATTACGATTATTATAAGTATATCATATTTATAATTACAGGTCAATTAACAAACAAAAAAACTGCCGAATTTCTTCAGCAGTTTTTAAGCTAATTAATTATATGCTACATTCTTTAAAACTCATCTGTCTGGCTATAAAGATTTGCATAATAATCTATTGTTGCTTGATATTGTTCATATAAAGTATCATCATTCTCTCTAATCATATTAGCAAGATATGATATTGTTCTTGTATTATTTGAAACACTTCCGCCAAAATAATCAGCATAAATAGTCTTTGTTATGCCTGAAATTGTAACAGTAACATAACCGCGGCCTACAAATTTTCTTAATTCGTTACCTTTTACTGTTTCAGTAGTTTGTTTAATATTAACAAGAGAGCCTACTATGCAGTCATCGCCGTTTTGATTATACCAAGTGTTTTCTTCAATACCTACTGTATAAGAAATATCTACTCTGTTTGCTTCAGGAACACTCAAATTCAAATCCGAACCATTTAAAAGGTTTTCAGGCGCAATTAAAGTACCCATTGTAATAATTGCTCCCTTATCTTTTACTTCTTTGATTTTTGCAGTATCAACCTTTGTATAAAAACGAATACCGTTTATAGTACCAAGACGCATCGAGGCACCCTCAAGCATTTCAAGCTTACCGATAGAAACAGAGGTAAGTGAAATATTCTTTTCAGGAGTAATTGTAGAGTTCTCAGCATAATAATTTGTACCGTCAGTATAGCAAATAAATCCGTCAACTGTACCTGCAGGCAAAGTGTAGCTGTCTCCTACAGAAACCTCGCCTGCGATTGCACCATCAATTGAAATCTGATAAGAAGTAGGAGCTAAATAAGAATAAACAGCAGAATCAGCTGCTAATGCTTCTCCGGATGTGATATTGGTTGTATGTTCTTCATCAGAATATAGTGATACACCTTCAGCAGCTTTTACAACTACGCCTGACTTAACTGTTGCAAATGAACAGTTGCCGTCAAAAACAGCTGTTGCAGATGGAGCAAAAAGCGAAGTCGCTTTACAATCTTTAAAATTATATGTAACTTTTTCAAAAGTAGATGTAGCATTGTCTACCGCTGTTGCGTTAGTCGCGTTGCAAGCAGAAATAGGACTTAAGAAAGTACAATTGTCAAAACTCATAATTGAATCTACTGTAGATGATGCGTTACCAACATAGAATATACTACATTTTGCACCGCCAAAAATTGAATTAGTAGCACTGATTTGCATTGCTGAATTATTACCACCAACAGCACCCCAGTTCACTGAAGTAAAATAACAGTTATCTGTTGTAAGTGTTGAAGTTGTAGCAGACGAAAAATAAACTATACAAGGCTGATTATTTGTGTATGCGTTTGTTGAATTAGCAGCAATGTTTTTCATTATAAGATTTGCATTGTTGTTAAGCACAAATACACCTGAGTTTTTAACACTATTGCAAACAATATCAAAATCAGTAATATCTGAGGTAACCTGTTCGGTTCTTTTTGAGTTGACAATTGTTACTGTTACTCCACTTGAAACTGTACCGCAGTTTACTTTTGAGCTTGTTCCGCCGGTCCATGTATAACCGTTAGTATCAATAGTAATTGATTTGTTCAGTGATACATTAGTTGCAGTAATATCCTCAACAAACTGGATTGTATCACCTTCAGAAACTGATGCAACTGCATCTGCGAGTGTTGTATAATTTGCTCCTTCAGCAGTAGCGCCTACTGTATAGGTATTACCCTCGGCAGTAACCGACACGCCAATGCAAGCAAAGCTGAATATCATCAGCATACTCAATAAAACAGACACTAATTTTTTCATAATTCTTCTCTCCTTAAATTATTTTAAAATTTATCATTATCAGATGGATCGTATGGGTCAACATACAAATCTGCATAATAATCAATTGTAGTTTTATAATTCTCGTAAGAATTATAAGCCTCGGTGTCATCTCTTAAAGCCTTTGCTATATATGAAATTGAGCGCTTATTATTTAAAATATCATTCTCACAGTAATCTGCATAGATTGTCTTTTCAATACTGCCTATTGTTACTTTGATATATCCTCTGCCTATAAATCTCTGATTAATATTGCCGGTTTTTATATTAACAATAGAACCTACAATACCTTCAAAGTCATCTTCAGTATAGAAACTGTTAGCCTGATATTTAACATTTACAAAAATGAGCGAACCGCTATTGTTATACTGATTATCAAGCGTTAATTCACTACCTGCTAAATTTCCCGAATGAGCAATCAAAGTACCCATTTCAAGCGTTGCACCGTAATTTTTAAAGCTTTCAATCTGTGATTTATCAATATTAGTATAAAATCTAATGCCTGTTTGTTCATTAAGTCTCATTGATGCGCCGTTTTTCATATTAAGATTAAGACAAAGTGTAGTAAGCTCCAAATCACTGCTTACTTTAACCGCCTGGCCCGCATCATAAAAATTTTCGCCGTCGGTATAACAAACAAAACCTGTTTTATCACTGCTTGGCATTATATATGTTGCATCTTTTTTTACAAGAGCAATCTGCTCACCGTCTAAATTAACTTTACAAGGCTGAATAAGTGTATCATCTATCTGATAGTTTCCTTCAAGCCAATAAGTAAGCTCAGTACTTCCCAGAAGCGCACAGAATTTCCATTTTGCATAAGAAAAATCATTTATATAACGGGTATCTAATTTATTATAAGTTATGTCATCATCACTTTCATAGAATGTTACATATCCGTTATCAGCAAAATTCATTGAATAATAGCACTCATAATTGTTCACGGTAGTAAATGAAGTAATTTTGCTTTGCGAAGCAACAACAAAGTATTTTTTACCCGAAGCAGTATTGTCTTCAGTGTAAAATTTCGCATAATTCGGTGTAAATTCATTTGTTAGTTCGGTAACCTTGGCGGTTACAGGCTGAATATCTTTGCCTACATATCCCGCCAACGTTTTATAGTTTACAGGAGTCGCATAATAACGGTTTACAAGGACAGATTCCCCTGCCTGACCGTTATCCCACCAGCAGGTACCGAGTCCCTCAACCTTATCGGTTTCTTCGCGTATGCTTTTTCCTAAAGCGCCGTCATCCGAATCAGGTCTTCTTCCGGAACAGCCTATTTCATCTATAATGTAACCCATATTTGAATTTGCTATTGATGCTTTAGCATAATATGTGTTCATTGAGCTGTATTGGGTGTAGCTGTGCGTCGTTGCAATCAGTTTATCATCAGCAGTGTCTTGAAGCTGTTCATAAGCCGGAAATGCAAGTCCCGCATAGCCCGGGCAAACAAGAAATCTCTCTGCGTTATTTCCGCCTAAATTTCTTATAGTTTCAATAAAAACATTAATCTGTAATGCTGCTTCCGCCTGTCTTGTATCGTTAGGGCTCATTGATTTTGAGCTGTCGCAAGGTTCATTAAAGCCCTCAAACAATAAATGTGTTCCGTAGTCGGCAAAGTAAGTACCAACCTGAGTCCAAATATCTGTAAGATATTGAGAAGTTGATTCTCTGTGTTCCTCATCAAGAATTATTTTTTTGCCGCTGTACTGAGTATGACCGTCATGATGAATATTAATCATACAGTACATATCATTATTAATAATCATATCAACAACTTCTTTAACTCTTGCGAGCCAAACAGCGTCAATATTATTGTTTTCATCAATATGGTTGTACCAAGAAACAGGCAAACGGATAATCTGAATGCCTATACTTTTTAAATACTTAATGTAGTCTTCGTTAACTACAGGATTTGTCCAAAGTGTTTCCCAATATTCAACCGATGTTTCAGATGGTTTTGTATAGCTTTCACCTCTGATACATCCGTCAAACTGGTTACCTATGTTATAACCGATTTTTAATTTTTGCTCAACAAATTGGATAGATGAAAGCGTTGTATCGCTCATATCGGTAATTTTGTCACTTAAAGTTTCCGATTCTAAAGCATATGTCTGCGAAATTAATGAAAATACAAGTAAAATCATTAATATAATTGAAATTAAATTTTTAGAAAGCGTTTTCATAATATTCTCCTTAGTTGATAAAAATAAACAAAATAATTTAAATATTCCTCTTATCTATTTGCATTATAAACAATAATTCCTAATTCATCAATTGCAAAAATCAAAAGATTTATTTGCAAAAATATCAGCAATGTTATATAATATAATTGAGGTGATACAAGTGTTAGATAAAAAATGGTATAACGAAGATGACCTAAGCATTTTTTATTATTACAATGATAATCCCAAAGATATTAAAACTAAAAACTATCTTGACAAAAACTTTTTTGAAGGCGGGTCATATAAAATAGTTTATTTGATAAGCGGCGATAGAATTTTTGAAATAGGTAATAAAAGAATAAAAGCAAGCAACGGTATGCTTGCAATTGCACCTCCTAATGAGAGAATCGGTTTTGAAAGAACCTCAAATAAAACTAATTGTTATATGTACATTAGCATTCATCCTAAAATTTTTGATGATTTAACAGGAGACAATGAGTTTTTAAGAGTATTTCAAAATACTGATGATGAATCTAAAGTCTTTAATATTATGAAATTTGATTCTTTGGCTGTATTAGATTTACTTGATTCAATTTATCAAGCTCTTAAAAAACATCTCGGAAGAATTCATATATTACCAAAAATCTTAAGTATCATATCCGAACTCGATATCGTTTATGATGAAGCTGACAAATCCAACTTTAAAGGCTCTGATAATTATGATGTTAACTTAATGGGTTATATAAATCGAAATTTCACCGAAAAAATAAATTTAAATGATATTTGTGAAAAATTCTTTATATCAAAAACTACGGTAAATAAAATTGTAAAGAAAAATACCGGAATGACATTTTTAAAATATATAGATTTTTTAAGGGTTAACGAAGCAAACAGATTAATGAAATCTACAGCAATACCTATATCCAGAATTTATAAATTAGCCGGTTTTTCAGATTATTCAACCTTTTTCAGACAATACAAAAAGTCTTTTGGAATACCACCTGCTAATAAAGAACGTCCTCATGTAAAATAAAAAACTCGAATGCGTATTATGCATTCGAGTTTTTATTTTACATTAATCTGCCCAGTCAGGCATTGCTTTAAATATTTGAGTTTTTCCTTTATACAAAAATGTTAACTTACAAGAAAACAACATAGGAGCGGTGGATTTATCCCGTGAGCCGTATTTGTGGTCGCCGACTAACGGAAAGCCTCGTGAAGCAAATTGCACTCTGATTTGATGCGATCGCCCTGTATAAAGACGGATACTCACAAGCGAGGTTTCTTCATAAGCTTTAATTAATCTATACTCTAATTTTGCCCGTTTTACACCTTTTCGCTCTCGCTTTACCACAAAAAC
>JBJEIS010000141.1:0-2487 GCA_051877275.1 Acutalibacteraceae bacterium | reverse complement strand
ATACTTTGTAAAGATTATTGAAGAAGAGCTTAATCTCAAATCGGTTGAATTTTGTGACGATGTCGCTTCATTTATGTCATATTCATTTAAGCCGCAGTTAAAAACACTCGGACCTAAATTCGGAAAACAGCTCGGCGAAATCAGAGCATATCTTTCTGAAATTGACGGCTCCGCAGCTAAAGCTGAGCTTGATAAAAACGGAACTCTTACCTTAAAGCTTCCAAGCGGTGATATTTCTGTGACTGAAGAAGACTTGCTTATTGATATAAAACAGAAAGAGGGTTATTTCTCACTTTCTGACAACGGTATTACCGTTGCGCTGGATATTAACCTTACCGATGAGCTTGTTGAAGAAGGCTTTGTACGCGAAATCATTTCAAAAATCCAGACAATGCGTAAAGATGCCGGTTTTGAGGTCATGGACCATATCAAAGTTGGTTCAACAGGTAACGAAAAAATTTCTAAATTATTAAGCGCTAATGCTGGTACAATTAAAAACGATGTCCTTTGCGATGAAATCATTTCTGATAAAATCGAAGGATTTGAAAAAGAATGGAACATCAACGGTGAAAAAGTTACACTTTATGTAGCAAAGGTTTAATAACAAACTAAATAAGCCGTAAAAAAACAACCCCTAATGCAAATATTAATTTACATTAGGGGTTTTAATTTATTTTTTATAAAAGCTTGCATAATTATCTATAATAGACTGCATACTTTGTCCAAAGTTGTTGTATTCATCACTCATTTTTAACTCATTTGCAAGAAAAGCGATGTTTCTGATATTGTTAGTAATATCAGAATTCAAATAATCTGCATAAACTGTTGTTGAAAATTCATCTTTTGATACCTTTATATACCCTCTGCCGATAAAATCACGAGTAATATTTTCTTCTCTTATTTTTATTATAGAGCCTACCATACCGGACCAGTCGTTTTCTTCATAATAATCTCTGCTGTTATACTCAACATCAATATAATCAACACCGTTTGTTCCGAGCATATGGTTGAATTCTATAACACCGAGTTTATCATTCGGTGTTATAAGCGTGCCAAGTTTTACTGTATAACCTGCTTTTTCAAGTGAGCTTACCAAATCTCTATCTATATTTGTATAGAATCTAATACCGGTTTGACTATCAATTCTAAAAGAAGCGCCGCGTTGCATCGAAATATTAAAAATTACACTTGTAAGAATAATATCTGTTTCAGATTTAATTTTTTCATTCGGTGCAATATAATTTGAACCATCGGTAAAGGTTACAGCATTTGATTTTAAAGTATTCGGAACTGTTACTTCTACGCTTTTGTTAAAAAATACGGAAGCAACATCATCAGTTATTAATGCACAAACTGTTTTGCCTGAAAATTCAGGAAATGTATCAGTACCAATCGTCTGATACCAAATCTGTGTACCGTCATTAACACCTTTATTAAGCAAATATGTTACTTCTCCGCTTTCAAATTCGGTTTCGGTTTTACATATTGTCGATTCAGTTTTATTATCCCCATTAATGCCGCCTAAAGCACTGTTTTCGAGATAATAACAATTATTAACCTGACATTCGCCCTCTGTATACAATTTACAAGAACACATATAACCGCATATGCCGCCAATCCATTCTGCGCCGCTGACATTGCCTATATTATAACAGCTGTCAATCAAACTGCTTCCGCTGATTCCTCCGTTGCAAAATCCCGAAATGCCTCCGGCATAATTGCCGTTTTTATTGCTTGCTTCACCGCTGCAACCGATAACTTCACCGGAATTAAGACAGTTTTTTATAATGTCTTCACCGCCGATTTCACCACAGTTATATCCGCATATGCCGCCTGAATAATTATATATTCCCGTAGCT
The DNA here is from genome assembly GCA_051877275.1 of Acutalibacteraceae bacterium. GTDB lineage: Bacteria > Bacillota > Clostridia > Oscillospirales > Acutalibacteraceae > RUG11462. The sequence goes on along the minus strand of JBJEIS010000141.1, from coordinate 628 downwards.
CCTTTAAGCTTACCGCCGATAACCGAACCTACATTTTCACATATTGAAACAACAGAGCCTTTACATTCACCGCAAATGCCTCCGGCAAAGCTCCAGCCTAAAATATTTGAATCACTGCTTGAGTCAACCTCACCGTTGTTACGGCAATTTGAAACCGTTCCTTTAGTGCTAATGCCGCAAATACCGCCTGATGCCACATCTCCATCAGCATATATCGAACTGCTGCCAACCACCAAAGCCGAGTTTATACAATTATTAATCGAAGCAGATTCAGCAAGATATCCGTTATTCTCACCGCATATACCGCCGACAATAATATCATAGCTGCGTAATTTTTCATCGGATTCAAGAATGCGGCCGTTAATGTTCGCACTTTCGGCATTTTCACATTCTATAATGCTTCCGCTATTATAACCAACTATTCCGCCTGCTAAAATATTATTGTTACGAATAGATTCCGAGGAAGCTACACAATAGCCTGTTACACCCGATATATTTTTACAATTTTCAATTATGCCACCGCCGAATATTCCGTTGTTATATCCGCATATACCGCCGATGTATCCATTGCCTTTAACAACAGTATTACTTTCGCAATTTTCAATAACGCCGCCGTTATTATATCCAC
>JBJEIS010000140.1:0-10408 GCA_051877275.1 Acutalibacteraceae bacterium | reverse complement strand
TGGTGCTTAATTATAACCATACCCGACATTATTGCAACAAGTATTGTAGAAGCCAATGCCTGATGCGAGCCAAACCATATGTATGTTCCGTCGTTATATAAAAGCACATAGAAAAGATAATTTACAGGTACTGCAAGAGTTACCGCTAAAATGGATGAAATAGATACTATTTTAGTACATAAAGTCATTATTATAAAAAATGTAAAGCAAACAAGCGCTGTAAACGGTGAAAATGCCGCCGCAGTGCCAACGATAGTTGCAACGCCCTTTCCGCCTTTGAATTTAAAGAATATCGGAAATATATGTCCAAGCATACAAAAAATTGCCACTATGTAGCCGACAATGCGAGGATTAATTATAGTATCAAATTCAGGGATATAGCCTGTCATAATCTGTCCGCAGATACCGCAATTATATAAAAGTTTGCATAACGGAACAAAACAATTCATTGCAATCAGCACCGAAATAGTGCCTTTAAGAAAATCGCACAAAAAAGTTAAAATTCCAGGCAATTTACCCGAAGTTCTCATAACATTTGTCATACCTGCATTTCCCGAGCCCTGCTCTCTTACATCTTTTCCTGTAAATGCTTTTGAAAATATAACTGCAAAGCTGATACTGCCAAGCAGATAGCCGACAACACATAAAATTGCAATTGCAACAAAAGCTGTGATTTCATTACCGTAAAAAAACATTATTTTTCTCCTCTTTCTCTTACAATTATCCTTACAGGAGTACCCTCAAGACCGAAGGTTTGCCTTATCTGATTTTCAAGATATCTCTGATATGAAAAATGAAACAACTCCGCATTGTTGCAAAAGCATACAAATGTCGGCGGCGCGGTGCTCGCCTGAGTCATATAATAAATCTTTAATCTTTTACCTCTGTCAGAAGGCGGCTGAACACGAGCAGTAGCCTCTGCAAGCAATTCATTCAGACGACCTGTTGAAATTCGCATATTATTCTGCTCATAAACATATTTTATAAGCTCCATTAATTTTTCAAGCCGCTGACCTGTAAGCGCAGATATAAATAAAATCGGCGCATAACTCATAAACGAAAAATCTACTGCAAGCTCTTTGCGGTAAGTGTCCATCGTTTTGCCGTCTTTTTCAACCAAATCCCATTTATTAACCGCAATAATACAAGCCTTTCCGCCATCAAGCGCAATAGAAGCTACCTTTGAATCCTGTTCGGTAAAACCCTCTTTTGCGTCAATCATAATAACGCATACATCAGCTCGGTCAACCGCCATTTTAGCCCTGATTACAGAATATTTTTCGATTTTTTCATCAACCCTTGACTTTCTGCGAAGCCCTGCGGTATCAATAAAATTAAATCTACCGAATTTGTTTTCAATTGTAAAATCAATCGCGTCACGCGTAGTACCTGCAACATCCGAAACAATCGCGCGGTTGTCACCGGCAATTTTATTTATAAGCGAAGATTTACCCGCATTCGGTTTGCCGATAATCGCAACGTTAATTGTGCGGTCGCTCTCATCCTGTTCATCTTCCGTATCGAAATGAAGATGCTCAAAAACCGCATCAAGCAAATCGCCTGTGCCGTGACCGTGAACCGAAGAAACAGCAATAGGCTCTCCGAGTCCCAAATTATAAAACTCATAAAATTCAGGCGGAACTTCACCTATACCGTCACATTTATTTACGCAAAGCACAACCGGTTTACCCGATTTTTGAAGCATTGCGGCAACCTCTGAATCAGCGGCGGTAATGCCTGATTTTAAATCAACAACAAATATTATTGCCTGCGACATATCAATAGCTAAATTTGCCTGCGCACGCATTTGAGATAAAATAACATCATCGGTTTTAGGCTCAATACCGCCTGTATCAATGAGCGAAATTGTTTTTCCGCACCATTCGCAGTCACCGAAAATTCTATCTCTGGTTACACCCGGTGTATCATCAACAATTGAAAGCCGCCGACCAATAAGTTTGTTAAAAAGAGTGGATTTTCCTACATTCGGACGACCCACAACCGCAACAATCGGTTTCATAGATTTTCTCCTTTTTTATTCAAAAAGTGCGTCAAAAAGCGATGCACCGTCACAATCAATAACTTTTATCTTTGCGCCGATTTCTTTTTCAACATCGGCAGGCGAGAGGTCATCAAGAAAAACATCGCCTTCATTACGAAGCGTTGCACTGCTTATTAAAACAGTTCCGAGATTTTCTCTGCCTTTTAAATTTTTTATCAAATCCGAGCCTGTCAAAAGACCTGTGGTAGTAATAAGCGGTCCGAAAAAGTAATTTTCAAGCGCCAAAACTTCACAATCAATATTATGCCATTTATCACTCGCATAGTCAACCAATTCTTTTATAAGCTTATAAGCGCCTTTTCCGGTAGCAATTGTAAGTTTTTCACCGCTCGGCTTACGTTCTTTATCTTCACTGTCACAAACGCTTTTAAATTCGGATTTCATAAGCGCAGACATACCTACGCCGTTTTCAAGCTGAAGCATTTCGCCGTAATAGCTTTCATCAGGCATTGGAATTTCAGCCAAATTATAAAACTCGTCAGACGGATAAAAAAGCCTATCACCGTATTTTTCAAAGCATTTGTCACCGAATTCATTCATTATATCAATAACGGCTTTTGCGCTTTGTTTATTAAAAGGTTCGATTGAAGCTAAACCGTCGCGAAATTTTGTAAGTCCGACAGGAACCGCAGCAACCGATTCAACATTAGGATACAGCTTTTCCAAATCAGCAAGCGTATTACGCAGCTCTTCACCATCATTATAACCCGGAACTAAAACCAGCTGACAGTTAATCTTTATTCCGTTTTCGCAAAGTCGGTACATATGCTTTAATGCATCGCCCGCGAAACGATTATTCATCATTTTACAACGAAGCTCTGGATTTGTAGTATGAACAGAAATATTAACAGGCGTAATATGCATTTTAATAATTCTGTCTATTTCTTCATCTGAAACATTAGTCAGCGTAATATAATTTCCGAAAAGGAATGAAAGACGCGCGTCATCATCTTTAAAATAAAGCGTTTCTCTCATATTGGGCGGCATCTGGTCTATAAAGCAAAAAATACATTTATTTCTGCATGAACGCTGCTTGTCCATAAGATAGCTTTCAAATTCAAGCCCTATATCGTCATACTCATCTTTTTTTATTTTAACTTTTCGCTGTTTTTTATTTTCATCTTCAATAATAATTTTGAGTTTTTTCTCGGTGCAATAAAAACGGTAATCAAGCACGTCGGTTATTTTATTATCATTAACGGATACAAGATACTCCCCGGCTTTTATTCCTTTCTTTTCGGAAAGAGAGCCGCTTTCAACCGCCGAAATTTTGACCATTTTTATCACTCCTTACAAAAATATTATTCACATATAATCAAAAAGTCATACCGCTGTCAAGAAAAACAGGGAAGGAACTAAATTCCTTCCCTGCTAATGACCTGATTTAGTCCTCTTTTACAGCTACAACCTGTCTGCCGTTATAGTAACCGCAGGCTTTACACATTCTGTGTGGTCTTGTATATTCGCCGCATTTTGGGCATTTTGTAAGCTCCGGTGCGTCCATTTTCCAAACGCTGGATCTTCTTTTATCTCTTCTTGTTGAAGAAACTCTTCTCTTTGGTACTGCCATTTTGGCACCTCCTTGTTTTCTTTTAGGATATATGGAACATCATTCAAAAAATTCAGACAGCTTTGACCATCTTTCGTCAATTTCGCCTTCACAGTCACATTCTTCTGTGTTAAGATTTTTACCGCACTTAGGGCAAACACCCTTACAGTCATCCTTACATAAAAACAAATAAGGAAGTCCTAAAACAATGTCAGAACGGGTTAAATCTTCAAGGTCAAGTTCCATATTCTCTGACACGATGAATTCTTCTTCATCATCATTTCCCAGGGAATTTACAATGATATGATTTAAAGGGATTTCAAAATGCTTTTCGGTTAAAACCGCACAGCGATCGCAAGGCGCTTTATAATTAAAGCAAGCTTTTCCGACCAATGTTACAACATCAGCTTTATTAGTGATGTTACCTTCAACCGAAACAGGTGTTGAAATCGGCGTTATTCCGCCTATTTCAAGAGTCGAAAAATCGAATTCCGCTTTTATCGGTAATTCTTTAATTTTACCTGAAAAAATACCTCTTAAATCAATATTCATAAGTCGCCTCCCTGCGAGAAGGCATAATTATGCCATCGTTAAGGTCACGAAGTAATTATAAAACTTCTATACCGGTTTGTCAAGATATTTTTGCAGAAAAAATGATAACTTCCGCAAAAAATCAAAAATCCTAAAAATTAAAAACAAATTTTACAACAGATATTTACAATACCTATTTATATAACACTCATATTAATAAGCTCAACAGCTGTGCACTTGCCGCTTTTTTCATCAATATCAAAAATCGCGCCGCAAATCTCACACTCACCTGTTGAATTTTCAAAGCGAACAGGTAGATGAGTTTTCATTTTTCTTATTGCAAGTTCAGGCTTTATTCCCAAAACTGAGCGTTTAGGCCCGCACATTCCGAGATCTGTTATATAACCGGTTCCGTTTTCAAAAATCTGTAAATCATTTGTCTGCACATGGGTGTGAGTGCCGAAAATCGCGGAAACTCTGCCGTCGGCATAATATCCCATAGCCTTTTTCTCGGCAGTTGCTTCTGCATGAAAATCAACCAAAATAATTTTACAGCCTTCATTTTGAGCAATCTCAATATATTCATCAAGCGTTTCAAACGGATTGCGAAGAGCCTCCATATAAACAACGCCCATAACCGAGATAACCGCAACCTTGATTCTTCCCATATCGTAAATACATATGCCTTTTCCGGGTGCGTCTTTCGGAAAATTTGCAGGTCGTACAATAAATTCATTTTCATCTAAATATGAATAAAATTCAGGTCGACGGTAAGTGTGATTACCGCCTGTAATTATATCTACTCCATAGAAAAACAGCAGTTTCAAATTTTTTTCGAGCATTCCGTTTCCGTCAGCCGAATTTTCACCGTTTGCAATACACAAATCAATCTTTTTATCATGCAATAAATTCGGCAAACACTTTGATAAAGCATCGCAACCGATACTGCTAACGACATCACCAAGCGTCAATATCCTCATAGTCCACCTCAAAAATTTTTATAAAATTAGTATGCCTCAATCAACGTAAATAACCGCCCGGTTTATGTTAGTTGTTTTTGTTTGTACCCGAATATTTTTCCGCATGTCTTTTTAAAGCTTGAAAAGTTTCATCACTAATATCATGTTCCATTTTACAAGCGTCTTCGGCAGCTTTTTCACTGCTTACCCCAAGACGAATAAGAAAATCCGTAAGCGTTGTATGTCTTTCATAGATTTTCTTCGCAATTTCAAGCCCTGTATCAGTCAGCGATAAGTATCCGAAGGCATCAGCAGTTACAAAACCGCCTTTTTTCAATATACCGACGGCGCGGCTGACACTTGGTTTTGAATAACCCATATATTCACCGACATCAATTGATCGGACAGAACTGCTTTTTTGAGATAATATGTATATCGTTTCAAGGTACATCTCACCGGATTCCTGCAAATGCATGGCAGACTCCTCCTTTATGCAGAATATTTACTAATAATATATCACAAATACATTAAAAAATCAAGATTTTAAGCCCCCGAAGGAACAGTGTTTTGGTGAATATACACAAAGCGTTGAGTTAGCATACGCTAACCAATTGTTTGTATTGCCGAATCTGAATAATTTTTTAAAAATTCGCTTGACAAATCAAGCATAACTACATATAATAACAAGTAGTTAGCAAGGGCTAACCTATATTTTGAACTTTGAGTTAGCATACGCTAATTAGCAACACTTCAAAAGAAGGTGAAATAATGATGCCGCTTACACTTGCAGATGTAGGAGAAGAAAATATAATTAAAAAAATCGGCGGAAAACAAGAGGTTAAAACACATCTTGAAAATCTCGGTTTTGTTGCAGGAGGAGCCGTTACGGTTATTAATACCATAGGCGGTAATGTAATTGTAAATGTAAAAGAATCTAGAATCGCAATCAGTAAGGAAATGGCACAGAAGATTATGGTTTGATTTTCTGTGCAGTTGCACTAAAAATATTATTAGGAGGAAAATGATATGAAAACGCTAAAAGAAGCAAATGTCGGCGATACAGTAAAAGTTATAAAACTCCACGGTGAAGGAGCAGTTAAGCGCCGCATTATGGATATGGGTCTGACAAAAGGCGTAGAAGTACATATTCGCAAGGTAGCGCCTTTAGGAGATCCTGTAGAAGTAACTGTTCGCGGATATGAGTTGTCTATTCGTAAAGCAGACGCGCAAATGATTGAAGTTGAATAAAACACAGTATTTTAAAGGGGCAAGAGACCCCTTATTATTTAAATCATTGGTTAGCATATGCTAATTTTGAAAGTGAGGAAATGAAATATGAATTTGCGAATTGCCCTTGCCGGCAACCCAAACTGCGGCAAAACAACGCTGTTTAATGCATTGACGGGTTCAAATCAGTTTGTAGGAAACTGGCCCGGCGTTACGGTAGAAAAAAAGGAAGGAAAACTCAAAAAGCACGACGGTGTAATCATCACCGACCTTCCCGGTATTTATTCTCTTTCTCCTTATACATTGGAGGAAGTTGTAGCAAGAAATTATCTTATCGGCGAGCGTCCGGACGCTATTCTAAACATAATAGACGGTACAAACCTTGAAAGAAACCTTTATTTAACCACACAGCTTACAGAACTCGGTATTCCTGTAGTTGTTGCAATTAATATGATTGATGTTGTACGCAAAAACGGCGACAAAATCAACATCGCCGAGCTTTCAAGAGCGTTAGGCTGCAAGGTGGTCGAGATTTCTGCTTTAAAAGGCACAGGTGTTGAGGAGGCTGCCAATGCCGCCGTTCAAGCTGCAAAAAACGAAAAAACGGTTCCTATGCATACTTTTTCGGGTACGGTAGAACACGCGCTTGCTCATATAGAAGAAGCTGCGGTACACAATATGCCGGAAGAACAGCAAAGATGGTATGCTATCAAGCTTTTTGAGCGTGATGATAAGGTTCTTGAACAAATCAAGCTTGATAAGGTAACTCTTAATCATATAGAGCAGGATGTAAAAGCCGTTGAAGACGAAATGGATGATGACGCAGAATCAATCATCACCAACGAACGCTATGTTTACATCGGAGAGATAATCAAAGGCTGTTACAAGAAAAAATCGGCAGGTAAACTCTCAACCTCCGATAAAATTGATAAAGTTGTTACCAACCGATTTGCGGCTCTGCCGATTTTCGCAGTTATTATGTTTCTTGTATACTTTATCTCTGTTTCAACAGTAGGTACATATGTCACGGACTGGACCAATGACGGACTTTTCGGTGACGGCTGGCATTTGTTCGGAATAGGCACTTCGGCTTATGATGACGCTATGACTGATTACGCAGAAAAGAATGTATGGACAAATGAAATGATTACGATTGTAGATACTGCCGCCGAAAAAGGTGTTATCGGCGCAGAGGACATTCAGACTGCGATTAACAATAAAGATTTCGGTGCATTCGATGAAGCATACGGCTCATTTGCCGATTCGCTTGTGGAAGAAGGCTATGACATTTCCTCAATATATGACGCGGCTCTTGGAGAAGAAGCCGAGGGCGTTCCGGATTCATCCGAATACGGTATATGGGTACCGGGTATCCCGGTACTTGTTCAAAACGGGCTCGACGCTGCAAAAAGCCCTGACTGGCTAAACGGTTTGCTGGTTGACGGTATAGTAGGCGGTGTAGGCGCAGTTCTCGGTTTTGTTCCGCAGATGTTTGTACTTTTTATTCTTCTTGCATTTCTTGAAGCTTGCGGATATATGTCCCGAATTGCATTTGTTCTCGACCGTGTATTTAGAAAATTCGGACTTTCGGGTAAATCTTTTATTCCTATGCTTATCGGTACAGGTTGCGGCGTTCCGGGAATCATGGCATCACGAACCATTGAAAACGAACGCGACCGCCGTATGACTATTATGACAACAACATTTATTCCTTGCGGCGCAAAACTTCCTATTATTGCTCTTATCGCTTCCGCACTGTTCGGCGGGGCATGGTGGGTTGCTCCGAGCGCATACTTTGTCGGCATTGCCGCTATCATAATTTCAGGTATTATGCTCAAAAAGACGAAGATGTTTGCAGGCGATCCCGCTCCTTTCGTTATGGAATTACCTGCTTATCATTGGCCTACTGTAGAAAATGTTCTTCGTTCAATGTGGGAACGCGGCTGGTCATTCATTAAAAAGGCAGGTACCATTATTCTTCTTTCATCTGTCATTATTTGGGCAGGTTCATGCTTCGGTACAGTAGACGGCTCTTTCACTTTCAGCACAGAAATGGAGCTTGAAAACAGTGTACTCGGTATGATAGGCGGAGCACTTTGCTGGATATTCTCGCCTCTCGGTTTCGGCAATATCAAAGCTACAATTGCTACCATTATGGGACTTGTTGCAAAAGAAGAAGTTGTAGGCGTATTCGGTGTTCTCGACTTTGAAGGTATAACAAAGCTTGCGGCTTACTCATTCCTTGTATTTAATCTGCTTTGCGCTCCTTGCTTTGCCGCAATCGGTGCAATCAAACGCGAAATGAATTCGGCTAAATGGACTTGGTTTGCAATCGGTTATCAGTGCATCTTCGCTTATGCTGTTTCATTGATGATTTATCAGATTGGCTCGGTATTTACCGGCAACATTAATGTAATAGGCTTTATTGCTTCTGTTTTAGTGCTTGCATTTATGCTGTATATGCTGTTTAAGCCTTACAGAGAATCGACTAAACTCACAAAAGCAGTTAATATTACAAAATAATTATTTATAAATAACAGGAGGTGTAATACGATGCTATCATGGATTTATGAAAACATAGCCACTATAATAATTTGCGTGGTACTGATTGCTGTAATTTCTGCCATAATCATAAATTTAATTCGCAATAAGAAAAAAGGTAAATCCTCCTGTGGATGCGGATGCTCGAACTGCCCTATGAGCGGTTCCTGCCATCCTAAAAAATAAATATTCAAACAGGCGCAGTAAAAATACTGCGCCTGTTTTTTAAGTATTACTTCATTTATTTATCCTGATAAAATGTCCTTCTTGTATCGCTGCAAATGCGGCAACTGTACCTACGATAGCGGCTGTATATGATATCGGTATAAAATTTAATGTCAGCGGCATTAAAAACAGCAGAAAACCTGTTATCCTGTTTGCCGTTGTGTGTAAAAATAAAATTTCCCGACGGCAAACATAACCCGAAATAAGATTCACTATTTTTATCATGGCTATAACACCAATCATAATCCAAATCCATAAAGGAACACTGAAAATCGGCAAAATCTTAAACAAACATACCGCTATGAACACAAAATCGGCAATACTGTCCAATCTCTCGCCTGTTTTGCTTTCAAAACCTGTATATCCGGCAATCCTTCCGTCAATCATATCTGAAATTCCGCCATAAATATACAAAACGAAAAATAAAACCGAAAACGTATCGGTAAACAAAAGCAAAAGTGCTGCAACAAGTCTGCTGACAGTTATTATATTAGCTAAATATTTGATATTAATACCCCCTTACCGATATAATAATATCATATTTTTATCTCAAATTCTACTTGTCTTACATATTTAGTAGAATGTGTTTATAGCACTTCCATAAAGAACCAACACTTAGCACAAAAAAGTCTTGACATATGAATAGAATACTGTTAAAATAGAATATACATTAATACATATATTAAATGCGTTTGAGCAGAAATAAGTAAAACAGCGAAAGCTTTCAGAGAACTGCCGCACGGTGCAAGGCAGCAAGTATTAACTGTTTGAAATTCATTCTGCGAGCGGTGTATTGAATAAGCAGTAGGTACAACGGGTTGCGACCGTTATATCGCTTAGGGCTTGCAAGCCTTATGAGGTTTTAACCGTAAGGTTAAAATGAAAGCAGAGTGGTACCGCGAATTTTCGTCCCTGTTTATTTCAGGGACTTTTCTTTTTTCTTATGTACTTTAACCCGAAAGCGTATCGGGTTGAAAATAAAATGAATTAATATTAATTCGGGAGGAATCAAAAATGAAAAAAATTCTATCAATCTTTATGTCTGTTGCCATTGTTTTTACAATGTGTCTTGCATTTGCTTCCTGCGGAGACAAGAAGTATAATGTTGGTATTTGCCAGCTTATGCCTCATGATGCTCTTGACGCAGCAACAAAAGGCTTTAAAGAAGCACTTACAAAAGAACTTGGTGAAGACAACGTAACTTTCCTTGAGCAGAATGCACAAGGTGATTCAACTGCTTGTACAACTATCGTAAACGATTTTGTTACAAAGAATGTTGACCTTATTATGGCTAATGCAACTCCTGCTTTGCAG
>JBJEIS010000139.1:0-41342 GCA_051877275.1 Acutalibacteraceae bacterium | reverse complement strand
AAAGCTATCTGCTTTTTTATTTCTCGCACTCAGCAAGAATCATACGATGAAGCTCTTTTGCAGGAAGAGGTAATGAATATCCTCTTTTAGTAACAAGGCTGATTCCGCGTTCCGGAATCGGCTCTTTTAATAAAATAGGATATATACCGCCTGCCTGTGTTTCGCTTTGCAAAAACTCCTCAGGTACAAATCCGATACCGAGATTATGTTTTACCAACGGAATTATCTGATCGGCAGTTGCCGCTTCAATATCAGGCGAAAAATTGTAACCATGCTTAATAAACAACCGGAAATAAAATGTATATGTCGAAGTTGTATCGCCCAAAGATATTATCGGATAATTTGTCAGCTGTCGTAAAGACAATTCTTCTAAATCTTCAAAAGCATGGTGAAAAGTATCTCCGCAAACCGCAACTTCACGAAAAGTTTTCAGCTTTTTCTCCCTGATTTCAGGCTCTGTATCCATCGGGGTTGTAACTACTGCCAAATCCACAAGACCGTTTTTAAGTATAGATACCGCTTGCGGAGTCGAAACATTACATATTTTAATTCGTACTCCGGGATATTTTTGTCGATAACGGTTTAAAATCGGAAGTAAAAAGCAACGCAAAGCTATTTCACTGGCTCCGATTGAAACAATGCCTCTCTGCAAACTTTTTTTAAGTGAAATTTCTTCTTCGCCTGCTTGTATATGCTCAAATGCAATAGAAATATGCGAATACAGCTTTTCGCCGTCGGCAGTAAGTTTTACCCCTTTATTTGAGCGTATAAATAATGTGCAGCCAAGCTCGCTCTCAAGATTTCTAATGGTACGCGTCAGATTCGGCTGATTACTGTAAAGTACTTCGGCCGCATGAGTAAAACTGCCGTATTTTGCAACATAATAAAAAACTTTATAGTATTCGTAACTTACAGACATAATATTTCTCCTATTAATATCAAATTGATATATCAAAGATATAAATTATACATTTTACATATAACCGCAAACCTATTATACTATTAATAGAGTTAATAAGTCAAGAAAAAATGATAATTTATAAAGGAGATTAACTTATGAATCTTACTCTAATGGCAGAATTATTTGAAGCATTTACAATATTTTGTTTTGGTCTTTCATGGCCGATTTCAATCAGAAAATCACTTATTTCTCGCACTGCAAAAGGTAAAAGTCTTTTCTTTGAAGTATTTCTTATTATCGGCTACGCATTTGGAATTATCAGAAAAATCATTCAAATAGCTGTTATGGATTGCAGCGGATTTATTTTTTATCTTGGTTTCTTTTTCTATATTTTAAACTTTATTGAAATTTCCATTGATATAGCGCTTTATTTCCGTAATATCAAGCTTGATAAACAAATTGCTTAATTTTTCATAATCTATTATATAAAACAAATCACCGCATTTTTAAAAATGCGGTGATTTGTTTTATTATTTAGTTTTTACAGCTTTTTTGAATTTTGTATATTTACCAACTGCTTTTGTGACTTTTCCTAAATCATTTTTATAATTCTTATATGCAGCTATTCTTACAAAATACTTTTTATTCGCTTTAAGTTTTTTAATAACCGTTTTTATTTTTTTACTGCCTTTTACATAAATGGTTTTTGTTGATTTCTTAAAGCTTTTATTCAAAGAAACCTGAATTTTATAGCCATCAGCACCTGATACTTTTTTCCATTTAACAGTCAGCTTTTTCGTACCTGTTTTAGCAGATACTTTTTTAACCTTAGCTACATTAGGCAATTGAATTATTACAGGTAATTTTGATGCATCTGACAATTTATTATTAGCATTATCTGATGTATTGTTTTGAGGATTATCCGGAATAATAACCGGCGGAACTAAATTTGAAACAATTCTAAATGTTTTTATTATCGTTCCTGTATAATTACCCTTGCCGCTAATTGTTACGGTTGCTGTGCCTACCTCAATATTATTCGTATACACTACTTCATAATCAACATTTTTGGTAAGTGATGAAGATATTGTAGTTATAATCTCACTACCTGTATATGTCTTATCATCGGTATTTACTCTAAAATCAGCTTCAGTAATAGTAATTGTAGCTTTTGGTACAATGTTAAATTTCTTTATTATTGTACCCTGATAATTGCCCTTGCCGCTAATTGTTACGGTTGCTGTACCTACCTCAATATTATCGGTATATACTACTTCATAATCAACATCTTTAGTCAATACAGAAGAAATAGTAGTTTTAACTGCGCTGCCTGTATATGTCTTATCCGCAGTATTTACCGAAAAATCAGTTTCGGAAATAGCCTTCGGAACAATCTTAAAGGTCTTTGTAATTATATTGCCTTCATAGTTACCTTTACCTGTAATTATAATGGTAGCAGTTCCTGCATTGATATTATCTTTATAAGAAACTTCATAGCTGTCAGCATCTAATTCAGTTGAAATTACTTCAGGTTTAATTTCTTTACCTGTATAAATTTTATCAGCTGTATCAATGGTTTGGAAATTTTCCTCTGAAAAAGATGTTTTGACAATTTGAAACGTCTTCGAAATTTCATTAGCAGGATCTTCTTTTGTAGCTATCTTCACAGTAGCAGTACCAACATTAGTATTATTGGTATATTCAAGTATGAAACTATCAGATGAAATCTCTGAAGACAATGTTGTAGTAATTTCCAAGCCTGTATATTCCCTATTACTCAAATCCACTTTAACAGAAAATAGAGTCAGATTTTCGGTTAAGGATACGGTTTCTCCTGATTTATATAACTTCTTACCGTCGGAGTAAGCTACAAACTCAACATCCGTATTTTCCGGCAAAGTTACGCTTCCGCTTGATGAATCAATAATAACGCCGTCAACAGTAACAGAATAATCCTCTTTAGGATAAACCTTTTCCATTATTGCATCAACTTCAGCAGGAAAATCCCATTTTAATTCATTATGATTTATCATTCCGAAAGAACCGCCGTCTTCCCAGAATATAATTTTATGGCCGTAATTTTCAGCTGCCTCAAGTACGCCGTTAGTCCATTCTACAAGAAAATCACTCTGCCAATTATAAGTATCTTCTGATACAGGATGATTTGTATCATAGAGATTAACGCGCTGAGATCCTGTTTCGCCGATAACATAAGGAATTCCGTAATCGACAAAGTATTTTTGACCGTAGCTGTACTGAGTATTATTATAACCGGCACCCGCACGACCGTCATAATGGTGAACAGACATCATAATATGGCTGTCTTCATCAACACTCGGAACCCACACAGATTGGCAGTGGCCTGCTTTTGCCTGTGCCGCATAAGTTTCAAACATAAGATAACGCATAGCGTTATTGCCGCCTGAATTTCTTACAACATTATAAAAACGTTTTTGTAAATCATTGAACTTTTGGTGTAAATTGAGATCTTTTTCGTTTCCGTCCCAGCTCTCATTATAACGCTCTTCATTCATTGATTCGAAAATCAAATGCTCGTCATAATCTTTGAAATAATCAGAAATCTGTTCCCAAATACGTTCAAATTTTCTACAAGTTTCTTCACTGTAATTACTTAAATTCAGCCAATACAATGTATCGTGATGAACATTTATAATTATATACAAATCATCGGCGATCGCATAATCAACAATTTCTTTAACCGCCTGTAAGTATTCATCATCTATCTTATAATTATTGCTGTCATCTGTATAGCCCAGCCATGTTATAGGGAATCTGATAACATCAAATCCGCTGTCAGCAAGAAAATCAATCCTCTGCTTTGTAATAACAGTAGGAATTTTATATGTTCTGCTTTCTTTAGGTACATAAACAGGATTTGATCTGTCAAGCGACCAGTCAAATCTATTACCTAAATTAATTCCTGCATGCCAGCTGTTAGTAAGCTCAAGAGCTGTACGCGCAAACTGGGTTTCCTTGATTGTTATATTAATCTTACAGCCGCTGAATGCATTGCTCTCATATTTAACAATATTCGTAAGAGTAATATCGCTCAGCGAAGTGCAATTACTGAATGCTAATTCTTTAATGGTAATAACATTGTTAATATCAAAATCTTTTAAAGCAGTACAACCGCTGAAAGCTTCTTTATTAATAGTTTTACATTTATCTGAGAATTTTACATATGTAAGCGAAGTATTATTTTTAAATGCGCCCTCGCCTATTGCAACTACTGTATATCCGTCAATAGTATCAGGAATATTAATTTTAGTTGCGGTACCTGTGTAACCGATAATGGTTGCTTCATATTTGTATAATGAATACTTGAATTCAGACTCAGTATCAGGTATCTGAGTCATTGCAGTGCCTTTTGAATTAACAAAAGTATATGCATATGAATCTCTGACCACATCTGCAATTACAGTATCAAGACAGTTTTCAAAAGCATTTGAAGCAATGCTTGTAAGAGACTCAGGCAATTTAATTTTCGGCAATGCAGTAACATCACAAAAAGCTTTTTCACCGATAGTTGTAATGCTTTCGCCTAAATTAATTTCAGTTAAAGCGGTACAACCGCTGAAAGCCTCGCTGCCAAGCTCTTCAACACCTGAAATATCAACTGTTTTTAAAGCGGTACAGCCGCTAAAAGCTTCGCTTTCAACTTTTTTAATAGTTGTGGTAGTTACGCTTGTAACATCGGTATTATCTTTAAACGCGCCTGATAAAATAGTTGTAACCGGACAATCATCTATTGTTTCAGGAACAGTAACATTATTATCAGTTCCTAAATATTTATTAATATGAATCTCATCGCCGATTCTATAATAATCAAACACACCATTGCTGCAACGATAATTTATATTATTTCTTATTGCATATTCTTTAGCATAAGAATTATCAGGAACACTCATAATCAAATTTGTGCAGCCTTCAAAAGCAGTATCATCAATGCTTGTAACATTAGATGAAAACTCAACTTCACCCAAAGATGTGCAATTTTTAAAAGCATTAGCTCCGATAGTAGTCAAACCACTGCCGAATTCAATTGTTTTAAGGTTTCTGTCATTTTCGAAAGCGCCTTCTTCGATTGTTGTAACAGAATCAGCCAAAACAACCGATTTCAAATTAAGGGTATTTGCCAAAGCACCTGCTTTAATTGATGTTACAGGCTTATTATTATACTGCGAATCAACTACAACTTCTTCAATACGAAGCTCGTAGCCTCCTACGCTTGCGGTACCGTCACTGTTTTCGGTATAAGTAATATTACCGATTTTCTTTTGTATGGTATGAATTTCATCAATATAGCTTGTGCCGCCTTCTTTTAAGCTTATTGAATTATATGCACTCATATCTCCGTCGGATTTGAGTTCAGTATAATCAATAACTATCCAACTTCCGCTTGGTGATGCCGGTATATAATAACTTATTCTGTTTACTCCCGAACCGGAAAATCTTAATTCAGTTCTTGATGTGCTCTTAAGCCAAAATCTTAAAGCGTCACCGTCAAGTCCGCCGGATACAGAAGTGATATAGTTACTGTCACCGCCCCAACCCATTGTACCTCTTGAATTAAGGTTGTAAGCATTATCATCGCCGACATATCCGGCAATCTCTGTATCTTTATAATATCTTATATCAGTACCGCAAATATAATCATCAAATGTATTGATAATTGTTTTAATCTCATAGTTTTCTTTTTCAGGATAAGATTTTATAACGAAATTTGAAGAAGGCTCTGCCGCTACAACGGTATCTGTCTTTTTAAATGAGAAATAGTTAATATAAATATTGTCTAAATAACTATTCTGTCTTGAAGACAATTTTAAAACAGAAGCGCCATCTGAAAAATTCTTTGTAATTTTCAAATTTCCGATTGGAACATTTATATTGTGTCTTTTTGAAGTATATGTAGCGTCTGCAAAAGAAACATCAACCAACTGTCTTAAATTATTAATTGAAACATTAGCTGTTGCCGAAGAATTCGCAACAGCACTACAATTTGCATAAACCTCATATTCGCCGACTTCAAGCTCAGGCAAGTCAAATGAAACCCATGAATCCCTTGTTTCTCCATGAACATAAGTTAAGTTTTGGTCATCCTCAACATATACAATTGCGTCTTCAATTGTTCCGTCTGATTTTTTGTGCTTTGGATTCAAATCCTCAGCCTCTAAAATTATCTCGTCGCTGTTATATTCAAATACAGTAATCGGCGAGAACCTAAAATCAACATTTTTAATATTACTTCCCTTTATCAAAACATTGATGGTAGTAATAGCCTCAGGGGTATCAAGATCATCAACTTTTAATAAGTATGTATCAGAAGTATTACTGCCGTAGCTGTACTTACTGATTTTTTTATCTATTCCGTTAAAATTAATAATAATATTTGTATAAGCGTCATTGTCTGAACTGTTAAGAGAGCTTATATTATCAACCTTAATCTGCAGATATCCTGAGCCCTGTTTTGCAATATCAACAGCTTTTTTAAACTGCTCGCTGTCTGCCTTATAAGTAATATTAACTGGTGAAGAATTAGTTGTTTCACCGTAAGTTGAAGTAAGCTCAACAGAACCGTCATCGCTGTATTCCGCCACGGTATTGGTCTGCTCGCTCATTCTTGCAACTGAGAATTTATAAGCCTGCTTATCATTATCATAAGTGTCAGCAGGAGTAATTTGAGGGGTAAAAGTATAAAATTCATCAAAATATGCAGGCTCTGTTGACGACCAGTTATGGAAAGTAAATTTAAAAGTATTAGTTTGGTCGCTTACCTCTTCACTGATATCTTTTTTAGCATCTGTTTTCGGAGAGATGTTTTCCCAGTTTTTGCCGTAATACCAATATTTTACCCACTTGCCCTCGGTACAAGCAGGTAAAGTTGCCTCTAATATAAGAGCATTTTTACTGTCTCTTATTCTTAATGTTCCGCCGCTTTCAGTCTTATACCAAAACATAAAGCCTGCGCCGTCAAGCCTAACACCTTCAGGTAAAAAGTTGGTATATGAGTCATTTGATGCTGTAATCACTTTGCTTGATGCCTTATCATAATAACATCCGTCATCTGAAGAACCGCTATCGTCAAATGTATAAATTTGCGATACCACATAATCTTTCGGCACAGGTAAATTTTTTGCTTCAAGCTGCTCGTCCGTTAAAACATCACCGCTTGCTGATACACTTAATCCAAAAGCAACAGAAATAATTGAAATAAGTATACTTAAACTTAAAATAATTGATATAGTTTTTTTCATCTTCATACTCCTATCATATTTTCTCATTAACTATTATTATAGCAATATCTGGTTGGTTTTTCAATAGTTTTTATTGAAATAACATAAAAAAAGTCATAATTTATTTAAAATTCAATGCATTTTTCACCTAGCACAAAATAAAAACATATAAAAATAAACCATACTTTATTGCTTAAAATTGTTGTAAGTGTTATAATAATAAAAAAGCATAGAGGAAATACCGTATGACAAGAATTTTGAAATTAACTCTGGTATTGCTGATTGTTGCAAGCCTTTCAGCATGCCAAAAAAATGTTGAACAAACAAAGGAAGAAAGTTATATGAATATTACAGCAAATGAAGCAAAAGAAATCATGGACACACAAAGTGATTATATCATTCTTGATGTTCGCACCGAGGAAGAATTTGCACAAGGGCATATTCCTAATGCAGTTCTGATTCCCGATTATGAAATAGAAACTAAAGCAACATCAATGCTAACCGATAAAAATCAACTCATTTTAGTTTATTGCCGAAGCGGAAGACGAAGCAAAAACGCCGCCGAAAAGCTGGTCAAATTAGGCTATAAAAATATAAAAGAATTCGGCGGTATCATTGATTGGCCCTACGAAACAGTAAAATAATACAAACCATAACCCCCGCTCTTGTTTTTTAACAAATACAAGAGCGGGGGTTATTAATTAGAATTAAATTTTCAACAACAAGATTTAAGCAATATCCTTTTTTGTGTATTTTATATATGCGGCTGAAACACCTATAACGCAATAAATCATACCAAGTAAAATCAATCCTGTATTCAAGCTGACATCAGCCACGATTTGGGCGCCGTCCGCATAACCGAAAGGAGTTATATATTTCAAAAAATCAGCACTATCGGATATATTGACAATTATATTTAAAAAATACATAATTATTGCGATGCCAAGTCCTATTCCAAGACTTCCGCGTCGAATAAAAGCCGATACGCCGAAACATATTCCGCCGATTTCAATCTGCAAAAGCAAATATGCAGTATGCAAAAGCGTTATTTCTTTAAAAGGAACTGTTTCACCTATTAATGCGATAGAACATACCGCAATAATATATACTAAAACATTAAGTATTACAATTTGAAGCATAACAGCAGCAAGTTTTTCAGTGATAATGCACACTCTGCTTACAGGATGACTGAGCAGAAATTCCGCTGTGTGTTCTTTCTCTTCTTTTGCAAGCACGCCAACTGCACACAACGCCGCAAAAAAGGCTCCGCCAAGCCCCAAAATATTTCCGCACTCAACAGAATAAAAGCCGAGCAAAGTTCCGAAACTTACCTTATCCATTCCAAAAGCTTCGGTAAAGCCACCCATAGACGCAAACATATCGCCTACTTCATTCATCTCGCCTTTCATTTCAGGAAACATAAAGACACAGATTGCAAGAAGAAAACCAATTGCCGCTGTCCAAACTGTAAGCGAAATTCTGCTTAGCTTAAGCTCTTGCTTAATCACCGTCATTTCTTCTCGCCTCCGTTCGTATAATAATGCATAAATATTTCTTCTAAATCAGGCTCAGATACCGATAAATCACTTATCCTCTGCTTAGCTAACAACTGTATAAGTTTATTAATATCTCCGCCGTAAAGAAAGCTTACGCCTTCATTAGTCTTATGCAAATCACGAATACCATCCAACTCTGACACATCAACGTTGCCTTGAACATGAACACGCTTCGCCGTTGTTTGAGTAAGCGCCTCCACGCTGTTGCAGGCAATAATCTGTCCTTCTCTGATGATAGCGGCTTTAGTGCAGTTGCGCTGTATTTCCGAAAGAATATGAGAAGAAAGGAAAATAGTAGCGCCATTTGAATTTCGTTCTTTTAAAATCTCAAAAAACTCTCTTTGCATAAGTGGGTCGAGTCCGCCTGTCGGTTCATCTAAAATACAAAGTTGCGGACAATGCTGGAGCGCGCAAACTATTGCAACTTTTTTTCGGTTGCCGAAAGAAAGCTGATCCATTCTTTTTGAAGTATCAAGTTCTAATCTTTCACATAGATTTTTTGCCTCTTTACTGCAATCGGTTTTTCGCAAATCAGCAGAAAATTTTATTACTTCTTTTACACGCATTCCCGGATAGAAAGCCGTATCAGACGGCAAATAGCCAACATCGGCAAGAATTTCATTTTTATGAGCAGTAATGTCTTTTCCGAAAATTTTCGCATTACCGCTGTTGCTTTTTATAAGTCCTAAAAGTATACGAATTGACGTACTTTTACCTGCGCCGTTCGGACCGATAAAGCCGAAAAATTCTCCCTGTTCAACCTTTAGATTAAGGTCAACAATTCCTCTGGATTTACCGTAAAATTTAGTAAGACCGTTTGTTTCAATTACATTCATCTAAAGCCCTCTTTTATAATATATGCTCTTCAAAATAAGTCTCGATATTTTTCTTTGCATTTTTCATAATTTGTTCAACATCAGCACCGATTATATCAAGATTTTCGGCGGTAAAAAGCGTTACATCTAAAATTCCGTAAAGCTTTTCAGCCAAGCATTTAACATAATTATATCCAAAGTTATAATCTCCTATTGTGCCTCCGGAGGTGGTAACATAAAAAAGCTTTTTAGCTTTGCATAACCCCTTTATATCACCGTCTTTTGTATAACAAAAGTTTATATTATTCACCGTAACAGCTTCTAAATAGTTTTTAACCATTGCCGGAAAAGCTAAATCCCAATATGGACAGGCAAACAAAATTATATCAGCATTTGCAAACTGATTTGCATAAGAAAAATAAGAAGATGAATAATTCTTTTCAGCTAACAGTTTATCGCGTTTTGCCAGCAAAACCGAATTTAAAGGCTGAATATTTTCCTTTTCTAAATTCAGCTCATAAATCTCGCCGTCTAAATGCTTTAAAACTTCTTTTGAAAGTGCATATGTTCGCGAATTTTCTCGAACGCAGGCATTAATAAACAGTATATTTTTCATCTAAAACTCCAAAGAATCTACTTTGCTCAATAATTCCGAAAGCTTTTGTTTGCTATGCTCAATAATTTTGCGTCCGTCTTCTGTTTCAAAGCCGTTGCGTCTGATAGTTCTTCTCATAAGACGAGCATAACCTATTATCATTGCTTTTTCTTCAACTGAACGCACTTTTTCTTCATCTGCATTATCAAGATAAAGCTTTAAAGCTTTTTTCCAAATCTCTACGGTAGTTTCATAAGGCAGACCCATAAACTTTTCTGTAACAGAATGGTCTAATTCACCAAAGCCTACAAATCCTAAAAACATTGAAGCAAGCTCAAATATAGGATGTCCAACCGATAATGTATCCATATCAATCAGCAGAACTTCTCCGTCTTGCATCATAATGTTTTTCATATGATAATCGCCGTGCATCATATGATCGGTTTCAGGAACATCATTTATTAATTTATAAAGCTTATTACTCTCATTTTCAGGAAGATAATCTTTTAAAAATTCCGCCCAGTCCAACGCCCATTCTTTTGTACTCGGCATATCACCGGGTTTAACTTTTGTGCCATGTATTTTTTTCAAAAGCTCTACATATAAACCTATGTAATAATCAAGTTTTTCAGGCTCTTCGGCAATTAATTTAGCAAAAGATTTTGCATTTAACAGTTCAAATACAGAACCGTAGCTGTCACCGACTTTTGCTACATCATAAGGAATGGCAGTAGGAATGCCTAAAACAAATGCTTTTCTCGCGAGTTCTCTTTCTCGGTGAATATCAGGCAAAGCATCGGCATTTTTATATACCTTTACTATTGTATCTGCATCCAGTCTGTAAACCACACCGTTAGCACCCTGACCTATCACCTCACAGCCGTCAACCGAAAGTTTTCGATATGCTTTTTCAACATTCATCATTTCAGTAAAACCGGTCATTTCCAAAATCTCATAAACACTTGATGAAACATTTATTGCTTTTAATGCCGCATCGGATTTTCTAAGTCTTAAAACAACACGAAGTCCGGCAGATGATATGTACTCAAGGTTTTCCATATCAAGTACAATATGACTTTGCGGATGCTCTTCGCAAAGCTTATTTATATCTGCCTCAACTTGCGGTGCATTGCTTGAGTCAATATGTCCTTCTAACGCTATTGTTAAAACTCCGTTTTCAAAACTGCCTTTTGTCATAATTTTCAGTCCTCGCTTTCTGAATTTTCATTAAAAACTTTTTTAATCAGATTATCATATTCCTGCCAGACAGGATAATCTTTTAATTGTACAAGCAAATCGGCAATTGTTCTGTAATACCAATGATGTTCTTCAGGGTCTTTTTGATTAAAAACTTCCCACATAGCATCACCGATTTGCAGCATACTTCTGTAAAAAGCTCGCATATTTGCCAGCTTGTCACCGAGATAAATCATTTTTACCGCAATATCATCAGTATTTTTCAATAGCTCAATTGATTCTTCTTTTCTGATTTTCCAAGACAAATCAGATGGCATATCTTTACGTTTATTTTCGGTTTCCGAGCTTACAAGCATAGCCACCCGTTTGCCAAAGCGTTCTTCAATTTCTTCCAATGTTACATCCGCATCTTCAACGGTGTCATGCAAAACCGCCGCCGCTATAACCTCGCTGTCCTGCGTCATAGTAGCAACGATTGCCGCCGCCTCCATAGCGTGAAGAACTAACGGACTGCCGTCACCTTTGCGAACTGTATCGCCGTGAGCGTCAACAGCAAAATGCATAGCCTGCTGCAAAACATTTGCCTTGAAAACATCGCGGGTAGTTTCAATGCTTAAAATATCAACAAATCCTGTGATATTTAAAACATCTACAATCGAGTCACAAACATTGAATACTCTCATTTCACCCTGCTTATTCATTGTTTTTTGAGCCAAAAGCAGAACTCTCAAGCCTGCCGAAGAAATGTACTGCAGCTTTTCAAAATCAAAAACTAGTTCGTTGCAATTAACTGTACAATCCATAACCGCTTTTTCAAATTCAGGCGCATTTGCAGTATCAATTCTGCCCTCGGGAATTAAGGTTATTTTTTTATCTTCTTTTTTAACTGTAATTACCATTCTTAACTCCGATTAAACTATAAGTTTTTCTTTATTTTTAAAATATTTTGGCCGTTTTTATATTCATAAGTAATGTCATCCATACTTTTCTTTACCATAAAAATGCCAAGTCCGCCTATCTCGCGCTCTTCTGCCGAAAGAGTAATATCCGGATCTTCTTTTTTAAGCGGGTCATAAGGAACGCCGTTATCGATAAATGTAATAATAACTGCCATCGGGTTTTCCTGCACTTCAACTTTAACGGTAGCCGGACCGACATCAGGATTATAAGCGTAATGAGCAATATTCCCGAATAGCTCATCAATTGCAATATCAATCTGCATTTGAGATTTCATAGGACAATCTATTGCTTCAAGCTCGGCGTTAACAAAATCTGTTACCTTTTCAATATTCTCAATTGTTGCATTAATCGTTAATTCTTTCATTTGAGAAGTCTCTCCTTTATAATTAAATGCTAACATTGTTATATCATCAAACTGATCGGCTTCGCCGACAAACCTATCAACATCAGCCTTAACATTTTGGCAGAGCGTTTTCATATCTGTCTGTGTGTTTTCATTCAACACTTTATAAAGCCTGTCTTCAGAATAAAGCTCGTTATTTGTATTTGTTGCCTCAGTTACACCGTCGGTATACATATAAATTTTATCCCCCGGATTTAACTGTAGCTCACCCGCGCGGTACTTAATGCCTTCCATTCCTGCAAGAACAAGACCTGCTCTGGTCTTGAAATATTCAAATGTGCCGCCTTTTTTATAAACAAGCGGTGGATTATGACCGGCATTTGCAAATTTAACAAGTCCGCTCTTTAAATCAATTATGCCCATAAATGCAGTAACAAACATTCCCGCTTCATTATTTTCGCATAATTTTTCATTTGCAATTGTAAAAACATCGTTTACTTCTTTACCGCTTTCAGCAAGGCTTTTTATGATGGTTTTTGCAGTCATCATAAACATAGCGGCAGGGATACCCTTACCCGATACATCAGCGATTAAAAATGCTAATTTATCTTCACCGACGAAATAAAAATCATAAAAATCTCCGCCGACTTCCTTTGCGGTATCCATAGTTGCATAAATTTCAAAATCAGTACGGTTAGGATAAGGAGGAAAAACATTAGGCAAAGCCGAATGTTGAATTGCTTTGGCAAATTCAAGCTCTTTATCAATTCTTGCAGCTGCTTCCGAAATATAATGCTTAAGAGTTGCTACCGTATGATTAATATCGTCGGAAAGTGAAGCAAATTCCGAATGAGTTCTCACATTTACAACTGCTTCAAGGTTACCGTCTGTAATTTCCGCAAGTGTGTTATTAACCTTTTGAATATTTTCAACAACCTGTTTTTTAACAAGGATATATATGTTTACAAACAATCCCGCAAAAATCAAAATCTCCATAAATACAGTTATGTAAACCGATACATCTCTGAAATACATCGCTTCACTGAACGGCAGTACCGCAATGACATAATACCCTTCGGAAATATCATACATATAATAATACTTTTCGTCATTAACAACACTCTCGTCCTGTTCGCCTGCTTTGAGCTTTTCAGTGTCAATTTTAAACTTAATATTTTTATCCGAAATGCTTTTCTCATCTAATCCGCTGACAATATTAAATTCAGAATCAACTATGAGTAAATAACCCGTTTCGCCTACATGACGGTTTAAAGTAATACCGATAACCTGTTTATCTATATCCTGGCGAAAACGCTTTTCGTTATAGCCAACCTGAACGAAGCCGCCTTTTTCAAGCGCAATTCCGGCATATTTCATATAAACCGAATCGTTATATGCAATAGGTTGATATTTTTGCACATACTCTTTTTCGCCGTTTAATAAAACGAGAAACTCTTTCGATTGTTCACCGCTTGCAAAATTGAATGCATTTTTAACATATTCTTTTGTAGTCGAATAAATGATTTTACCCGATTTATCAACTACATTAATTTCAGAAACATCATATTCTTTTGCGATATCAATAAGCTTTTTATTATTTACGCTTTTTGATACATTTAAATCATCCGCAATTTCGCGTGTTAGTCTAAGCAGATTATCATCGGAAGCTTTTTCAATATCAGCCTGAACATCTTTTATATACAAAGATAAAAGCCGCGATGCGTCTTCTCTTGCAAGGTTTGTCTGTAAAGTGCTGAAAAACATACTTGTAAAAGCAAATGCCACTAACACACAGATAAGAAGCCATCTTTGAAAGGTCTGCGAAATCTTTTTATGCTCGGGGCTCAAATGCTTTAGATGCTTTTCTTTACCGATTAAAGATACTATCCAAACAGATAACGTTACTGTTAAACTGTTAAATGCTATCATAGGAACGGCACAAACGCTCAGCACGCTGAAAGCCATATGAATATCATACATTTTTGTAAAGAACAGCATAAGCATATGAACAACCTCGGTGGTTATTCCTGTTGCCAAGCCGAAAAACCAAGACGGTCTTTTGTTATCAAAGAGGAATTTACGCATTAACGCAGCAATAACACCCGCAAGTACGGTTGAAATCGAACATGCAACCTGTGAATATGTACCGGCTCCCCAATAGGCTGCAAACCAGCGGTGAACGCCGCCGATTACACCCGAAATTATACCTGCCGGTCCGCCGAAAAGCAATCCCGAGCACAACGGAGCCGCGTCACGAACATTCATAGTAGCACCGTTTATAAGTGTACCGAACTCGGTTGAAAAGCACGCAGAAAGTCCGAAAGCCACACCTATAATAATCTGGCGCCACTTATAATTGATTTTTGAAAACGCCGTTTTCTTTTCCAATATGTAAAACAAAACCGACAATCCTATTGTCAACAAAGAAGAATACAGTAAATTCACAGCTTCACCTTCTTATTTTAAAACAACTTATTCAATTGTTAAAATATCTAAAAATCCTGTAATATCGAAAATTTCACGAACATCTTCGCTTACATTAATAAGCTTCATTTTTCCCTTATTGTTCATCATTTTCTGTGCTTTTAAAATCACACGAAGCCCAGCCGAAGATGTATATTCAAGTTCTTTCATATCAAGTATCAATTCTTGCGCTTGAGCAACAGCACTATCAATTTCTTTTTCAAAATCAACAGCAGTCAAAGTATCAATTCTACCTGAAACAGCAAGAGTTATTGTTTTATCATTTACGGTTTTTGTGATATTCATAATTTATTTCTCCTTATTATCAAAATGAACATCTAACTGCGGATACGGGAATGCAATTCCGTTTTCGCAGAAAGTTTGTTTTATAACTTGATTAACTGCACGTCTTACAGGATTTTTCTTATCCGGTCTGCAGTGTATCAGCATTCTGTACTGAATATAGCTTTCGCAAAAATTATTAACCTCAAAATCATCACATTTTGATACATATTTTAAATCTTTTGCTTTTAATCTGATATCATTACAAATCTTATCAATTATTTCGTTATCAACATCATATCCGAACGGAACTAAAATCTCCTGCCAATCAGACAAAACTTCAATTTCTGAAACATTTCGGTTGCTTACCGAAAAAACATTGTTTGTGTTGACATCTTTGATTTTGGTAACTTTAATATTAAAATAAATTACCTTTCCTTCAATCTGCTTATACCTTACGATATCACCTACGGTAAAAAAGCCGTCAGCCATAATATTGGCACCCATAATTAAATCTTTCAAAATATCCTGAAGTGCAAAACCGACAATGATACCCGCAACCCCAAGACCTGTTACCAAAGAGCTGACATTTACGCCGTTAATTTGAAGAACAAAAACAATCGCAAATATTGCAATAAGATATTTAATTACTGTTTCAACCGCTAAAACGCCTGTTGCTTTTTTTCCGATTATACTTTTATGTTTAATATATTTTTTGGTGTATTTATTTAAAACTAAAATCAGTACCGTTGCTAAAACCGCCGCGCAAATACTGCCCAAAAATCTAAATGATAATAGATAATCTTTTACCTGTTCAAAATTCATATTAACATTACTTCCTAAAAATTTAAAAATCTCTATAAAAACGCTGAAAATTCAGCTTGTTACTGCCGTTTATAAGCATTAAAACTTATATATAAATTTTAATAGTTTTTTCTTTTAAAGTCAAGATAAATCGTTGATTTTTTATAAAATTTTATATAATAAAAGGTGTTTTGCAATTAAGCAAAACACCTTTTTAGGAATTGATAATAATTGAGTAATCAATCTTTATCAGCTTTTAATACCGCATTAAGCATTACTGTTGCACCTTCTGTGCAGTGTTCAGGCGAAGAATATTCCGGTTCACAGTGAGAAAGACCGTCTTTTGACTGAACAAATATCATTGTAGTAGGGAGCATATATGAAGCAAACTGTGCATCATGACCTGCGCCCGAATGAATATACTGATGTGAAACACCTGCTTCTTCAGCCGCTTCTTTAACATAAGAAACAAGCTTTTTATCCCAATAAACAGTATCTCTGTTCCAAGCAAGCGTAACCTCGCATTTGCAGCCGTTCCATTCTTTATCGGCACAGCTTTTAACAATCTCCAAAACCTTTTCCAAAACCTTCGGATCTTCGTGACGGGCGTCAATTGAAAAATCAAAATAATCAGGCACACAGGTATGTACGCAAGGATGGCAAACAACCTCGCCTGTTGTATAAACAAGCTCAGGAATATTTAGTTTGTCGATTTCCTCATGGATATAGCAAAGAGCCTGAGATGCAGCATAAAAAGCATCGCGGCGTTTAGGCATAGGGAATGTACCGGCATGAACAGTTTGTCCGTAAAACTTAACGCGGTAATTAAACATACCCAAAACACAGTCAACAACACCTATATCATTGCCCGCATCCTCGAGAATAGGGCCTTGCTCAATGTGAGTTTCAAACATATACATATATTTTTCAGGAGAAAGGCGGTATTTTTTATCGCCTTTAAAATCAGATGCTTCAAGTGCCATTCCGAAAGTTTTGGTGCTGTCAAGAATGCTCTTCGAATTCATCATATCTTCATACTTAAAGTTTTTTCTGATATCTTCAGGCAGATAATCATAGCAAACTATACCTGAACACATCATTGCCGGAGGATAAAGAGAGCCTTCCTCATTTGTCCAAACCATAGCAGTTAAAGGATGTTTATGAGGAATGTTTTTTTCTGCAACAGTTTCCAAAACTTCCATTGCCGACATTACGCCTAAAATACCGTCATAGTTACCGCCGTTTTTAACAGAGTCACAATGCGAAGCCATTACTATTCTTTTAGCGTCTTTATCACTGCCCTCAAGTGTAGCGTACATATTTCCGACATCGTCAATTTCGATTTCTGCGCCTATTGCCTTCATTCTTTTAATAAACTCATTTCTTGCCTGAACTGCGGCAGGAGAAAGCGAATATCTTGTTATACCGCCGTGACCCGCATCGCCGTATTTTGAAAAAGTTTTAATTTTATCGGTCATTCTTTCAATACTGCATTCATACATAATGATTATCTCCTTTAATAATTTTATTTTTGTTCGGGAATTCTGCAACAATTGTTTAACAAATATATAACATCTTCTTTAGATACAAAATAAGAATACTCTTTATTGTCGTCAGTGTTATCAAATGTTAAAGCAAATTTATCGTCCCAATCGTTTAATGACGCCGTCAAATCTCCGATTTGTGAAACATCATTTTTGTCGCTCAGTTTTAAAAATTCAGGCGTACATCTTGCGTAAGCATAAATTTCTCCGTCCCAAGAAATTTTAAAATCAAGCTTCTTCTTTGTATCATTTTTAACCTCAATCACCACCGGAATCTCTGATGGGGCTTTTATATAATCAAAAGAGCCTACTGTTCTGAAATGGTCAGGCAATAAAATGCCTTTAAATGAAATTTCCGGTTTTTTCATTCTTGAATTACCCATTTTATCACCTCCGGGAATTAATTATTTTTTAAATGAACTGCGGTATATTTTCAAAAGATCGTCTGCATTTAAAACTACCGAACAATTCATTATATTTTTGGCTTTTATGGCAATTTGCGAAAAGTCTTTTAATTCATCTTCACTAATGTCTTCTTTTTCTTTCAAAAGCCCGTCAATCACTGCTGAAAACTCATCTAAATCTTCCATGTTCAATGCTTTCAGTATTTCATCAACATCGCTGCTCATTTTATCCTGAACAAACTTTAAAAACTCTGCAATCAGCAAACCGTTGGCTCTGCCGTGGTCAATATTTTTAAAATAAGTTAAAGAATAGCCCATTGAATGAACGGCGGTTGTGCCGGTCTGAGCAATTACCATACCTCCGAAAGTCGAAGCTATAAGCAGTTTTCTTCTCGCCTCATCATCAAGTGAAAATTCAGCCAAATTTTCAAACTCAGAGGCAATCATTCTTATTCCCTCAAGCGATAAAGCTTTTGTAACCGCATTGGCTTTAACCGAAAGATAGCTTTCTATCAAATGGGTAAGGGCGTCAATCGCTGTGTTAACAGTAGTTTTTTGCGAAAGATTTTTCATATACCTTTCATCTAAAAGCGCCACATCCGGGAACATAAAAGAAGTTGAAAGTGTAGTTTTTGTTTTAGCCTTATGATTGGTTAGAATTGAATATTGGGTAACCTCCGAGCCTGTACCTGCGGTTGTAGGAACAAAAATCATAGGCAGAATTTTATTTTCATATTTGCCGGAAAAAAGGTCGTCTTTTTCTACATTCTGAGCTGACAACAAAGCAATTGCCTTTGCCGCATCCATCGGCGAACCTCCGCCGATTGCCACAACAAACTCGGCATTGTTTGCTTTTGCAAACTCTGCACCCTCATAAACCGTATCTATATCAGGATTGCTGTTTACTTTATCAAAAAGGCAATATTCAATATTCTCCTGCTCAAACACAGAAACAATATCATCAAGCGAGCCGTTTGCCTTTGCCGAATGTTTTCCTGTTACCACTATTGCTTTTTTACCGAAATCCGAAAATAATTTAGGATTTTCCTTAATACAATTTTTACCCATTACAATCTTTGTAGGCATATAATACTGAAAACTCATTTTCAAAAAAATCTCCTTTAGATTGTTTTATCTACTTCATAAAGAACTTCATCAACCTTGCTCATTTCTTCTTTAACCTGTTCCTCGGTAATAATTAAAGGTGGTGAAATCAGAATCATATTTTCATGAGAATATGTCATAAAGCCTTTATCTTTAAGCATTTTTATAATTTTACCCATTATGCCGTCAGGGTCTTTGCCGTAAGGAACAAGCGGTTCTTTGGTTTCTTTATCTTTCACAAGCTCAATAGCAGAAAACAAGCCGATGTATCTTACATCGCCCACGCACTTATGGTCGGCTTTGATTTTTTCAAGAGCCTCTCCTAATGCCTTGCCCGATTTATTAACATTATCAAGAATGTTTGCCTTGTCATAATATTCAAGACAAGCAACTCCCGCAGCACATGCAAGCGGATGTCCCGAATAAGTAAGACCGCACATCAAAGTGTTATCGTCAAAAAATTCTGCAATTTCTTTTGATACAACGCAGCCGCCGAGCTGAACATAGCCGCAGGTAACACCTTTTGCAAAGCTTACAATATCAGGTTTAACATCAAAGTTTTCAAAAGCAAACATTTTACCTGTTCTGCAAAAGCCTGCCATTACTTCATCGCAAATCATCATAATTCCGTAATCATCGCAAATTTTTCTTACGCCTTTAAGATAGCCTTTCGGTGGAATAATAACACCGTTTGAGCCTGTAATAGTCTCCATTACAATTGCCGCAACATTTGAAGGACCCTCGTAGCAAACCTGCTCACGAAGCTTATCCACATAATATTCGGCTGCTTTTTCTTCGCTCTCAAAATTAATTTTTTCTCTGTAAACATAAGGATCAAAAAACTTTACAAATCCCGGAGCACCCGGCTCAAGCGGATATCTTCTTGGTTCACCTGTTAAATTACCCGCACCGTAAGTTGAACCGTGATAGCTGCGATAGCGTGAAAAAATCTTTTGTCTGCCGGTAAACATTCTTGCAATTTTTACAGCATTTTCATTTGCGTCCGCACCTCCGTTTGTGAAGAACACCTTGCCCATATTGTCAGGCATTCTCTCAATCAGCATTTTAGCAAGTTTTGCTCTCGGTTCGGAACCGTAAGAAGGAGAAAGATAGCAATATTTTTCAGCCTGCTCCTTAATTGCGTTTATAATCTCTTTATTATTATGTCCTACATTAAGATTTACAAGCTGCGACGACATATCTGTATAACGGTTTCCCTCGGCGTCATACATATAAATTCCGTCGGCTTTTTCAATCGGAATAGGATTAAGATTTTTTTGTTTTGACCAGGACTGCAAAACATATTTTGTCTGCATATTTTTGATTTCTTCACCTGTCATAGTAAATTCACTCCTTATTTTTCTAAAATATCTTTACAAATAAATGCAGTTACAAGCTCAGCAATATTTTTATTTGTAAAAGATAAATTAAAGTTCTTTTTTAAAAATTTAATTTTATAATTAACGGTGTTGCGATGAACATTCATTATCTGCGAAACCGCCTGAACACTGCAGTCGTTTTTCAAATAACATTCAAGCGTGTTCAAATAGTCTGTATTATTGATTTTATCGTGATGAACAATGCTTTTTAAGTATGAATTATAGTATTCTTCAATAACTTTTCGGTTTTCAACAGAATAAACTATTTTATATAATCCCGTATCACCGTAGTGTACTATCGTTTTGTTATGCTGCATTCCGATTTTAACTGCAGTAAGCGCCTGATTATAACAAAGCGGAACTCCGTTATATCCTAAATTTGAATTTGATACTCCGATATAAACATCAGTTGCATATAACTTTCGTTTTAACTCTTCGACCAAAACAGAAAGATAATTATCAATTTTTTCATTTTCAAAATCTATACCGACAATCACAAATGTGTTTTGTTGAACAAACATAAACATCGGTTTATCAATACTGTTTAAAACAGCTTGCAGCTCAAATCTGGATTCATGCCACTTGTCAGCAGGTATAACCTCATCATTTTGCAATGCTTTAACTACCATAAGCGTATAGTTTGAGGTTTGCTGAAATCCGCGTCTTGAAAGCGTATGAATATATGCTTCCTCATTTACGGGATTGAAAATGAGGTTTCTGAATGCTGAGGCTAATCCTGCCTCATGTTCTTCATTAGCGATGATTCTGTGGCAATAGTCATAAGTAACATCTATAAGCCTTTTATCCCAAGGAATTGTAAACAGCGGAAAATCATTTTCATTACAATGTTTTATAACCTCTGGCGGAACGTCTTTTATATAAGGACCTAAGTTTAAAACAAGACCTACTGCTCCCTTTTCGCGAAGATTTAAAACAAAATCATAAATCCACTGATTATCACGGTGAACAATGCCGGTTGTAAAAACAAGCTCGTTTCCGTGAATAAAACCGGTGACTTCTGCATCTTCAATAATATGCACCCACCTAACAAGGCTTTTTAAACCTTTTTTGCCCGCAACAAGCTTAATCCCGTACATTCTCTCGGAATCTGCAAAAAGTCTTGATAATGAAATAGCCACCGACCTAACCTCTTTTCTATAATATCTTTAAGCTTTACCCATTCGCTTAATTCGTTTGGTTTTACCTATTGCAGCCGCAGGACAAACCAATCGGCAAAGCTGACAGCCTACGCATTTCAATCCGTTTAAAACAGGTTTTCTTTGCTTTGTATCAAACTCAATAGCCTGATGTCCGGCATCTGAGCAGGAAATATAACATCTGCCGCAGCCTACGCATTTTTCCTTTTCAAAGCGAGGAAATTCTACTGTGTCTCTGTCAAGCATATCAGCATCAACAATGTTACAAAGCGCCTTGCCTACAAGCTCTGAAACTGATGAAAGACCGCTTTCATAAAGATAATTTTCAAGTCCTGAAACAAGATCGTCGATTATTCTGTAACCGTATTGCATAACTGCGGTTGTAACCTGAATATTGCTGCATCCGAGCGCAATAAATTCAGCCGCGTCATGCCATGTTTCTATTCCGCCCATACCTGAGAGCGGAATGTTTTTTAAATCCTTATGTCTTGCCATATCATTTATAAACCGCAAAGCAATAGGTTTAACCGCTTTTCCCGAATATCCCGAAACAGCCGACTTGCCGAAAATGTGCGGCGGAGGCATTAATTTTTCAATTGATAATCCGCTTATACTTTTTATTGTATTTATTGCGGCAATGCCGTCGGCTCCTGCCTCAACAGCTGCGATGGCAGGTACTTCCATATTTGTAATATTCGGTGTCATTTTTGCAAGAACAGGAAGGCTCGTTCCGCGCTTTACCGCCGCGGTATATTTTGAAACGAGTTCCGGGTTAATTCCCACATCTGAACCCAAGCCTGATTGCGTCATCTGCGGGCAAGAGAAATTGCATTCAATAATATCCACTCCCGCCTGCGTAACAAGTCTTGAAAGCTCTTCCCATTCATTTTCATCCTGCCCCATAATTGAAGCTACGATTATTTTTGTAGGGAAATCTCTTTTTAATTTTCTTAAGGTTTCAAGATTTTCCTGTAAAGGCTTATCTGAAATCTGCTCAAGATTGCGAAAGCCTATAAAAGGCGTTCCCTCTTTTTCGGTTGCGTCAAATCTCGGCGAAACCTCTTTAGGTACAAAGAAACCTATTGTTTTATAAACAACTCCTGCCCAGCCGGCTTTTAATGCATTAACGCACATTTCATAATTACCGGCAACTATTGATGAAGACAAGAAAAACGGATTTTCGCATTTCAAACCGCAAAACTCTGTTTCAAGCGAAATTTTTTCAGCTCTTTCAGGTGTTTTTTCACCTAAAAGCGCCATTTCCTTTATTCTTATCGGTTCATCATAATATGAACAAGCCTTTTCACAAGGCGCATCGCAATTTTCACAGGTTTCTTTATTTAAATATTTGAAAGCGGTGCTTTTATTATCAAATCTTACGGACCGAATGAATTTATCCGGAGCTAAATTTTTAGGACAAGCCGCCGTACAAGACGCTTTGTAACAAAGCATACATTTTGCCGCCTCTTTACCCAAAAACAACTCACTGTACTTTTTATCAACCACAAAAGCACCTCCTTTTATAATAAACTAAATCTCTCTTGGTGCGCGTTTTACAAACTTGCCCCAGCCTGCTTCGCCTTTAAACTCGCCGTTATCATAAACCAAACGGCCTCGTGAGTAGGTTTTAACAGGATATCCGTGAACCTCGATACCTTCCCAGATTGTGTGGTCACAATCCGAATGCATTTTATCGTTTGTAATTGTAAAATCTTTTTTAGGGTCATAAAGCACTATATCAGCATCCTTGCCTACCGTAAGAGAACCTTTATCGGTACAACCGAAAATTCTCGCCGGATTAGC
This sequence comes from Acutalibacteraceae bacterium, assembly GCA_051877275.1. Lineage (GTDB taxonomy): Bacteria > Bacillota > Clostridia > Oscillospirales > Acutalibacteraceae > RUG11462. The sequence goes on along the minus strand of JBJEIS010000139.1, from coordinate 17,781 downwards.
GCAGCACACTTCAACGACTTTTTCAAATGTAATCTCACCTTTGTTGGCGGCGCTCAACATATATGGATACATATTTTCAATACCGGCGCAACCGTTAGGTATCTTTGTAAAGTCATCCTTGCCCCAATCTTTTTCAGCAAGAGTAAACGGGCAATGGTCTGTTGAAATTGTATCTATATCGCCTCTCTTAATTGCAGCCCACAAAGCATCCTGACTTTCCTGTCCTTTCATAGGAGGTGAGCAAACAAAATTTCTTCCGTCCTCTCTTTTATAAACATCGCTTGTAAATTCAAGATACTGCGGACAGGTTTCTGCATAAATAGGATAGCCTTCATCTTTTGCCTGTGTTACCGCATCAACGCCCTGCTTATTAGCAAGATGTACTATATAAAGCGGCACTCCGGCTTTTTTTGCAAGATTAATTGCTCTTATATCAGCCTCGCCCTCAATTGCCTCATCACGAGAAAGATAATGATACCAAGCATCGGTTTTACCCTCTTCAATGAATCTCTTGCAATTAAGATTTACAAGGTCTCGATTTTCCGCATGAACACTTATTGTTGCTCCGTTAGTCTTTGATTTTTCAAGCACCTGATAAAAAACATCATCAGTTACACCAAAATCATATACCATAAAGACTTTAAACGACGGAACACCATACGCAACAGCGTCATCCATTGTGTTGATAAGCTCGCCGTGCACATCTTTTATTGCAATATGAAAAGCATAATCAACAGCGGCATTCGGCGCGCAAAGTGCATCTCTGCGCTTAATCGCATCTACCATTCCCTCGTCAAAGTCCTGAAGCACGAAGTCAAAAACAGTTGTTGTGCCGCCGCACGCAGCCGCTCTGGTTCCGGCAAAATAGTCATCCGATGAAATTGTGCCGCCGAAAGGCATTGCAAGATGAGTATGCGCGTCAATCGCTCCCGGAAGAACAAGCAAATCGCTTGCATCAACAACATTATCACAATCGTGAGCGTCTATGCTTTCTGCAATAGCAGTTATTTTTCCGTTTTCAACTGCAATATCAGCTTTATATTTTCCTGTTGTTGAAACTATTGTTCCGTTTTTAATAATCATATCCATATCTGTTTTCACTCCTTATGTTCGCTTGAATGGTATTCGCAAAAAGCGAATACCATTCAACAATAAATTAATTAAAAAGATTTGAGTTATCTTTCTTGTAGCAAAGAACAAGTCCTGATCTTTGATAAATCTGTGCCAATTCAAGAAGTGTAGAACCTGATGCATTTGCATTGATAAGGTTAGTTACCCAAGTTACACCGAAGTCAACTGTTCCGTTCTGAACTGCTACTGTTTCTGAAACATCGCCGCCGCCTGAAACAATGTTAACTGTAAGTCCGACATCTTTGTAATAACCTTTTTTATCTGCTACAAAATATCCCATAAACTGTGCCTGCGGCAACCATTTCAACTGAATTGAAACGCTTGTTTTTTCAGGTGTGCCGTAATTATCTGCATCTTCGATAAATGATGTATCGCGAATGTCGTCAAGAGTCATCTTGCTGAGCGCTTCTTTTGCAGAAGAATCGTCAATTTCAAGATATTTCTTTGCAAGGTCAAGAGTTTGCTGCATAGCAGTTTCATCCATCTTGCCGAGATCTGAAACCGCATTACCGTTCATATCTGTTTCAACAAGCTTTTTAACCTCTTTTGCCATAAATGCCTGATGGTCAGCAGAAACTGATGAGCCGTATTCATATACGATTTCGGCAGCTTCTTCAGGATTTTCGCAAGCATAAGCCCAACCTTTTAATGAAGCTGAAATAAATGCTTTAACTGTGTTAGGATTTTCTTTTGCAAATTCCTTTGTACAGAAAAGGTTATCTTCAAGCATTGCTACGCCTTCATCGTTCATATCAACTACTCCAACGGTATCGCCGTAGCCGTATCCGCCTTCATAATCGTTTTTAACAAGACCTAATTCATTGTAAGTCATTGCAGAAGCAAGCCAAATTTCATCTGAATCAAATCCGTCCATATCAAATGCCTGTGAGAGATAATCGGTTGGAAGCTCATATTTTGAAAGAAGAGCCTGAATCTCATACTGGTTACCGAGTCCCCAGTTACCTACCTTACCTGCCTGAGCAGCTTTTTTAATAATATCTTCATTTGATACTGTTGCCTCGCTGCTTGCAGCGGTTGTTTCTGTTTCTGTTGATTCTTTTGAACTGCCGCATGATGCAAATGCTGTCATCATCATAACAATTGCTAAAACCATACATAATACTTTTTCCATTTTGAATTTCATTTTTATTACCTGCCTTTTTTTAAATTTATTAAACTGAAAAATATTAATGTTTTCTATTTCTCAGCAAAATACTTTGTAATATCATTAATAAAACATAAAGTAAAATTCCCATAACGCAAGCGATAGATATATAAACCCATGCTATTGCAAACTGTGAATTTACTATATTCTCCTTAATCATTCTTCCGACGCCGAGCGCAACATCCGCGTCACCGAAATATTCGGATACCAATGTTGAGATTACCGAAATAGGTAAACTTACTTTCAACGCCGTAAAAATATAAGGAATTGAATTTGGAAGCCTTAGCTTTAAAAAAACAGTTATATGCTTTGCGGCATATGTGCTTAACAAATCCTCTGAAAAAGGTTTAAACTCATTAAGACCTCTGTATGCATTTACACTCATTGTAGAAGTACAAACAAGCGTAACTACCATGATTTTAAACACCATACTTCTAAAGCCGTTTTCCGAAGAAATATTCATTATTTTTGTCCAATAAAGCATTACCGGTGCAAGCGCAACAATCGGTATGGCATTAAAAACCGAAACAACCGTAAGTCCGCCCTTGCCCCAACGCTTAAACACCGTTGCAAGAATGGCGATTATGTAACCTAAAACCGAACCGAAAATCAATCCGAGAATTGATATTTTAAGCGTAGAAACTATGTGGTCGCCCATATCAGGATAATATGTAAACTGTCCTGCAGTACTCCACTCGGTTTTCGGAACCATTTCAGAAAAAACCGACCATATTCTTTCAGGTTTCGGTAGAAAAACCTCTGTTGTGTTTAAAACCTTTAAAAGCACTCCGTTTTGCCAATTAGCAAATATAAATATTCCAAAACCTACCGGAAACAAAATTGAAGTTGTAACCGAAAAGCCTTTTGAGGAAGAAAGCTTTTTAAGCTTAATCGGCGAAACCGATTGTGCAATACCGAATGCTAAAAGCAAAACGCCTGTAATACCAATCATAAAATATCCGAGATAATATATTGCCACCGGAACGATATATGCCATTCCGAGATATGAAATATCCGGAAGATAAAGCGTGTTTGTAAGTGAAAAATATATTATCAGCACACCTTGAACAATAATAAGAATTATGCCCCAGATTATCTTTGAAAGGGAGTTGCTTTTTTTAGTCATTTTTCTCCCTCCTTTTTCTGTGCTTACGATTTTGAGGAGTGCATAAATTTTGCAGCCAACCCATTAGCGTATAAGAAAGAACGCCGACGATTGCGCTTAAAAATACACAATCCCAAAAAATAAGCTTTGTTGCATACTTTCCGCCTATTGCAACTGATAAAACGTTGCCGAGTCCTCCGTCGCCTTGTAAGGTATCTACAAGAACCGACGCGGTAACTGCCATAGGCGCTGCTATTTTCAAGCCTGTAAAAAAGTACGGAATACTTGCTGGAATAAGCATTTTGGTATAAATCTGCCATTTGCTTGCCGAATAAGAATACATAAGCTCATGCTTTTCTTTTTCGGCTGCTTTAAATCCTGCAAGAACATTCGTAGCAACAGGATAAAATGTAAGTATCGCCGCAATGACCATTCTGGCTTTTCCTATATCCTGCGTTATCGCAAGAATCACAGGAGCCATACCCAAAATAGGTATCATCTGAATAATCATTAAATAAGGAAATGCAATCTTTTCAACAGCTCCCGATATATTCATAGCCAGCGCAAGTGCAAATCCAAGCACAATACCTATAATAAAACCGTATAAAGCTCGAAGTAGAGTTGTGCCTGCCGCCGGGAAGAGCAGTTGTGCGGTAGTTAATTGTCCGCCGACAATTTTATCTGAAAAAATCAGTGCAACAATCTGGTAAAGATGCGGGAAATATGTTATTGCCTGTCTTTGTGAAAATGAACTTTCAACAATTGTTGCAATCACTTCCCATAAGACTACAATTCCGACTACCCAAATAAGCGTTACAAAAACATTTGATTTGAAAAAAGCTTTAAGTTTTGAAGGTTTACGATTTACTGCTTCAGCCATACTTATCAAACCCCCTCAAAACTGTTTCTCACCTTTGCAACCAATGCTGCCAATTCAGCAGAATGTCTCATTTCTTCGGTTCTCGGTCTCGGCAAATCAATATCGATAACCGCTGACAGTCTGCCGGGATGAGGTGATAAAACACAAACTCTGTCTGAAAGATAAACAGATTCTGAAATATTATGAGTTACAAAAACTATTGTTTTATTGGTTTTTCTCCAAATTCTAAGCAAATCTTCATGCAATTTTTCTCTTGTAAACTCATCAAGTGCAGAAAACGGTTCATCCATTAAAAGTATCTCGGGTTTAATTGCAAGCGCTCTCGCAATACCTACCCTTTGCTGCATACCGCCTGATAACTGTGAAGGATAAGAATTAGCAAAGTCCGATAAACCGACAAGGTCAAGCATTTTTTCTGCTCTTTCGCTTCGCTCTTTTTTTGGTACTTTCATAATTTCAAGCGGAAGCTCGATATTCTTTTTAATATTTCTCCACTCATATAAAACAGGGCTTTGAAAAACCATACCGTATTTTCTTGCCAGTCTTGCTTCTAAAGGTGTTGAACCCTCTATAGTAACACTGCCGGTTGTAGGCTCAATCAAATCCGCAATCATTCTCAGCAATGTTGTTTTACCGCAGCCCGAGGGGCCAAGCAATGAAATAAACTCACCTTTTTGAATGTCAATGCTAACACCTTTTAGCGCGGTAACATCATTTCCGGTGTTACTGAAAACCTTTGATACATTATCTATTTTAATTTCAATATTGTTTTCCATTTTTATTGCTCTCCTCTCTTTGCAACATATTTTTGTATAAAAACAAATTCGGGCAAAAATGTTCTTAAAATAAGCGAACACCTTTGCCCGAATTTGTTTTTGTTTTCATACATATTTTATTTGCCCCTATTATATTTTACTTTTTTGCCAATGTCAATAGCCTTTTGGTAACTTTGGATAAACCTACATCAATCCAAAACATAAATTTGGGTTTTTGTTAAAAATGTATTATCTAAACCATCTTGACATCTCAAAAAAGTCAACTCCAGCACAAAACAACGCCTTTTCTTTAAATTCAAAGCCTTTTTATAATACTTTATAAACCAATCATCCGCTAAAATCAAAATCATTCTATTGTAGTTTTAAAAAGTTTATGGTATGTTTTTATAAAAAATTAAGAAATAAATGTATATTATGATATTAAGAATAAAGCAGTTGTTTTCTTTATTAATTGCGATTAGTGTTATTTTATAAGTTCTCAAGGGCTTATTGTTTTTGTAGAAAATACAAATGATATTCGCGCAAGAGGCGAAGAAAGCCTTTAGTACAAAAAACACTACAAAAACTCTTAAAATTTTGAAAAAAGGTACTTTAAAAATTAAAATCCGCAGTTTTGCAAAACAAAGCACTAAAAAAGTTTACAGCAATTGGTCGGGGATTAAATTAATAAAAATCAAATAAAAAACTCAGGCTTAGACGAAATGTTTAAGCCTGAGTTTTTTATTTATTACATTTTACTTTTTGTATTTCTTAACCAACCATTTTCCCTGTGCGCTCAAATCTTTTGACTTAAAGCCATGAGTCTTTTTGCAAGTGGCTTTCAACAAAGACGCAGATTCATTTTTATTGCTAAGACTCCAACATACATAACTCATTTTATATGAATCCATAAGCTTTAACCATTCATTTGCCGATTTAAAATCATAATTTCCGTTTCCGCTTGAATCACAGGTTCCAAACTCAGTGCAAAATACAGGAAGTCCTTTTTCAATCGCTGTTTTCAACTTTTGGCGGTACGGCTCTTTATGCGTGGCGGCATAAAAATGGATAGAATACATAATATTCTTATATCCTTTAATCGTCGAAGAAGCGGCAACATCGACATCTTGTGACCAGTTAGGCGTTCCGACAATAATTACGGCTTTTTTCTGATATTTTCGAATAGCTTTAATTACTTTTTTAGCATAGCCCTTAATCTCATTCCATGAAGTACCGCCGTTCGGCTCGTTACATATTTCATAGAGGACATTTCCGTAATTTTTATACTTATTCGCCATCTTCTTAAAGAATGAAATCGCCTCTTTTTGATGGGCAACAGGCGTTCTGTCATTCAAAATATGCCAATCAATAATGACATACATTCCAAGCTTTTTCGCCGCTTTTACACCTGTGTCTATAGTATTGAGCAGTTTCTTTTTATTAGCAGAGTCTGTTACACAGTATCCGTTATATTCTTCGGTATACATTGCAAGACGAACACAGTTTACTCCCCATTCATCCCGCATTGTACGAAAAGCGTTTTCATTTATATATGGATATCCGACATCCCAGTTAATTCCGTGCGAGCTTACTCCTTTAAGCTGAACAGGTTTTCCGTTTTTATCAACGAGCTTTGTCCCTTGCACACTTAATCTACCGTGTTTTTGATAAAAATTATTATTTGACGATTTTGCAAACGCCTGCGATGGAATTCCCGCAAATAATAACATTACCGCAAAGATGCCTGCAAGCATTTTTATAGAATATTTTTTTAGACTTTGTAATTTCCCCATTACTTTTCACCTTATTAATTATTTAATCTGATACTTATTATATATCAAATTTAATCTAAGTCAAATAATTTAGCTATATTTATCCATAGCTGATTTTGCAGAAATTACAATATCGGTAATAATTTTTACCTGATTTACCGTACAACTTTTCAAAACTTCACTAATACTTTCAGCAGATTCTTGCTTTTGACTGTCGGGAGTAATTGAAAGAAGTTCGTCAACGCTTACACCAAGCACACCCGCAATATCGACAAGCACAGGCAGACTTAACTTTGTACTGCCTGTTTCAATATGGCTCATATGTGTAGTAGAAATCCATATTTTTTCTGCAAGCTGTTCCTGCGATAGTCCGTTTTGTTTGCGATATTTACGAATTTGTTTTCCTATTTTTTCATAATTCAACATATTTTTCACCTATTTAGTTAAATTCTACTTGAATTATATAGGCAATTCTGCTATAATTTAATAAACTACATAGGCATATTTGGTCTATATAGTTAAAATTATTTATTTTTAGGAGGATATCTTATGGATATTTTAAAACAAAGAAAACGTGGAAGAGCATTAAAAATTCTATCATTATCATTGGCTGTTATGCTGACATTATTCGGATTTACTTCGTGCGGGAAGAATAATCCTGTTCCGAATGTTATGGGTACTGACCATAGCGAAGCAAAAAAGGTACTTGAAAATGCCGGATTTGAAGTAACCGAGATTGAAGCTGACGCAGGTTCAATTCTGCCTGATTCAAGTTATAACAGAAGCGTAAACAAAGGAAAAGTATTTAAGGTAAATGACGAAACTAAATTTAATTACAAAGACTACGCTAATAATATGGCACCGGACGGTAAGGTAACTATTTACTATGCTAAAGAAGATTACGTTGCCGATGATGACTCGAATACCGGTGACATTAGCAGTGCTGAGGCAGATGCTGAAGAAAATAAAACAACCACTCAAAAGAAGGCCACAAAAAAAGCAAATAACACAAAAGAAAAATCTTCTGTTGATTGGAAAGAGTTTTTAAAGGAATATGAAGAATGGGTTGACAGTTACATTGAATTATTGAAAAAATACAAAGATAATCCAAGCGATATGTCTATACTCTCCGAGTATACCGAGCAAATGAACAAGGTATCTGAATGGTCAGAAAAAGCAGAAAAAATAGAAGCCGATTTAGCAAACAATCCTGACGACTTAAAAGAATACCTTGATACACTTTCAAGAATAATTAAAAAGCTAAGTGAAGTTGAATAATTAAAAATCAAGGAGTTTTATTATGCAAAAAAATATTTTTAGTAGTATATTCAAATGGTGTACAGTCGCTTTATTAGCATCTAGCGCAATATTCTTTTTCCTCCCTTATAGAGGCGATTTAAATCCACTTGAAGCAATAAAAATGGCAAATGAATACAATCAGTCTGATTATGTTATTGAAGGAATACTAAGATTTGTTGTTCCTGTGGTATTCACGCTTATTTCAGCTTTTATTATGATTTTCAAAATAAGCATACCAAAATGTGCAATTGCTGCTATATGCAATTTGATTGCAACATCAATGTATTTTTTCTATGTATTTGATTATTCCAGCGTGCAAATCGGATTGATAATGAATGTAATAATTGCAGTTGCAGGTATTTTGTTACCAATAATAAATATTATTCTATTTAAAGTATTAAACAAAACAAAGAAAGCTGAATAAACATATTTTATAACAAAAAAGTCCGACTTTGAACTAAACGTCAAAGTCGGACTTTTGGTCGAGGCGACAGGACTTGTCGTCTGCTTTACGACTAAAGCCGTAAGCATACTAATCGCTCGGCGACCATTGACATTTGCCTATGGTACCCGCCTCCCGCTCTTTCGCTAAAAACAGTCCACAGGACTGTTTTTTACGCTTCAGACCTTCATAAGGTTCAAGTCCTCATTCCATGCAAAACAAAAAATCCCAACGACCTTCGTCGACAGGATTTTCGTTTTGGTCGAGGCGACAGGACTTGAACCTGCGGCATCTTGGTCCCAAACCAAGCACTCTACCAAACTGAGTTACGCCTCGAAATACTATTAAATTTTTTCGTTTTCTTTAAAACGCTAAAATAATATACCACAAAAGCTCACAAATGTCAATAGCAAATTTAAAAATTCCAAAAAAAATCCCAACAATTTTGTATTGCAAGGAAAAGCCCTTTTTAATATTATAGTAAAAAGGGGTGTTATTTTTGCTAATTGAAATGATTGATAAGCTGCATTTAAAGGTTGAACTCGACAGCCGAGATATGAATTTATTCAGCATAAACCGCGCGTCTTTTATTGAAAAAGACAACAAGGCAAGGCTTGTTTTGAAATCTATTTTAAAAAATGCCTACGAAAAAACAGGTTTTGATATCTTTAATTCAAAACTGCTTGTAGAAATTTTCCCTACCACCGGCGACGGCTGCATAATGCTTTTTACCAAGGCTGTGCCAAAAAGCAACCGCCGTTTCAAAGTATCTGCGCTTCAAAAGCCTAAAGTTTTTGAATTCAGCAATGCCGACAATCTGCTCGACTGTGCAAAAAACCTTTCAAACCATACAAAACTCGGCGAAAACCGTCTTTATGAATATCAAAACAAATACTATTTAGTGTTTTTACAAAATTTAAAAATAGATAAACATAGCGCATTGGTTTTATCGGAATTTTCAAACAAGGCAAGCAAATTTTCGATTGAATTTTTAAATGAACACGCAAAACTACTTTGTAAAAAAGACGCATTAATGCGTCTTGGTGTTGCACAATAAAATACATATCTACACAAAGAGCACTCGGCGAAAAACCGAGTGCTCTTTAAAGTTTAATAATCAAACTCGCTGTTACCAATAAACTCTCTGATAAGCGAATTTTTTGGCACCTTTTCTTCGTCTACGCTTTCCGTAGCCGACAAAACTCTTGCCATATCCTGAATTCTGCCTTCCTTTTCGATTTTTGCAAGCTTATCATTTAAAAACGGTTTATAAACCGAAAGCTCATAAGGAATAAATGTATCTATATCAATATCGGAATTACATTTAAACGGCATAATATACTGCTCTTCACCGATATTAACACTTGTGAACATTTTTAAAGTATCTTCAATGCTTCTTCCTCTGAAAAGACTATCACGCATCATTCTTCTGAGCAGACGAATATATGACGGGTGCAACGTAATATTTCCGTACTGTACTCTTGTTCTTACGCTGACATAAATTTTTAATGTTGCTTCATCCGGAATTTGAATAACACTTGGATTCAGCGAATGAATTCCCTCTAAAATAACAGGTTCATTATGCTTTCTTTCAAGTATTCTGCCCGAGCGCTCTCTCGTCGCTTTTGCAAAATTGTACTTTGGTAATTCAACACTTTCGCAGTTTATCATTTTTTCAAGCTGAGAATTTAACAAATCCGTATCCACTCTTGTCGGAGATTCAAGGTCAAGTCTGCCGTTTTCCAATAGAATCTTATCATCATCAGAAAGCGGTTTGAAATAATTATCAAGTGATAATGTATGAGTTTCCAATCCCTTGTTGTCAAGCAAATTTTCTATCATTAACGCGGTAGTGGTTTTGCCTGAACCCGAAGGTCCCGATAACAAAATCAACGGCGTTTTTTCTATATTTTTCTCAATAGTCTGCGCAACCTGTTTAATATGATTATAAAAATCATTGTTGCAGCTTGCTATAAATTCATCACAGTTGCTGTGCAGCTGTGCATTAAGCTCATTAATGTTCTTTACCATAAAATATGCCCCTATCTGTCCCATTTATTGCAAAGCTCGATTATTTTATCAGTAAGCTTTGCCAAATCTTTATTTGCGCCCTGTTTGTTCTTTTCGATAACAGACATAAGGCGATTGCCCGCAAGCAGCAGTCTTTCATATGCGCTTGACGGCTTAACTGTTTTCTTCTTCTCAATTTTGACCGTATTGCCTTTTGCCAGACATTTGTCATTCAACAGGTCATAGATACTGCCGTTATAAGGCACAACTGCCTGAACACCGATTTCATCAAAAATTACATTTGCAAAGTCTTCGGCTGAAGTTTCTTCACCATGGTTAACAAATACGGTTTTTATCGGTGTTTTTATATTCTTTAACCAATCAAGCAATATTTTTTGGTCACCGTGACCGCTTATACCCTTCATCTTTGCAATTTTAGCTTTTACCTGTATCTTTTCGCCGAAAATTTTTACCTCGTTTGCACCTTCAATAACGGCTCTGCCGAGTGTTCCGTAAGCCTGGTAGCCCACAAAAAGAACAGTTGAATCTTCGCGCCACAAATTATGTTTTAAATGATGGCGTATTCTGCCCGCTTCACACATTCCGCTGGCGGAAATAATAACTTTAGAACGTTTATCGGCATTAATCGCCATTGATTCTTCACTTGTTCTTGAAAAATGAAGTCCCGGAAATGTTAAAATCTCTTCTCCGCTGTCAATCAACGCAAGTGTTTCATTGTCATAATAATCACGCAGTTCTGATTCAGCCGAATAAATCTCGGTTGCCTCAACACAAAGCGGACTGTCAACAAACACCGGAAAATCTTTATACTTTGTAAGTCCCTCTTTCTTTATATGATGGAAAAGATAAAGCAATTCCTGCGTTCTGCCGACTGCAAAAGAAGGAATAATAAGATTTCCGCCGCGTTCAAATGTATCATCAATAATCTTCACAAGTTGTTCAACATAATCCTCTCGGCGTTCGTGCAGACGGTTTCCGTAGGTGCTTTCAATTACAACATAATCGGCGCGTGTAGGAAATTCCGGGTCACGAATTAAAGGTCTGTCAATATTTCCTACATCTCCGGAGAACAATAAAATATGTTCTTTTCCGTCTTCAATGAAAGTTATCTCAATACTTGCCGAGCCCAAAAGATGACCTGCGTCAATAAATCTGATTTTCAAATCAGAATAAAGCTCATATTCAACATTATAATCGCACTTTTCAAAAAGCGGAACGGTTTTCATTGCATCAGCCGTTGTATAAAGCGGAATATATTCAGGCGCTCCGCTTCGTTTAGCTTTTTTATTTCGCCAAAATGCCTCTTGCTCTTGGATGTGAGCCGAATCAAGCAACATTATCTCACAAAGCCTTGCGGTTGCGCTCGTTGCATAAATTTTTCCTTCAAATCCGCTTGCAACCAGACTTGGCAGCTTGCCCGAATGGTCAATATGCGCATGAGTCAACAAAACGCAATCTATTTCGCCCGCAGCAACAGGCAACGGTGTGTTTTCATAAGTATCAGCTCCCTGCTCCATACCGCAGTCAACCAATATTTTTTTATCATTAATATTCAAAAGTGTGCAAGAACCTGTTACTTCTCTGGCAGCACCTAAAAACTCTATTTTCATAACAAACCTCCTATAAATATATAGTATGTTTTAAAATAAATGTTTTATGTTTTTAAGTATATAGCATTTTTCTGTTTAAGTCAACGATGTTTTATTAATTTTTACCAATAATTAATATATAATTAATACTTTCATTGGTTATTGTGATTAATAAGTGCTTTTTTTGATGGAAATTTAACATTCATTAATATTGACAAAGCAAATTTACGATAGTAATATTGTATTGATAATAATTTAGGAATTTAGGAGAAAATTTATGAAAGATGTAATTAAGCTTTTCTGGACATTCCTGAAAATCGGTGCAGTGATGTTCGGCGGAGGTTATGCGATGTTGCCTATTCTCTCACGCGAGCTGGTTGACAAACTTAAATGGACAACCGATGAAGAACTAACAGACTACTTTGCAATAAGCCAATGCACACCGGGTGTTATTGCAGTTAATGTCGCCACATTTATCGGCTGCAAACGAAAAGGCTTTTTCGGCGGACTTTTTGCAACGCTCGGCGTTGTTTTTGTTCCAACGATAATTATTATGATTATTGCGATTTTTCTGACTAATTTTGCAGAAAATGAATATGTTAAAGACGCTTTAGCCGGAATTTCGGTCTGTGTGTGCGTGCTTATTATAAATGCAGTTGTAAAGCTGTGGAAAAAATCCGTTGTTGACATTAAAACCGGCGTTTTATTTGCAATCGCATTTATACTTTCGGTAGTGCCTCTTTTTGTTCCGTCGGTTTACAAAATTTCACCGGTACTGCTTGTAATAGGCGGCGGTTTAGCAGGTATTCTTATAAAATTAATCGGAGGTAAGAAAAAATGATTTATCTTCGTTTGTTTTATGAATTCTTTAAAATAGGTCTTTTTTCTATCGGAGGCGGCTTGGCAACCTTACCGTTTCTGCAAGATTTAGCTACTCGTACAAACTGGTTTTCGCAAGCTGATATTTCAAATATGATTGCGGTTTCTGAATCCACTCCGGGCCCTATCGGCGTAAATATGGCTACCTTTGCGGGATACACCACCGCATCAGGCTATTACGATAATCATTTTTTAGGAATTTTAGGCGGTATCACTTCAACACTCGGCCTTGTTACTCCGGCTATTATCATTATAATGCTTGTAGCAAAAATTCTTGAAAAATTCAAAGAGAATAAGTTTGTAAACGCCGCATTGTACGGACTTCGTGCAGTTTCAATGGCGCTCATCGTATCTGCAAGCGTAAGCGTTATTAAATCAGCATTGTTGAATATCGACCTGTTTCAACAAACCGGCAGTCTGCTTGATTTATTCTTTTTTAAAGGTATAGCGCTGGCTGTTTTGATTTTCGCTTTGCAGAAAATATTTAAAAAAGCACACCCCGTAATTTTCATTGCATTTTCCGCAGTTGTAGGAATAGTATTTAATTTTGCGTGAAAAACGACTATAAATTGTATAAATTAATATAAACTTTCACAAAATATTGTATAAAGAAAAAGCAGTAAAAAAACACTTTACAAACTGCAAATTTTATGGTAATATATATCAGTACGAATATCTGGGAGACAGGCGTCGTTCACCTTGTGACCTTTTTCTCGGATACTCGAAAAAATAAAATAAGGTGAGGTAATTTAAAATGACTCAAGAAAAGAAACAGGAAATTATTAAAGAATATGCCGCTCACGAAGGCGACACAGGTTCTCCGGAAGTTCAGATTGCTGTATTAACTTACAGAATCAACGAACTCACAGAGCACTTGAAAGTTCATCAGAAAGACCATCATTCAAGAAGAGGACTTCTTAAAATGGTAGGTCACAGAAGAAACCTTCTTGCTTACTTGCAGAAGTGTGACATTGAAAGATACAGATCAATCATTAAAAGACTCGGTATCCGTAAATAAGTTCTTAACATTAAGCAGGTGGGGTTTCCCCTCCTGCTTTTGGTGTTTTTTTAGACAGATAAAAATTCAGTTTTAATAATGTTACAAGGTGCGTTTTAATGCTGATTTTTATATAAAAACGGGTGCATTTCTTTAAATTTAGCAGTGAACAGATTGTTTTGAAAAAAGTTTTAAAGCAATGTGTTTATTGCTAAATAATTTTAAGATAAAGCACCCGAAAAAGTTAAAAGAAAGGTATAAAAATTATGTTTGAAAATTACAAGGTTTATGAAACCACACTTGCGGGCAGACCGCTAAAATTAGAAACAGGAAAAATGTGCGGACTTGCAAACGCTTCAATTCTTGCAAGCTACGGCGAAACTTCGGTTCTTTGTAATGTAACCGCTTCTGCAAAGCCGAGAGAAGGCGTTGATTTCTTCCCTCTTTCAGTTGACTATGAAGAAAAAATGTACTCAGTAGGCAAAATTCCGGGTTCGTTCCAGAGAAGAGAATCAAGACCGAGCGAAAAAGCTATTCTTACTTCAAGATGTATTGACAGACCTATTCGTCCTCTTTTCCCAAAAGATATGAGAAACGACTGCTCTGTTGTTGCCACCGTAATGAGCGTTGACCCTGACTGCAGCCCTGAAATCACTGCTATGATTGGTGTTTCAGCTGCTATTGCAATTTCCGATATTCCATGGGACGGCCCTATTTCAGGCGTAAACGTAGGTCTTGTTGACGGTGAAATCGTTATCAACCCTACTCTTGAACAAAGAGAAAAATCAGACCTTACTTTAACTGTTGCTTCAACCGCTGACTTAGTAGCTATGATTGAAGCAGGCGGTAACGAAATTCCTGATGACCTTATGTTTGACGCTATAATGGCAGGTCATGAGGCTAATAAAGAGGTTGTTAAATTTATCAACGGCATCGTAGCCGAAATCGGTAAAGAGAAATTTACTTTTGAATCTTCAAATCCTGATCCTGTTTTATTTAAAGAGATTGAGGACTGGGTTATTGACGATGTTAAAAAGGCTCTTGATACAGACGATAAAAATGTCCGCGACGCCGCTATTCTTCCTATTTCAGACAGAATTCACGAGAAATATGACGAGCAGTTTGAAGGTCAAGAAGCAAAATTAGATGAAATTCTTTATCTCATTCAGAAACACGTTGTTCGTTCATGGCTTAAAGATGAGCACAAACGTGTTGACGGCAGAGGAATTGATGAAATCCGTCCGCTTAACGCACAAGTTGACTTGCTTCCGCGCGTTCACGGTTCAGGTATGTTTACCCGTGGTCAGACTCAGGTTCTTTCAATTGCTACACTCGGTACAATGAGCGACTGTCAACAGTTAGACGGACTTGACGAACAGACCGAGAAAAGATATATTCACCATTACAACTTCCCATCATACTCTGTTGGTGAAACCAAACCTTCACGCGGACCGGGAAGACGTGAAATCGGTCATGGCGCATTGGCTGAAAAAGCGCTTGTACCTGTTATTCCTTCGGTTGAGGAATTCCCTTATTCAATCCGTGTTGTATCTGAAGTTCTTTCTTCAAACGGTTCAACCTCACAAGGCTCAATCTGCGGTTCAACTTTGGCGCTTATGGCTGCCGGTGTTCCGATAAAAGCTCCTGTTGCAGGTATTTCATGTGGTCTTATCACAGGTGACGAGGGCGTTCATGGCGACTTTATGACAATGGTAGATATTCAGGGACTTGAAGATTTCTACGGCGATATGGACTTTAAAGTTGCGGGTACTAAAAAAGGTATTACAGCTATTCAGATGGACCTTAAAGTTCACGGTCTTACACCTGAAATCATAAAGGAAGCTTTCGCTAAAACACATAAAGCAAGAAATTATATTCTTGATGAAGTTATGTTAAAAGTAATTCCTGAACCTCGTAAAGAGCTTTCAAAATACGCTCCTAAAATGCTTATCACAACCATTAACCCAGAAAAAATCGGTGATGTTATCGGAAAGCAGGGCAAGGTTATTCAGAAGTTGCAGGAAGAATGCAACTGTACAATCAATATCGAAGAAGACGGCAAAGTATTTGTTTCTTCACTTGATACTGATGATGCACGCCGTGCAATTTCAATCATTGAAACCATCGCAAACGACCCTGAGGTCGGCGCTATCTACAACGGTGTTGTAACCCGTCTTATGACTTTCGGCGCATTTGTTGAAATTGCTCCGGGCAAAGAAGGTCTTGTTCACATTTCACAGTTGGATGTTAAACGCACCGAAAAGGTTGAAGATGTTGTTCAGGTAGGCGACCAGGTTATTGTAAAAGTAACCGAAATCGACGACCAGGGCAGACTAAATCTTTCACGCCGCGAGGCGCTTGTTGAAGTAAACGGCGCAGTTGTTGAAGATGACGGCGAAGAAGATAAAAAGAACGAGCGAAAGGGTGGCAGAAGACCTCACGGCAATAGACGCCCAAAATAATTTTTCACAAAACAGGAATTATAAACAAAATATATCTGATTGGTGATTTTGTGATAAATTTAAAATTCATTTCAGCGGTAAAAGACTATTTTACAAGGGTTTTCGGATATGATTCCGAAACCCGCGCTGTTTTTCTTTGTATGGCGGCGGCACTTATTAATGCGGTGCTTTGCGTAATTACGGTTTTTGCAGTTGCTGTTTATTTGCTTATTCACAAAAGAGCAAAGCTTTTAACTCAAAAAGGTAACCGTTCGGGCTTTATTTTCGGCGCATTAACGCTTTTAGTTTCGTCGCTTTACCTAAATTATTTCGGCATTATAGCCTCTGTTTTTGTTTTAGCGGTAATACTTATAACATTATCATTCAGAGAAAATATAACAAAGCAGAAAACAGATGATATTTTCACAATGATGGTTGCTTACAGCGTTTTTGCTTTTGCAGTTGCTGTTGTACAAAAAATATTAAATCTTTCTGCAATTGAGGGCAGAAGCGCCTCTACTTTTCTAAATGCGCTTTACTATTGCTACTATGTTTCATTTGTAATCGTAATCTGCCTTTACAGAGTGATTTACGAAAATCGCAATAAACTGCTTTATATATTGCTTGCCGTACTTAATACAGCGGCTATACTTGTAACAAGCAGCAAAATGCCGTTGGTCGGCGTTGCAGTCGCAACTTTTGTAATGCTTTTGTTTGCTAAAAAGTATAAAATTCTTATTCCTTTTTGCATAATCGGCGCCGCCGGTGTATTGGCAGTAATTCTATTTCACGATACAATAACCGAAAAACTGCATATGAACAGTTTTATTGATTCATTTATAATGCGTTTTGAGTATTGGGAGCCTGCCATAAAAGGTTTTTTGAAAAAACCGCTTTTCGGACACGGAATGTTAGGCATTTTAAAACATTCTGTCGATTCGGTTATAATTACAAACGGATATGTGTTTGATTTATCAAATTTAGAGGCTTCGCTTGATAATTTAAAGCATGTCGGCTGGCATCTTCATGCCCACAATATTCTTTTTGAAAGCCTTTACAGTTTCGGACTTGTCGGAACAATTACAATTGTTTTTACAATGTTAAAAAGATGCCGCGAATTATACATTCAAAGCGGCAGAAACATACTGGACCCGATGATGACCTTTACAATGAGCTGTCTTGCATTTATATTGGTTGACGGAATTGTTGATTGTCAGATTATCGGAATTCAGTCCGGTTTTATAAGTATCTTTCTGTTATCCGTAACAGGAGTTTATAAAAATAGAAATTAATCG